>NZ_JBJIAJ010000003.1:0-384979 GCF_045310925.1 Mycobacterium sp. SMC-15 | reverse complement strand
GTAAGTGCACAAGGGAGCTTGACTGTAAGACTGACACGTCAAACAGGGACGAAAGTCGGGACTAGTGATCCGGCACCCCCGAGTGGAAGGGGTGTCGCTCAACGGATAAAAGGTACCCCGGGGATAACAGGCTGATCTTCCCCAAGAGTCCATATCGACGGGATGGTTTGGCACCTCGATGTCGGCTCGTCGCATCCTGGGGCTGGAGCAGGTCCCAAGGGTTGGGCTGTTCGCCCATTAAAGCGGCACGCGAGCTGGGTTTAGAACGTCGTGAGACAGTTCGGTCTCTATCCGCCGCGCGCGTCAGAATCTTGAGGAAACCTGTCCCTAGTACGAGAGGACCGGGACGGACGAACCTCTGGTATACCAGTTGTTCCACCAGGAGCACGGCTGGATGGCTACGTTCGGACAGGATAACCGCTGAAAGCATCTAAGCGGGAAACCTACTCCAAGACCAGGATTCTCACCCTTTTAGAGGGATAAGGCCCCCCGCAGACCACGGGATCGATAGACCAGACCTAGAAGCACCGCAAGGTGTGCAGGGAACTGGCACTAACCGGCCGAAAACTTACAACACAAAGAAACAAACATGTGTTGCCCGCAACCACACCACAAAATACTTAAAGACCCACACCCCACCACCAAACACAAACGTGGTGACACCGGTGGACCCCCCAACGGGACCAGTCCACCCCGCAAGGAAAAAGAAAATAGAGTTACGGCGGAAATAGCGACAGGGAAACGCCCGGTCCCATCCCGAACCCGGAAGCTAAGCCTGTCAGCGCCGATGATACTGCCCACACGGGTGGAAAAGTAGGACACCGCCGAACACAACATTAAGACCTGTGCCCCCCAAGAAATTGGGGGGCACAGGCATTTCCCACATGTCCCATGTTCTGCGCGAACAGATCGCGCAAATGCGACCGTGTCAAGAGGTCGGCGATCCCCGCCGTATCCTTTTCGGTAGCACTGTTACGACCGAAGGGCACGAGGTGGCCGAACACGGCAATGGCGGCGACGGGCCGCGGGGCGGCAGGGGCGCCGGCGACGCCGGGCGACGAGGCCGGCCCGGGCAATCCGGTGGTCGGCCCGGGCAGTCCGGAGGCAGGCCCGGTCAATCCGGCGGTCGCCCCGGACAGTCCGGTGGTGGTTCGTTCCGGGGATCCGGCGATCAGCGCCGGGCATCGGGCGGCTCTGGACCGGAGCGCGACCGTCGTCCCCAGCAGCGTCGCGACCACGACGGTAGTCCGCGTCCCTCGTGGGACCGTGACGGTAGCCCGCGACCCCCGCGGGACAACGACCGCACGTCGCGGCCGCAGCGCGACTTCGACCGCACGTCGCGGCCTGCGCGGGACAACGACCGGACGTCCCGGCCGCAGCGCGACTTCGACCGGACGTCGCGGCCCCCGCGACCTTCCGGCGAGGACACCAACGCGCGCTACGACGACCCGCCGCTGCCCGAGGGGATCGAGCCCAAGCAGCTGGCTCCCGAAGTGCGCCGCGAACTGAGCACGCTCAACCGGGCCACCGCGGATTCGGTGGCCTGCCACCTGGTCGCGGCCGGGATGCTCCTCGATGACGACCCCGAGACCGCACTGCTGCATGCCAAGGCGGCCCGCTCGCGCTCGACGCGGATCACCGCGGTCCGCGAAGCGGTCGGGATCGCTGCCTATCAGTGCGGCGATTGGTCGCAGGCGCTGGGCGAGCTGCGGGCGGCCCGCCGAATGGGCAGCAAATCCGCGCTGCTGCCGTTGATCGCCGACTGCGAGCGCGGCCTGGGTCGCCCACAGCGGGCGATCGAGTTGGCCACCGGTCCGGAAGCCGAACAACTCGAGGGCGACGAGGCCGACGAGATGCGGATCGTCGCCGCCGGTGCTCGTGCCGACCTGGGCCAGCTGGAGCAGGCGCTGACGGTGCTGTCGTCGGCGCCGTCGGATCCCGGCCGGACCGGCTCGACCGTGGCGCGGCTGCACTACGCGCACGCCGAGACGCTGGTGGCCCTGGGCCGCGAGGGCGAGGCGCTGGAGTGGTACCTACGGGCCGCGGCGGCCGATACCGAGGGCGTCACCGACGTCGAGGAACGCATCGCGGAACTCGGTGGCGGCGCGTCACTGGCCGAGGAGTACGACTGCCTGCTGCTGGATCTCGACGGCACGGTGTTCCGCGGGGGCGAACCCACGGCCGGCGCTGTCGAGACCTTGGCCGAACTGCCGAGCCGGGCGCTGTTCATCACCAACAATTCGTCGCGTGGCGCGGACGAGGTCGCGGGACATCTGAACCAGCTGGGCTTCACCGCCACAGCCGAGGACGTCGCCACCAGCGGCCAGATCGCGGCAGGCCTACTGGCCGGCAAACTGCCCGCCGGAGCGAAGGTCCTGGTGCTGGGTGCTGAGTCACTGGCCGCCGAGATCACCGCCGTCGGCTTGGAAGCGGTACGGCTGGCTACCGACGAGCCGGCCGCGGTGATTCAGGGCCTGTCCACCGAGCTCGGCTGGGCCGATCTGGCCGAGGCGGCGCTGGCGATCCGTGCCGGGGCGCTGTGGATGACCACCAACGTCGACAAGACGCTGCCGTCGGAGCGCGGTCTGCTGCCCGGCAACGGGTCAATGGTGGCCGCGCTGCGGGCCGCGACCGACGCCGAACCGCAGGTGGCCGGCAAGCCGGGCCCGGCGCTGCTGACCGCCGCACTGGCCCGCGGGGAGTACTACGCCCCACTGGTGGTCGGCGACCGGCTCGACACCGACATCGCCGCGGCCAACGCCGCCGCGCTGCCCAGCCTGATGGTGCTGACCGGAGTGAGCACCGCCCGTGATGCGGTCGGTGCGATCGCCGAGCATCGGCCGACCTACCTCGGTCATGACCTGCGGGCGCTGAACATCGGCGCCGGCCGGCTGGCGATTGGTGCCCAGCCGCACTGGGACGTCACGGTGGACGGCACCACCGTCACCGTCGCCGCCGGGCAACCCGAGGAAGACGGTGATGGCCTGTCGGTGGTCCGGGCGCTGGCGTCCGCGGTCTGGGACGCCGAGCTGGCCGGGCGGCCCTTCACCGTTGCGGCCGCCGACGAGACCGCGGATGCGGCGTTGCAACAGTGGTCCCTGCTCGGCACGTGGCCCTGAGGGCCCCAACTGGCCCCAACTGGCATCGACTAGCGTGAGTGGCACCCATGAACAGTGAGATTGAGGACGTTCGAGCACGCATCGCGGCAGTGTTGGCCGAGTTGCCCGGGGAGACCGAGCTGGCCGACCTGCCGGCCCACAGCGACCTCAATGCGTTGGCGCAGCGGCTCGAAGAAGCCCACCAGGTATTGGTGCGGGCGCTGGAGTCGGTAGAGAAGGGCTGAGTCAGGCATGTCGCGGCGTGCTCGCGTCGACGCCGAACTGGTCCGGCGCGGATTGGCGCGGTCTCGTCAGCAGGCCGCCGAATTGATCGAGGCCGGCAAGGTCACCATCGACGGCATCCCGGCGGTCAAGCCCGCCACCGCCGTGGCTCTCACCGCGGCGCTGGCCGTGATCGACGACGGCGAACGCACCTGGGTGTCGCGTGGGGCGCACAAGCTGATCGGCGCACTGGACACCTTCGGTATCGCCGTGGCCGAGCGGCAGTGCCTGGACGCCGGGGCCTCGACGGGCGGATTCACCGAAGTACTGCTGGACCGCGATGCGGCCCGGGTGGTCGCCGTGGACGTCGGCTACGGGCAGTTGGCCTGGTCGCTGCGCACCGACCCGCGGGTGGTGGTCATCGAACGCACCAACGTCCGCGGACTGACGGTCGATGCGATCGGCGGGCCCGCGGAGCTGATCGTGGCGGACCTGTCGTTCATCTCGCTGGCCACGGTGTTGCCCGCGCTGGCTGGCTGCGCGTCACCGGACGCCGATATCGTTCCGATGGTGAAGCCGCAGTTCGAGGTCGGACGACAACAGGTGGGTTCGGGCGGTGTGGTGTCCGATCCGGTCCTGCGGGCCGACGCGGTCTTGTCGGTGGCGCGCCGCGCCGAAGAACTGGGGTGGGGCACCGTCGCCGTCACCGCCAGCCCACTGCCGGGGCCGTCCGGCAACGTCGAATACTTTCTGCATCTGCGCGCCGCCGCCGCGCCACTGACCGGTGACGCGTTGCACGCGGCCGTGCAGGATGCCGTCGCGAGGGGTCCGCAATGACCAATGGAGATCGTCAACGCACCGTGCTGCTGGTGGTGCACAGCGGTCGAGAAGAGGCGACCGACACCGCCCGCCGCGTCGAGAAGGTGCTCGACGAGCACGGCATCGCGCTGCGGGTGCTGACCGCCGAAGCCGTCGACAAGGGCGCGCTGCACGCGGCTTCGGACGACGGTCGCGAAGTCGGTGTCGCGATCGACCTGGTGGACCCGGACAACGGGGCGGCCGAAGGCTGCGAACTGGTCCTGGTGCTCGGCGGTGACGGGACCTTCCTGCGCGCCGCGGAACTGGCTCGCAGCGCCGACATCCCGGTATTGGGCGTCAACCTGGGCCGGATCGGTTTTCTGGCGGAGGCCGAAGCCGACACCATCGACCAGGTCCTGGACAAGATCATCGCCCGCGACTACCGGGTGGAAGACCGGATGACGCTCGACGTCGCGGTGCGCGCCGACGGGGAGATCATCGACAGCGGCTGGGCGCTCAATGAGGCCAGCATGGAGAAGGGCCCGCGGCTGGGCGTCCTGGGCGTCGTCGTCGAGGTGGACGGCAGGCCGGTGTCGACGTTCGGCTGCGACGGGGTGCTGGTGTCGACCCCGACCGGATCCACCGCCTACGCCTTCTCCGCCGGGGGGCCGGTGCTCTGGCCCGACCTGGACGCCATCCTGGTGGTGCCCAACAACGCTCACGCGCTGTTCGCCCGGCCCATGGTCACCAGCCCCGAATCGATCATCGCGATCGAAGTCGAAGGCGACGGCCACAATGCGCTGGTGTTCTGCGACGGCCGCCGCAAGATGCTGGTGCCCGCCGGCGGGCGCCTGGAAGTGCACCGCGGCGTCACCCCGGTGAAGTGGGCCCGGCTGGGCCGCTCGCCGTTCACCGACCGATTGGTGCGCAAATTCCGGTTGCCCGTCACCGGCTGGCGCGGACAGTAGGAGTGCGCCACCGGTGCTGACCGAGATCCGTATTGAGTCGCTGGGCGCCATCAGCGCAGCCACCGCCGAATTCGACCGCGGACTGACCGTGCTGACCGGGGAGACCGGCACCGGCAAGACGATGGTCGTCACGGGCCTGCATCTGCTCGGCGGTGCTCGTGCCGACGCCAACCGGGTGCGTTCCGGGGCCGCCCGTGCCGTGGTGGAGGGCAGGTTCTGCACCGCCGACCTGGCGCAGGCCGCGGCCGGGCAGATCGATGAACTGCTGGAGGCCGCCGGGGCGGAGCGCGACGAGGACGGCACGGTGATCGCGGCCCGTTCGGTCAGCCGCGACGGCCCCTCGCGGGCCTACCTGGGTGGCCGCGGGGTGCCCGCCAAATCGCTGACCGGTTTCACCGGCAGCCTGTTGACGCTGCACGGCCAGAACGACCAGCTGCGGTTGATGCGCTCGGACGAACAGCGTGCGGCGCTGGATCGCTACGCCGCGGTCGGTGCCCGGCTGGAGCGCTACCGCGCCGCGCGTGAGGCCTGGCAATCCGCGCGACGCGAGCTCGTCGAACGCCGCGACCGTGCCCGGGAACTGGCGCAGGAAGCCGACCGGCTCACCTTCGCGTTGCGGGAGATCGACGCCGTCGATCCCCGCGCCGGCGAAGACGACGCGCTGACCGCCGACATCCGGCGGCTCTCCGAACTCGACGCACTGCGCGCCGCGGCCGACGGCGCGCGGGCGGCCCTGGCCGGCGGCGACGACGCACTGGACGCGGCGGACGGGCCGAGCTCGGCAACCGATCGGCTGGGGCAGGCCAAGACGGCGTTGAGTGCCACCGACGACACCGTCCTGCAGGCGCTGGGCGATCAGCTCGGTGAGGCGCTCACCGTGGTGGGCGATGTGGCCCGCGAACTCGGCAGCTTCCTCGAGGATCTGCCCACCGGCGCCGATGCGCTCGATGCCAAGCTGGCCCGCCAGGCCGAGCTGCGCAGCCTGACCCGCAAGTACGCCGCCGACATCGACGGGGTGCTGGCCTGGGCGGCGCAATCGCGGGAACGCCTGACCCAACTCGACGTGTCCGAGGAAGCGCTCGCCGAGTTGGCTCGCCGTGTCGATGAGTTGGGCGGGCAGGTGGCCAAGACCGCCACCGAGCTCAGTGCCGCGCGCACCAAGGCGGCCGGTGGACTGGCCAAGGCCGTCAGCGCCGAGTTGTCCGGGCTGGCGATGGCCGATGCCGAGTTCAGCATCGGGGTCAGCACCAGCCCCGCGGCCGCGGAGGACCCGGCCGCCTTGCGGTTGCCGTCGGGGCAGACCGTGCACGCCGGCGCGGACGGCATCGACGATGTCGAGTTCGGATTGGCTCCGCACCGCGGCATGACGGTGCTGCCGCTGGCCAAGAGTGCCTCCGGTGGGGAACTGTCCCGGGTGATGTTGGCGCTGGAGGTGGTGCTGGCCACCTCGTCGTCGTCCGCGGCGGCGCGGAACTCGGCCGGCACCACGATGGTGTTCGACGAGGTCGACGCCGGAGTGGGTGGACGGGCCGCGGTGCAGATCGGGCGGCGACTGGCCCGCTTGGCCCGCACCCACCAGGTCATCGTGGTGACACACCTGCCGCAGGTCGCGGCTTACGCCGACGTGCACCTGATGGTCGAGCCCACGGGCCGCCAGGGAGCCAGCGGGGTGCGGCGGTTGGCGGACGACGACCGGGTCGGCGAGCTCGCCCGGATGCTGGCCGGACTGGGGGAGACCGACACCGCCCGGGCCCATGCCCGAGAGCTGCTGGACGCCGCGCAAGAGGATCGGGGCGCCGGCTCCGACAGCTAAGGCAGGTCAGTTCTTTTTCAGTTGGTACTTGTAGTACGCGCCGTCGTCGAAGGTGAATGTGCCGGCGAGCGAATTGTTATCGACCGTCGTGGTAAATCCGTGGGATTGGCCCGACGGTTGGGCTGCCGTCCAGGAATTGCCGGCCAGGTGAAAGTCATAGGGTGTATCGCCGCCGGCCACCTCCACGTGCCGACAATCGGGGCCGCAACTGCCGACATTCCACGTCTGCGTCTGGCCCACCTTGAACTGGTCGGACTCGGTCATCGTCATGGTGTAGCTGCCGTCAGTCAGGTCGGCTTTCGCCGGGCCGGCCAACCCCACCGACGCGCCCGCCACCAGCGTGGCCAGAGCGGCAATCCATCGTCCCCTCATGTCGATCTCCCTCCTCGCGATACGGGGCGGCACCCCGATTGAGTCGACGCTATGCCCATGCAGGCAACCGGAAATACAGGGAAATCCCTTGCACATTTCCGGTCCGCGTTGCGCTCGTAAAGCCTGTGACTGATGTGACGTGATGGAACTTCTGGGGCTGGTGTTACGGCGCGCCTCCCGTGATTCTTGCGACTTCCCGGCCAGAATCGCGCCCATGAAGATGTCTGCGCTGCTGTCTCGTAACACCGCCCGGCCTGGTCTCGTCGGTACGGCTCGGGTCGACCACGACATCGACCGACTGCTGCGCAGGGTGGGACCCGGCGACATCGTGGTCCTCGACATTCTCGATCTGGACCGGATCACCGCCGATGCATTGGTGGAAGCCCAGATCGCCGGCGTGGTCAACGCCTCGGCCTCGATCTCCGGGCGCTACCCCAACCTGGGGCCCGAGGTGCTGGTCGCCAACGGCGTCACGCTGATCGACGAAGCCGGACCCACCGTCTTCAAGAAGATCCGTGACGGCGCCAAGATCCGCCTCTACAACGGCGCCGTCTACTCCGGCGACCGCAGGCTGGCCCGTGGCGTCGAACGCAGCGACGTCGAGATCGCCGACATGATGATGGAGGCCAAGACTGGGCTGGTGGCCCACCTGGAGTCCTTCGCCGGCAACACCATCGAGTTCATCCGCAGCGAGAGCCCGCTGCTGATCGACGGGATCGGGATCCCCGAGATCGACGTCGACCTGCGACGTCGCCACGTGGTGCTGGTCGGTGACGAAGCCACCGCCACCGACGACCTGAAGTGCCTCAAGCCGTTCATCAAGGAGTACCAGCCGGTGCTGATCGGCATCGGTGCCGGAGCCGACGTGCTGCGCAAGGCCGGCTACCGCCCGCAGCTGATCGTCGGCGACCCCGACCAGATGAGCGCCGAGGTGCTGCGGTGCGGATCGCAGGTCGTGCTGCCCGCCGACGCCGACGGCCACGCATCCGGCCTGGAGCGCATCCAGGACCTGGGTGTCGGTGCCATGACCTTCCCCGCCGCCGGCTCGGCCATGGACCTGGCGCTGCTGCTGGCCGACCACCACGGTGCGGCGCTGCTGGTGACGGCCGGACACACCTCCAACATCGAGACGTTCTTCGACCGGACCCGCCAGCTGACCAACCCGTCGATGTTCATGACTCGGCTCAAGGTCGGCGAGAAGCTGGTGGACGCCCGAGCGGTCGCCACGCTCTACCGCAACCGGATCTCGGCCGGCGCGATCGCGCTGCTGGTGCTGACCATGCTGATGGCGATCACTGTCGCGCTGTGGGTCTCGCGGACCGATGCCGTGGTGCTCGAGTGGCTCGGCAACTACTGGCAGCACCTGTCGCAGTGGTTGCGGCACTGGGTGACCTAAACAGGATCGACGTACAAGGATCGGGGTCAGCACCGCCATGATCACCCCTCGCTACCACGCGATGTCGCTGACGGCAGTGCTGCTGGCACTGGTGTTCGGCGTCGTGCTGGGTTCCGGACTGTTGTCCGGCCCGTTGATGGCCGGCCTGCAGTCCGACAAGCAGGACCTGCGGGAGCAGATCGACGCGCTGCACGAACAGCACAACGCGCTGAACGAGCGGCTGCGCAACGCCAACGATTTCGACGCCCAGATGGCGCCCCGGATGGTGCACGACGCGCTGAACGGGAAATCCACCGTGATCTTCCGGACTCCCGATGCCGCCGACGGCGACGTCGAGGCGGTCTCGAAGATCATCGGGCAGGCCGGCGGAACCGTCACCGGAACGGTGACACTGACGGCCCAGTTCGTCGAGGGCAACGCCGAAGAGAAGCTGCGTGCCGTGCTGGAGTCCGGGATCGTGCCGGCCGGTGCCCAACTGAGCACCAGCCTCGTCGACCAGGACGCCCAGGCCGGCGACCTGCTCGGGATCGCGCTGCTGATCAACCGCAATCCGACGATCGTGCCCGCCGACGACCCTGCGCGTGACACCGTGCTGGCCGCGCTGCGCGACACCGGCTTCGTCACCTACCACCAGGAGCGTTTCCCGGCCGCCAACGCCGCCGTGGTGCTCACCGGCGGAGCGCTGCCCGAAGACGCCGGCACCAGCGGGCTGAGCGTGGCCCGGTTCGCCGCGGCACTGGCCCCGCACGGCTCGGCGACGGTGCTGGCCGGCCGGGACGGATCGGCGTCGGGCACCGCGGCGGTGGCCATGGCCCGCACCGATTCCGCGGTGGCCGCAGCGATCAGCACCGTCGACGACGTGGACCTCGAGTCCGGCCGGATCACCACTGTCATGGCGGTGAGCAGTCTGATCGGCGGCGGCCAGCCGGGGCAGTACGGCATCGGCCACGGCGCCGGGTCGGTCACGCTGGCGCAATAGCCGGACTTACCACAGCCCCGTCCGGGCCCGGGTGGGCGTGTCTGGAGCCGAGACGCCGCGTCGATGTTAGGGTGAGATTCCGTGGGTCGGCAGGCCCTCAAGTTCCTGCGCCGTCGTCACGGAGGTTGGTGTTGCCACCACTGCGAAAGCATCCGCAAACCGAGCCGAAGCATCTCTTCGTCACGGGTGGAGTTGCGTCCTCGCTGGGTAAGGGTTTGACCGCAAGTAGCCTGGGACAGTTGCTGATATCCCGGGGTCTGCAGGTCACCATGCAGAAGCTGGACCCGTATCTCAACGTCGATCCTGGGACGATGAATCCGTTCCAGCACGGTGAGGTGTTCGTCACCGAGGACGGTGCCGAGACCGACCTCGACGTCGGCCACTACGAGCGATTCCTGGACCGCGACCTGTCCGGTTCGGCGAATGTGACCACCGGCCAGGTGTATTCGACGGTCATCGCCAAGGAACGCCGCGGCGAATACCTCGGCGACACCGTGCAGGTGATCCCGCACATCACCGACGAGATCAAGCGGCGCATCCTGGCCATGTCGGAGCCGGACGCCGACGGCGTGCGCCCCGACGTGGTGATCACCGAGATCGGCGGCACCGTCGGCGACATCGAGTCGCAGCCGTTCCTGGAAGCCGCCCGGCAGGTCCGCCACGACGTGGGCCGCGACAACGTGTTCTTCCTGCACGTCTCGCTGGTGCCGTACCTGGCCCCGTCCGGCGAGCTCAAGACCAAGCCCACCCAGCACTCGGTGGCGGCGCTACGCAGCATCGGCATCACGCCCGACGCGCTGATCCTGCGCTGCGACCGCGACGTGCCCGACGCGCTGAAGAACAAGATCGCGCTGATGTGCGACGTCGACGTCGACGGGGTGATCTCCACCCCGGACGCGCCCTCGATCTACGACATCCCCAAGGTGCTGCACCGCGAGGAGCTGGACGCCTACGTGGTGCGCCGCCTCAACCTGCCGTTCAAGGACGTCGACTGGACCGAGTGGGACGAGCTCCTGCGCCGGGTCCACGAGCCCCACGAGACCGTGCGAATTGCACTGGTGGGCAAGTACATCGACCTGTCGGACGCTTACCTGTCGGTGACCGAGGCGCTGCGGGCCGGCGGCTTCACCCATTACGCGAAGGTCGAGATCCACTGGGTGGCCTCCGATGCGTGCGAGACGCCGGCCGGCGCCGCCGCCGCGTTGGGGGAGATGCATGGCGTGCTGATCCCCGGTGGGTTCGGCATCCGCGGCATTGAGGGCAAGATCGGGGCCATCGCCTACGCCCGCACCCACGCGCTGCCCGTGCTGGGACTGTGCCTGGGTCTGCAGTGCATCGTGATCGACGCGGCCCGCGTCGCGGGGATCACGCAGGCCAGCTCGGCGGAGTTCGACCCGGACACCCCGGACCCCGTCATCGCGACCATGGCCGACCAGCAGGAAGCGGTCGCCGGAACGGCCGACCTCGGCGGCACCATGCGGCTGGGCGCCTACCCGGCCGTACTGGAGGCGGATTCGATTGTGGCCGAGGCCTATCAGGCCACCGAGGTCTCCGAACGGCACCGGCATCGCTTCGAGGTCAACAACGCCTACCGCGACCGGATCGCCGAGAGCGGGCTGCGGTTCTCCGGCACCTCCCCGGACGGCAAGCTGGTGGAGTTCGTCGAGTACCCCCGCGAGGTGCACCCGTTCCTGGTGGGCACCCAGGCGCACCCGGAACTCAAGAGCAGGCCCACCCGGGCGCATCCGTTGTTCGCCGCGTTCGTCGGCGCGGCGATGGACTACAAGGCCGCCGAGCGGCTGCCGGTGGAGATCCCCGAGCACGCCCACGAACCCCACGGCGCTGAGCACGAAGACGCCCAGAACGGAGCCGAGGGGCGCGGCGGAAGCGCCCAGCCGTTGACCGACTCACTGCAAGAAGCGCTGCCGGAACACGTCACCCGTGGCTGACCACGTCTTCGAGACCACGTCGTCGCAACTGCTGCACAGCGGCAAGATCTTTGCGCTGCGCCGTGACGAGGTCTTGATGCCGGGCGGCGCGACGGCCACCCGGGACGTGGTGGAGCACTTCGGGGCGGTCGCGGTGGTCGCGCTGGATGCCGAGGGCAGGATCCCGCTGATCTACCAGTACCGCCATGCGCTGGGCCGGCGGCTGTGGGAACTGCCCGCCGGCCTGCTCGATGTCGGGGGCGAGCCGGCGCAGCTGACCGCCGGTCGCGAGCTGGTCGAGGAGGCCGGTCTGACCGCGACCACCTGGCAGGTGCTGGTGGATCTGGACTCCACCCCGGGCTTTTCCGACGAGTCCGTGCGGGTGTATCTGGCCACCGGTCTGACCGAGGTGGACCGCCCGGAGGCCCACGACGAAGAGGCCGACCTGAGGCTGCAGTGGTACTCGCTCGCCGAGGCGGCCCGCATGGTGTTCACCGGCGAGATCGTCAATGCCATTGCGGTGGCGGGCATCCTGGCCGCCCACGTACACAGTCAGGGCTTCGCCGAGCTGCGTGACCCCGGCGCCGAGTGGGTCGATCGACCGAAGGCGTTCGCGGCAAGGCAGAACCGGCCATGACCGCGGCGGCCCAGCCGGTGGGCCCGCTGGGCGGGCAGTTGCAGGGGTATCTGGACCACCTGACCATCGAGCGCGGGGTCGCAGCCAACACACTGAGTTCGTATCGGCGCGACCTGCGCCGCTACCGCGAGCACCTGCTGGCCCGCGGGATCGAGGATCTGGCCGCAGTGGCCGAAGGCGACGTGACCGAGTTTCTGGTGGCGCTGCGCCGCGGCGACCCGGACAACGGCGTGCCCGCCCTGTCGGCGGTCTCGGCGGGGCGCGCGCTGATCGCGGTGCGCGGCCTGCACCGGTTCGCCGCCGCGGAGGGACTGGTGGCGGCCGACGTGGCGCGTTCGGTCAAGCCGCCGACGCCGGGGCGGCGTCTGCCCAAGAGCCTGACCGTTGACGAGGTGGCGGCGCTGCTGGCCGGCGCCGGCGGCGACAGCGTCTCGGACGGGCCGTTGACGCTGCGCAACCGCGCGCTGCTGGAGATGTTGTACTCCACCGGTTCTCGGATCTCCGAGGCGGTGGGAATGGACATCGACGATATCGATGTTCAAGACCGGTCGGTGCTGTTACGCGGCAAGGGCGGCAAGCAGCGATTGGTGCCGGTCGGCCGGCCGGCGGTCGCGGCACTGGACGCCTACCTGGTGCGGGGCCGGCCGGAATTGGCCGGCCGCGGCCGCGGTACCGCGGCGGTGTTTCTCAACGCCCGGGGCGGGCGGCTGTCGCGCCAAAGCGCCTGGCAGGTGCTGCAGGACGCCGCCGAGCGGGCCGGGATCACCGCGAAGGTGTCACCGCACACGCTGCGGCACTCGTTCGCGACCCATCTGCTCGACGGCGGCGCCGACGTGCGGGTGGTGCAGGAGCTGCTCGGCCACGCCTCGGTGACCACCACCCAGATCTACACCCTGGTGACCGTCAACGCGCTGCGCGAGGTGTGGGCCGGAGCCCACCCCCGCGCCAGGTGATGTCTTCGCGCGAGTGTGCGTGTTTGTACGCCGACACGCCGTAGTAACTGTCGGTCTGTGCACGCTCGCGCCAGGTACTAGAGGCGTTAGCCGCCCAGGTAGGTCGACTCCAGCACCAGATCGTGGAGCAGGCTCTGATACTCCACGTGGGTGCGGTGCTCGACGGTGTCCCACCGCGAACCCTGCTGGGCCTGCATGTACTCGCGGTAGCGCGGCGCACCGGGCAGCTTGACGTTGTCGGCCACCACCACCGCCCCCGGATGCAGCCAGCCCCGGTCGAGGATGGCCTGCAAGTCGGGCAGGTAGGCGTCCTTGTCGTGGTCGATGAACAAGAAGTCCAGGCCGCCGGCGGCAAAGCCGTGCTTGGCGGTCAAGGTGTCCAGCGTGCGACCGCCGTCGCCGATGGTGCCCACCACACACGTGACCCGGTCGGCCACCCCGGCGTGCGCCCAGATCCGCCGGGCGTTGGCGGCGTTGGCCTCGGCCAGCTCGATCGAATAGACCCGTGCCGAGGGTGCGGCGCGCGCGATCCGCAGCGCGCTGTACCCGCAGTAGGTGCCCAGCTCCAGCGCCAGGCCCGGATTGGCCCGCTGCACCGCGGCGTCCAGCAGCAGGCCCTTCTCATCGCCGATATTGATCAGCAAAGACTTCTCGTAGGCGAACTCGTCGATGCGGGCGAGCACGTCGTCGATGTCGCCGGCGCGGGCGTTGGCCAGCACGAAGTCGACCGCTGCGGCCTCGCGGCCGTCGCCGATCTGCCCGGTTGTGACGATGTTGCGCGCACCGGTTGCCATCCGCAGGAACGACCACCGCAGGAAGGGAAGACGTCGTTTGAGGCTCATGGTTGCGATCTTATGGCCGTTGGCGCGCGCAATCACTGGTCATGTGGCTAATACAGACGCCGGACACCTACTAGACTTCTGCGGATGTCCGCCACCACAGGGCCGGTCCGGCCATGAGCGACGACGACACCCCCGGCGTCGGTCTGACCGGGCGTCCGCCGCGGAATATCCCCGAGCCGCAGCCCCGTTCGACGCACGGGCCGGCCAAGGTCATTGCGATGTGTAACCAGAAGGGCGGCGTCGGCAAGACGACCTCCACCATCAACCTCGGTGCTGCGCTGGCCGAATACGGCCGTCGCGTGCTGCTGGTGGACCTCGACCCGCAGGGCGCGCTGTCGGCGGGCCTGGGCGTGCCGCACTACGACTTGGCGCACACCGTGCACAACCTGCTGGTCGAGCCGCGGGTCGGTATCGACGATGTGGTGGTGCGCACCGGGGTGGAGAACCTGGACCTGGTGCCCTCCAACATCGACCTGTCCGCGGCCGAGATCCAGCTGGTCAACGAGGTGGGGCGGGAGCATTCCCTGGCGCGGGCGCTGACACCGGTGCTCGACCGCTACGACTACCTGTTGATCGACTGCCAGCCGTCGCTGGGGCTGCTCACCGTCAACGGCCTGGCCTGCGCCGACGGGGTGGTGATCCCGACCGAATGCGAGTACTTCTCGCTGCGCGGCCTGGCGCTGCTGACCGACACCGTGGAGAAGGTCCGCGACCGGCTCAACCCGAAGCTGGAGATCAGCGGCATCCTGCTGACTCGCTACGACCCGCGTACGGTCAACTCCCGCGAGGTCATGTCGCGGGTGGTGGAGCGGTTCGGCGACCTGGTGTTCGACACGGTCATCACCCGTACCGTGCGCTTCCCCGAGACGACGGTGGCCGGCGAGCCCATCACCACCTGGGCTCCGAAATCCGGCGGCGCGCAGGCCTATCGTGCCTTGGCCCGCGAAGTCATCGACCGATTCGGCGCGTGAACGCCGACACCCAGACGGCCGACGCCTCCGCCGATTCGCAGGGCTTCCAGGTCCGGCTGACCAACTTCGAGGGTCCGTTCGACCTACTGCTCCAGCTGATCTTCGCGCATCGCCTCGACGTCACCGAGGTGGCTCTGCACCAGGTCACCGATGACTTCATCGCCTACACCCGCGACGTCGGCGCGCAGTTGGAGCTGGAAGAGACCACCGCATTTCTGGTGATCGCCGCGACGCTGCTCGACCTCAAGGCGGCCCGGCTGCTGCCGGCCGGCCAGGTCGACGACGAAGAGGACCTGGCGTTGCTCGAGGTCCGCGACCTGCTGTTCGCGCGGCTCCTGCAATATCGGGCGTTCAAGCACGTCGCGCAGATGTTCGCCGAGCTCGAAGCCGCGGCGTTGCGCAGCTACCCGCGTGCCGTGGCGCTCGAAGACGGGTACGCCAATCTGCTTCCCGAAGTGATGCTCGGCGTGGACGCCGAATCGTTCGCCCAGATCGCGGCGGCCGCGTTCACCCCGCGCCCGGTCCCGGTGGTGGGTCTTGAGCACCTGCACCAGGTGATGGTGTCGGTTCCCGAGCAGGCCGGTGTGGTGTTGCGGCTGTTGGAGGCTCGCGGCACCGGGCAGTGGGCGTCGTTCACCGAACTGGTCGCCGACTGCTCGATGCCGATCGAGATCGTCGGCCGCTTCCTGGCGCTGCTCGAACTGTATCGGGCCCGGGCGGTAGCATTTGAGCAGTCAGAACCACTTGGTGTGCTCCAGGTGTCGTGGACGGGGGAACGTCCCACCAATGAAGACCTGGTGAAAGCAGAATCGGCCGAGTAGTGCGAGACGAATTGATGACTGACCACATGCCCGACTCCGACGTGGCGGAGGAGGCTCCCGAGGCCCCCGAGGCGACGGACGCTGTGGAAGACCACGAGGGCGCGCAGGAGTCCGCCGGCCCGTCGGGCTCCGATCTCGGGATCGACGTCGCCCTGGCACCCGAACTCGAAGACGCCGAACTGGGATCGGTGCTCGAGGCGCTGCTGCTGGTGGTCGACACGCCGGTGGCCGTCGAGGCGCTGGCGGCCGCCACCGATCAGCCGGTCTACCGCATCACGGCCAAACTGCGCACGATGGCCGAGGAGTTCACGCAGCGTGACAGCGGTATCGACCTGCGTGAGGCCGGCGGCGGTTGGCGGCTCTACACCCGTGCCCGGTTCGCGCCGTACGTGGAGCGACTGTTGCTCGACGGCGCGCGGTCCAAACTGACCCGTGCGGCGCTGGAGACGCTGGCCGTGGTCGCCTACCGCCAGCCCGTGACGCGGGCCCGGGTCAGCGCGGTGCGCGGCGTCAACGTCGACGCGGTGATCCGAACCCTGGTCGCGCGCGGCCTGATCACCGAGGCGGGCGCTGACGCCGACACCGGGGCGGTGACCTTCGCCACCACCGAGCTTTTCCTGGAGCGGCTGGGCCTGTCCTCGCTGACCGACCTGCCCGACATCGCCCCGCTGCTGCCCGATGTCGACGTGATCGACGAAATGAGCGAAACCTTGGACAGCGAACCGCGTTTCATGAAACTCGGTGGTGTGCCGGCGACCGATCAGCCGCTGACCTTCGATGTGGACCACCTCTGATGGCGTGGCCGGACGAAGACCAAGACGGAGTGCGCCTGCAGAAGGTGCTGTCGCAGGCCGGGGTTGCCTCGCGCCGGGGCGCCGAGCGGATGATTCGCGACGGCCGGGTCGAGGTGGACGGTCAGGTGGTGACCGAGCTGGGCACCCGAGTGGACCCCGCCGCTTCGGTGATCCGTGTCGACGGGGCACGGGTGACCGTCGATGAGACCCGGGTCTATCTGGCGCTGAACAAGCCGCGCGGGGTGCATTCGACGATGTCCGACGACCGCGGACGGCCGTGTGTCGGCGACTACGTCGAACACCGAGTTCGTGGTGACGCCAAGCTGTTTCACGTCGGGCGCCTCGACGCGGACACCGAGGGCCTGATGCTGTTGACCAACGACGGCGAGCTCGCGCACCGGCTGATGCACCCGTCGTATCAGGTACCCAAGACCTATCTGGCCACCGTGCAGGGCGCCGTGCCGCGCGGGCTGGGCAAGAAGCTGCGCGAGGGTGTCGAACTCGACGACGGTCCGGTGAAGCTCGACGATTTCGCGGTGGTCGACGCCGTGCCCGGAAAGTCTCTGGTGCGGGTGACCTTGCACGAAGGCCGCAAGCGGATCGTGCGGCGGATGCTGGCGGCGGTTGGATTTCCGGTCCAGGAGTTGGTGCGCACCGACATCGGCACGGTGACGCTGGGGGAGCAGCGGCCCGGCAGCATCCGGGCGCTGACCCGCAAGGAAGTCGGGGAGCTCTATTCAGCGGTGGGCCTGTGAGTGCGGGCAGTGCGGCCGTAGTCGCCATCGACGGGCCGGCCGGAACCGGAAAGTCCACGGTCGCGCGAGGATTGGCGACGGCCCTGGGCTCGCGCTATCTGGACACCGGCGCGATGTACCGCGTCGTCACGCTGGCGGTGCTGCGATCGGGTGTCGCGCTTGATGACATCGACGGCATCGGTGCGGTCGTGCAGGGCGTCGAGGTCGCGGTGGACTCTCTGCCCGAGGGAGACCGCGCTTTCCTTGGCGAAGAAGACGTTTCGCGAGAGATCCGCGGCGACGAGGTGACTCGTGCGGTGTCAGCGGTGGCAGCGGTTCCCGCGGTGCGTACCCGGTTGGTCGCGTTGCAGCAGCAGTTGGCCGCGCAAGGCGGCGGCGTGGTGGTGGAAGGCCGTGACGTGGGCACCGTGGTGCTGCCCGACGCCGACGTGAAGATCTTCCTGACCGCCTCGGCGGAGACTCGGGCCCAGCGGCGCAATGACCAGAACGTCGCGGCCGGACTGCGCGACGACTACGCGGGAGTGCTGGCTGACGTGGTTCGCCGCGACGAATTGGACTCCACGAGGGCGGTGTCGCCACTGCGGCCCGCCGACGATGCGGTGATCGTGGACACCGGTGACATGACCCAGGCGCAGGTGATCGACCATCTGCGGGACCTGGTTGAGCAGCATTGCGGGGCGATCCGATGACTGACGGAACCTGGGTCGACGAAAGCGACTGGGAGATCGGCGAAGAAGGCGGTTTCGACGATCTCGTCGAAGACTCCGGCCCGCCGCCGGTGGTGGCCGTGGTGGGCCGGCCCAACGTCGGCAAGTCGACGCTGGTCAACCGGATCCTGGGCCGGCGCGAAGCCGTCGTGCAGGACCTGCCCGGGGTGACCCGCGACCGGGTGTCCTACGACGCGCTGTGGACCGGTCGGCGCTTCGTCGTGCAGGACACCGGTGGCTGGGAACCCGACGCCAAGGGCCTGCAGCAGCTGGTGGCCGAGCAGGCCGCGGTGGCGATGCGGACCGCCGACGCGGTGATTCTGGTGGTGGACGCGGTGGTCGGCGCGACCGCCGGTGACGAGGCCGCCGCGCGAATTCTGCGCCGATCCGGCAAGCCGGTGTTCCTGGCCGCCAACAAGGTTGACAGTGAGCGCGCCGAGGCCGACGCGGCGGCACTGTGGTCGCTGGGACTGGGTGAGCCGTTCACGGTCAGTGCGCTGCACGGTCGCGGGGTGGCCGACCTGCTGGATGAGGTGGTCGCCAAACTGCCCGAGGTGGCCGAAACCGCCGGCGGTGGCGGCGGTCCGAGGCGGGTGGCGCTGGTCGGCAAGCCCAACGTGGGCAAGAGCTCGCTGCTGAACCGGTTGGCCGGCGATGAGCGTTCGGTGGTGCACGACGTGGCCGGAACGACGGTCGACCCGGTCGACTCGCTGATCGAGATGGACGGCAAGATCTGGCGTTTCGTCGACACCGCCGGGCTGCGCCGCAAGGTGGGGCAGGCCAGCGGACACGAGTTCTACGCCTCGGTGCGCACTCACGGCGCGATCGACGCCGCCGAAGTGGTGATCGTGCTGGTCGATTCGTCGCTGCCGCTGACCGAGCAGGACCAGCGGGTGATCTCGATGGTGGTCGAGGCGGGCCGGGCGGTGGTGCTGGCCTACAACAAGTGGGACCTGGTTGACGAGGACCGGCGTTACCTGCTGGACAAGGAGATCGACCGGGATATGGCCCGGCTGGCGTGGGCGCCGCGGGTGAACATCTCCGCGAAAACCGGTCGCGCCGTGCAGAAGTTGGTGCCGGCACTGGAGACCTCGTTGGCTTCCTGGGATACCCGGATATCGACCGGGCAGCTCAACAACTGGCTCAAAGAGGTGGTCGCCGCGACCCCGCCGCCGGCGCGCGGTGGGCGCGCGCCGCGCATCCTGTTCGCCACCCAGGCGGCGTCGCGTCCGCCGACGTTCGTGTTGTTCACATCGGGATTCTTAGAGGCCGGCTACCGCCGGTTCCTGGAGCGGCGGTTGCGCGAGACGTTCGGATTCGAGGGCAGCCCGATCCGCATCAATGTGCGAGTGCGAGAGAAGCGCGGCCCCAAGCGTTCTCGCTGAGGTCGGGCATTAGCCCGCCTTGGTCAGCTGAAAATCCCACTGCCCGACCACCCCGCCGGCCGGCCCGCGGCCGCACGGCTCCAGGGTCGCGGTGGTCCATCGGCCGGCCAGGGTCACCGCATCGAAGCTGACCGTCTTCGACACCGGCAGCGGGGTCTGATCCACCGGGCAGTCCATGCTGCCCCGCCCGTTGTACTCCCAGCGACCGCCGTTGAGATGAAATTCCGCGTTCTGCAGCCAGCGTTCCGCGTCGACGGTGGTGCAACTCGCGCCGCACGGGGTGAACGTCCACGTCGCCGCCCGCTGCGACGGGCCGTGCTGGGCGGTGAAGGCGTACGGGCCTGACGGCACCTCCGGGGCGGCCTGGGCCGCCGGCGGCGCCCCAAGGGCGAACAGCGCCACGCAGGCAGCCCCGACAACCCGCTTTCCCGTACTGCCGATCATCGCCTCACCTCTCCGCTGGGCTGCCTTAGCCCTGCGCACGATCAGCGTAGGGTGCTGCAAATGCCGGTTTCGCAGATGGTGTTGATCCTGCTGGCGGGGGTGGGCGCCGGGGCGATCAACGCCCTGGTCGGCTCGGGCACGCTGATCACCTTCCCGACCCTGGTGACGCTGGGTTTTGCGCCCTTGACCGCGACGATCTCCAACGCGATCGGCCTGGTGGCCGGTGGTGTCTCCAGCACCTGGGCCTACCGTCGCGAACTGCGCGGTCAGTGGGAGCGGCTGCGCTGGCAGATACCGGGATCGCTGCTGGGCGCGGTGCTGGGCGCCTATCTGCTGCTGCACCTGCCCGAGAGCGTGTTCAACCGAATCGTGCCGGCATTGTTGGTCGGGGCCCTGGCGCTGGTGGTGATCGGGCCGAAGATTCAGGCGGTGGCGCAGCGTCGCGCGGCGGCCGAGGGCCGCTCGACCGACCAGCTCAGCGGTGGTCGGCTCACGGCATTGGTAGTGGGCACCTTCGTCGTCGGCGTGTACGGCGGCTATTTCGCTGCGGCCCAGGGAATTCTGCTGGTCGGTGTGATGGGGGTGCTGCTGCCCGAGTCGATGCAGCGGATGAACGCCGCGAAGAACCTGCTGGTGCTGATCGTCAACGTGGTGGCCGCGGTGGCCTACATGGTGACGGCGTTCGGCCGGATCAGTTGGCCGGCAGCCGGATTGATCGCGGTCGGTTCACTGATCGGGGGATACCTGGGCGGTCACTACGGGCGCCGGTTGTCGCCGAACGCGCTGCGCGCGGTGATCCTGGTGGTCGGCCTGATCGGGCTCTACCGGCTGCTGACGGTCTAGCCGGCTCAGGCCGGGTTCTGCTTGCGCCACCGCTCCCAGCGGCTGCGCGGTGCCCGGGCCGAGGCCATCACCTCATTCATCGACGCGGCATGCGGGTGCTCCGGTTGGGCGGGCGCCTTCGGCGTCACCACCGCGGGCTCGCTGCCTTCCCACCAGACCGGTTGCAGCAGTGCGGAAACCACCGGAATGGCATGCCCGACGCTCTTGCGTCCCCACTGGCAGGCCCGGTCGATGGTGGCCGCCGACGGCGCCAGGTTGACCGGTGACAGCGTGGGGGAGAACCGGACCAGATGATCCGCGTAGGGCGCGTTGCGCACCATCTGCAACTGGATCGCCTGGGTGATCGGCACCAGCCACAGGTGCTTGGGGTCCCACTGCGGATGGAAGCAGTCGAAGGCGAGGTAGCAGGCGTTGCGGGTGCCCAACCGGCCGGCGCGGACCCGTTTCCAGGCCAGCTCCAGCGGCACATTGCTGGCCGCGCCGCCGTCGACCAGGGCGCCGACGTCGTTGTCGGCCAGCAGCGCGTCGAACAGCGGCTGCATGGCCGGATCCTTGGGCTCGTGGTGCAGCACCCCGGGAATCGCCGACGAGAAGGACGCTGCGTCAACGACGTTGACGTCGCGGTCCGGATTGTCGCCGCCGATCACGATCGGGGTCACCACCCGCGGGTCGATGAAGGCGGCCGTCTGCCACATGCGCGTGGCCACCTGCGGGCCCAGGCCGAAGGACAGATACGGGAAGGACCGCAGCTGCAGGCCGGCCAGGCGCTGGTTGCGGTAACGCCCCGGCAGGTCCGCAAACGGCTGGCGGCGCACCCCGGCCACCACCGCATCGAACGGAATCTCCAGGTCCGACATCTTCATCGGCGCACCGTCTTCGCGGCGGAACATCGCGTCCGCGAACAGGTCGAAGTTCAAGGCGAACACACCGGTGAGGCCGTGGCGGCGGCGCAGCCGCTCGGGCCCCAGGATGGCGCGGAACGACACCGTCTTAGCCCACTCGATGTATTCGTGGATGGGCACCGGAAGGGTGCGGCTGACCACCGATCCCAGGATGGAACCGAACGACGACCCGATCAGGTAGTCGGGCACCGCCCCGGACTTCAGCAGGGCCTCCATGCCGCCGATGTAGACGAAGCCGGCGCCGCCCCCACCACCGAGGACGGTGACCAGCTTCTTGTGTCCCACCTCGGCGTCGAGCTCGGCCAGGGAGAAGTCGTTGCCGTGGCGCTCGGCCAGCAGGCGGCGTTGCTCGTCCTGCTCGGCGGTCAGCGCGCCCAGGGTGTCGCGGGCGGCGACCAATGCCATCACCGGGTCGCGTTCCTCGCGCAGCGGGCCGCGCAGGGCGTCGGCCACCTTGGCCCGCCACCCGGCCAGCTCCGCGCCCACGGAGACGTCGCCGCGGCCGCGAGCGCCGCCCGGTCCGGCGGCGCCGGGCTCGAAGTCGTCGAGCCGGGCGAAGTTGAGCAGATACCGCAGTCGGCGCAGCTGCTCGGCGCTCAGCACGTCGGGCCGGCGCAGCGTGTGCCGAATCAGCCGGTTTTCCATCTTCTGGAGCAGCAAGATGGTGTCGCCGGTGTCGCCGGTGTCGACGACGTCGACCACTTCGTCGGTGACGGCGGAGTCGGCGCTGGTCTTGGGGGTGTCTATGGGGTCCGTGGGGTCGGGCATGGCCGACCACTGCTGCGAGGGGGGAAGCTGCATAAGTGGTGGTTCCTGAGGGGTAGTCGCGCTGCCGAGGGGGTCGGGCTCGCGTGGCGAGCCTACGCGGTCGAGGTGTCCTCACGCGGATTCGGGACACTAGCGGGCGTGCGGTAGGCTTTCGACCTGCTGCCGGAGTTGTTGTGGCGGCGGCGGGCTGTGGCGCAGTTTGGTAGCGCACTTGACTGGGGGTCAAGTGGTCGCAGGTTCAAATCCTGTCAGCCCGACAGAGTTCAGTGGCGGTTTTTGAGGTTCGGAGGGGTTCCGAAACCGGGGTTTGACCCCAGTTGGTTGTCGGTACCCCCGCCTACGGTCGTTTGCCATGGCTAGTGCCGCCGAAACCCGTGTCCCGATCACTGACGCAGCGGCGTGGATCGATGCGTTGGCCGACCAATCTCTCCCGCCAGCGCCAGAATCCGCAGCTTCAGCTCGGTCGCGGGCGCCGCCGCCGCGCGCATCTTCACCGACCACGGCGTCAGCGGCTCGAAGGCGCAGCGGCCGGAACTCGACGCCTGCCTTGACCATCTCCGCGAAGGCGACGTGCTGACGGTCTGGAAGCTCGACCGGCTCGGCCGTAACGCCCAACACGTGCTGGCCGTCGTCGACCAACTCACTTCGCGCGGCATCGGGTTTCGCAGTCTGACTGAGGGTCTCCACACCGACGGGCCGATGGGCAAGGCGATGCTGACGATCATGGCCGCGTTCGCCCAACTCGAACGCGACACCATGATCGAGCGGACCCGGGCCGGGCTCGCCGCGGCCGCAGCGAACGGGCGCAAAGGCGGCCGGCCCCGCAAGGTCGACGTCGCCGACGCCGCGAAAGCCCGCAGCCTCAGAGATAAAGGAATCGCCGCCACCGACATCGCCAAGATGCTCGGCGTCTCCCGCGCCACCGTCTACCGCTATCTGTCGGAAGGAGCACCCGCATGACCACCACCGAAACCGCCGCACCGCTGATCCGAGCCGAGAAGGCCGCTGCGATCGCCGGCATCGGCATCGTGGCAATGCTGGTCGGCGAGAGCGCTCACGTCGCCCCACTGATGCTGATCGGTGGCGTCGCCACCGCTATCGGAGCCGAAATGGCCATGAGTGCCGGCTGGTTCGTCGGGCTGACTCCGCATCGGTCGGCGCCGGCCGCATCGGCGGGGCTGGTCGGCAGCCGCATAAGCCTCAATGGCGGCGCGATCTTCACTGTGCTGGACGACTCAGCGGTGCGCGTTGACGGCCGGCGGGCCAGCATCGTCGCAACTGACGAAGCAGGGAACGTCGGGATCCTGTTCGTTGGATTCTCGGCTGACGGCGCCGTTGCTGAGGCGCGGATCGGGGACGGGGTCTGGGGCGCGGCGCAGGTGGTGGGGTAGCGCCGCCCGCGTCGCCTCGGATTTCGGCGCGCTCCCCGACCAGAGCACAGTCGAATGCGTCTTAGTGGCGACGACCGATGAGAAATGACATTCCCGCAGCAGCTCCCGCAAAAGTGCTGGTAGTGGCTCTTTCGCGCTGGAACACGGCGCGAGGGCTGTTCGTTGGTGTCCGTGGTCGGCGGCACGACGCCCTTGCTGGACCGGAGGTCGATGGCGGTGGGTGCGGCGCAGGTGGTGGGTAGAAACGCCGAGGCCCGTAGCTCAAGAGCTGCGAACAGTGGCGGTCTGCCGGGAAACGGACTTGCGGAAAGTTCACCGCTAAAAGCGGCTGAGGTATCTGGGCGAGGATCTGCGTTTACTCGGTTGTTAAGGTTCCGATCAGATTTCACCGAGTCAGAGGAGCGGGGCATGGGTCTTCGGACAGGCAAGCACACGATCGGCCGGGCGGCAGCTGCTGCCGGTGCAGCGGGGATGTTCACGGCTTTCGGGCTGATGACGCCGACCGCGCACGCCGACTTTGAGGACCTGTTCGACAGCTTCAGCGCGATGGATACTGGTTCCGCAGTGGGTACCGTGCCTGATGCTGCGGAGACCTTCGACCTGTTCTGGGTCGGTGCTAACGGGATGGGTGGCTTGCACGCTCACCTGGAGGACTTCATCAACGACAACCTCTGGTGGCTCAACCCGATCAACGCACTGTTTGCCTTCGATAACCACTGCGGCCTGATCTGCGACGGTGCGGACTCGGCGGTGATCAGGGACGAACTCGGCAACACCATTGGAGGCACCGTCGCTCAGAACGGCGGCTGGTGGTTCGGCGACGGCGGTGACGGTGCTGCCGGCATGGACGGTGGTTCGGCCGGAATGATGGGCAACGGCGGCCACGGTAGCGACGGTTACTTCCAGTACGAGGCAACTGGCCCCGATACGTCAACTTTGACGGCAACTGTTGCTGGAGGCGACGGCGGAAACGGAGGTTGGCTGTTCGGGCACGGCGGCGACGGTGGTCTTGGCGTCGGCAGCACGTTCTTCAATCCGTTGGAGGTCGACGGTTCCGCTGGAGGCGACGGCGGTAGCGCAGGAATTTTCGGCAATGGCGGCGACGGCGGCATCGGCGGGGACGGCGGCGACTTTAGCCAGCTATGGGGTCGCACCCTAAGCGGTTCTGACGGCGGCGCCGGCGGCAACGGCGGAGCCGGCGGAACGTTTCTCGGAAACAGCGGTGCTGGCGGCAACGGCGGCAACGGCGGCAGCGGCGCCAGCGGAATCATCCCCCCGTGGTACCCGCTGTATTCCCCACATGGTGATGGTCTAGCTGGCGGCCACGGTGGAAGCGGTGGGGCGGGTGGCGACGCCGGGCGTGCGAATGGGTGGCTGGGCGGTACAGAGGGGCGCCCCGGTGACGGTGGTGGGGGTGGCAATGGGGGCTCGGGCGGTTCAGGAGGCGATGCTAGCTACGTAGGCGGTGCTGGCGGAAACGGTGGCAACGGCGGAGCTGGTGGTGCGGGAGTTGCGGAGAATGGTGCCACTGGACATGCGGGCGCAGGCGGCTCCGGAGGCGCAGGTCTGAACGGTGCCGACGGGGGCAACGGTGGCAATGGCGGCAATGGCGGAAACGCGCCGACAGGTAGTGCCGGCAGTGCCGGCGGGAATGGCGGCAGCGGTGGCGGAACGTCTTACAGCGATGGCGTAGCAGGTATCGCCGGAGACGGTGGGAACGGCGGAAACGGTGGTAGTTCCGGTGGTCGGGCTGGTGCGACAGGAACCGAAGGCGGTGTACACAGCATCGATGAGGATGGCAACGGCGTCGGAGGTGCAGGGGGCGCGGGCGGTGCCGGCGCCCAGCCGTGATCTCGGCTGAGCTCCGTAGAACGGGGCGGGGAGCGGGGCGACCTCAGCTTCTCTGCTACTCGCGCCTCGCGCTGCCCCTGTCGCACCGCCGGTCCAGGCTCGGGCACATGACCGATGACATGATCGCGGCCGTCGTCGCTGCCGACGCGGAGATCGCTGCCTGGGCCGAAGAACTGAGGGCGTAGTGGACGGCTGAGCTGATCGCGCTGCGTGACGCGTGCCCGCCGGGTGACATGGCCGAACACGACTAGCACTTTCTGTCACGACTGGAGTCGTGCGGACCGAGATCCATGTGGTGGGCGCCGTATCTGGTGGCTCCGGAAACCACCAACGCCGCGATCACGCTCGTCGTGGACGGTGCGGTGCGTCGCTACGTCGGCGACGCGGAGTCAGATGCGCGGCATGCGATCGCCGGGGGCGGGACTTGGTCGCGGGGGACCGGAATGTCGATCCTCTAGCTCACTCCGGCGCCGGCGGGTTCACCGCGGCGGTGATCCGCTCGCGCCGAATAGCCGGATTCGCACACCGGCCATCGTCCGTGCGATTAGATGACACGGTCACTGATAGAACGGGAGGGATTCCGTGCCGTCCAAGTCATTGCTGCGGTTCGCCGCGGTCATCGCCGTTGCAGCTGTCGCCGCCACTGCTTCTCCTACCGCCACCGCTGCTCCTAACCCCAACAACCGGCCGAAGGGCTATGTGTCTGAGGAGACTTGGACCGATGGCCCGTGGCCCCTGACGGTTTCCGAGGCGACCCTGATGTGCGCGCGCCAGGGTGTCGGGGGAGGACAGCAGTCGTTGACTCTTGCGGCGAATCGGAAGATGTACGCCGTGAATGGCACCGCGAAGTCGACGGGTCAATTCGAAGACATCGACGAGATCTGGGCTGACGATGCCACGTACCCAGGGCTGAAGGTGGACATCGGCCCACTGATCACTAAAGGCTTGTCGCTCTGCGACTGACGCACTCGTAGGACGAGCATTCGGGACCGGCCGCAGCGAACGGCGAAAACACCAACGAGGCGCTGACCGCAGTCACCGCCAACGCCATTGCCCGAACCGAACTCACGGCAGCCGCGGGGCAAGACGCGCAGCAGCCGCGGGTTATGGCGTGTCCAGGGTGTCGGGACACAGTTCGTGCTGCGCCGCATCGACCATCACGCCGTCCACCGCTCCTGCGATCTTCTTGTCGATCCGCGATATCGGGTCACCGTTGAAACGCAGGCTGGTGCAGATGTTCTTTCCGAATTGGACTGCCCTTGCCGGCGTTTCGACGTTCACGTGGTACTGAAACCCGTGGGATGTGAGGTACGTCAGATAGCTCTGATCATCGGCGCGCGCCGGCCACGACGGTGCAATCACCACAGCCGCGGCCGCGGCAGCCGCGGCAAACAGCGTGTGGCGGGCCTGAATCACGGTACGCACGGTCAGAAGGTCCACGATCCGGAGGGCTCAAGGACGAACCCGCGGTTGAGGATCGGGTCGATGCACGCGGTCAGCCGGTCCGCGCCGACCAGGCACGTCGTATTGGCCGCCGTGATTTTCTGCCCTACGTGCAGCACCGCCGAGGTGATGGTTGGGCAGGTCTCTTGCTTGAAGCCGTATGGCCCAAGGTCCGATGGCTCAGAAGTCGGCGCGCCCACCCCCATGCACTTGCCGCCCTCGGCTCGCGAGTCGCTGCCGGGTACACCTGGCAGAGGCCCTGTGCAGCCCGGACTGACGTGATCATCGGGTCCGTTGGCCAGCGAAGCCCATCCGCACTGCAACCCGTCGGGGGTGGCGAAGAAGACACCACCGCCGCCCCTGCCGAAATGAGTTGTGTAGGAGGAAGGATCAACCGCGTGGAATGCGTCGAGGTCGGGGAACCCCGAGGGCGCTCCACACGCAGTCGGCGCCAACGTGAGGCATCCTGCGACGACAATTGCTGGTACTGCCGTAACCGCGAGTGACCTATCCGGCATCGGACCGCCCTGTTCCCTGCTAGTGACCGACGGTGACAGTGGTGGTGTACGTCATCGGATTATATGGATCGAACGGCTGCCCGGCTGGAAGTCCCGGGGGCCGAGGCATATCAGTCCAGGTACTCACCCGCAGTCCAACCACCTCCTTTCCCGTCGCCGGGTCGAAGGACAGCCCGGTGACGGTAGGGCCGTACACACTGGGCAGGTCGCGCTGGGTGAGTATTTCCACCGGAGACGCCGCGGCGAGCCCTTGGGGATTGGCCGCGGCGATAGCCGATACCGGTCCACTTTCGGTTGCGCCGACCAGCATGAAACCGCCGCCTTGTAACGCGACCACCTGGCTTTCCCGGTTTCCCGGCAGCGCCACGTCGCCAACACGGTGCAGGGTGCTGACCCAGCCGTTCGGGTTGGCGGGGTCGATGGGCGCCGAAACCCACATCCCCCTGGTGAGATCGTCTTCGGTGTTGCTGGCGTTGCCGATGATGACCATCTGGTTGGTGGCGGCGTCGTAGGCGCCACTGGCCTGGAAAATCCCAGGTAGATCACCGACTCTCACCGGATGGTTCGGGTCGGTGAAATCCCATACCGTGCCGTTCGTCGCCCAAGGGCTGATGCCCGGCTGTACCGAGCCGTCAGGATTGCTGAAGAACGCGTAGCGCCTACCGTCGGTTCCCAGCGCGGTGCCCGTCGGCAGGGGTCGAGTACCGTCAGGCCCCTGGGCGAGTTGGGAGGCGGGGCTTCGCGGGAAGTCTGCTGGCCGGCCGTCCGGGTAAAACTGCCGCGGATCGCCGCCGAAGATCGGCCCCTGGCCGTCTTGGAACTGGTCTTGCAGGTCGTAGCCGTCTTGCTCACGTTCAGGAGTGCTGGCCGGGCCTTGGATCGTCGGGTCGCGGCGAACGTCATCGACGAGCACCACGCGCGGCTGCCCGTTGCCACCCGCCCCACCGTCGGCGCCGTCTTCACCGAAGCTGAACGAGTGCAGGCCCGCGGTGGCAGTGCTGAGTTGGCGGGCTATCTCCTGCTCGTTGTTGACTAGATTGGCGGTGCGGGACTTGATGAAGCTGGAATGCCTTTCCGCGGCGGTCTCGCGCTGCACCTGTTCCGCGGCGGAGCTGTAGTAGGTCCAGGTGTCGGTGACCGAGTAGTCGTCGCCAACCCGAAAATCCTCGCGCTCGGCGGTATTGACGGCAGAGAGCACCAGTCCCTTGTTGCTCTGCTGGGCTTGTGCGCCGCGGGCGGCGATAGCGGCGGCGTTGCGCAGCATGTCGGCGGGACCGTGGATTTTCACGACGTCGGCGGCGGCGCGCTGTTGGAAGGCTTCGGCGCCGGCGCCGGTCCATGCGGAGCCTCCGGGACTCATTGAGGCGTCGCGGACTTCGGTGAACGCGGCTTCCCAGGTGTTGGCGAGATTGGTCCAGGCGGTGGCGTTGGTGGTGAGGTAATCCCAGTTGGCGTCTTCGATCGCGGTCAGCGGCGGCAATCCGGACATCGCGGTCTATCTGCCTATACCCCTAGTGTGCCGGCGCCGCCGTCGACACCGGAGTTGCGGGGGACCAGCGAGGGAAGGCCGCCGGCGTGCTGGGGGACTGCGGCCAGGGTTGCGGCGCCGTCGTGGTCCATCGACTCGTACCCCCGAGCGGCGGTGCCCAGCTTGTTCGAGGTCGCGGTCATCCGGGTCTTGGAGGCGGTGCCGACGCTGCTCGCACCGGAATTGACGCTGCTGGTCGCTGCTCCGCTGGACTGCCAGCCGGACGCGGTAGCCGCGGGCAGCGCCGGTGTGACCTGGCCTGACAATGCCGCGCAGCGCTGCGCCAGCTCGCGCAGGCTGACCGGGGTGACCCGCAGGGCGGGGGAGGTCATGGGGGAACTGTATTAGTGAATGCCGGCTTGTGGAATTCACTGGCCGGGTCGGGCCGTTCGCGGGGGACTGACCGCTCGCTGCGAAATATCCTCACGCTGAATTTGTCAGCCCGACGGAGGTCCCCGACAGAGGTCAGAGGGTAGGGCGACCGCGCCAGCGGGCGACGGTCGTTCGTTCGGGTTACTTTGACGTCCATGACGAACGAAGAACGACTCCGGCAGATTGCCAGGGACGTATTCCCGGACTGGTCGCGGCCGCCCAGGATCGTTGTTGAGCAGATCGGCGAGCTGGTTAGGCGATGGCCGGTTGACGGCTTCGCCCGCGAGAAGCTGCCAGATCACCGGTGCCGTCTTGTCTGGATCGACAGGCACGCGATCGGACAGTTGGACTACATCTCGGACGCTGCGGAGGAGCAGAATCTGGCCGCGGTCATTCGGCCGCTGAGCCAGGTCGCTGGGGTCGACGTCAATTCCTATGGGGCAGCGGACGGTTTCGGGGAGCGGACGTACCGGCGTGCCATGCGGGTGCGCTTCGCATCGGGGGATTCGATCGAGGTCGACGCGACCCAACACACGAACGACAGCCTTCGTAGCCATGCCGACCGGTTCATCGATCGGGTGCTGGACGCACTGGCGGGCGGACCCGCCGGGGAACAGGCGCCGTCTCGGTAAGGGACCGTGCCGGAGTTGCTTCCCGGTCTGAGGCAGACGCGGGCAGGACGCAGCTCAGCTAGGTTTCGAGAATGGACGCAGCACAAGTGCTGGGACAGTTGTCGGATCGTCGAACGCGACTGGACCTTCTCGATGCCCCCGCAGCGCCCGGAGTTTATGCGTTTTTCCTCCGTGAGGGTGCTGTGCCGGGATTGCACTGCGGGTCCGGGGACTGTCTCTACATCGGGCGGTCGTCGAACCTCGCTCAGCGGGAGTTCGACACCCATTTTCGTGCGGGCGGCAGCGGCTTCTCCACGCTGCGGCGATCGCTGGGCGCGCTGCTGATCGACGAACTCGATCTGCAACCCCAACCGAGAAGCGCCGGAACCAGTGACACCAACTATCGCAACTATCGCTTCGACACCCGCGGCGAAGAAGCACTCAGCGCCTGGATGCACGGTCACCTCGAAGTGGCCGTGTTCGAAGAGGCTGATCCCAAATCGCTTGAGCACGAACTCGTCGTATTGGCCGGGCCGCCACTGAATCTCACACACTGGCCGAACCCGGACGCGCCGATGATCAAGGCCGCACGAAAGCGCTGCACTGATAGGGCGAGGGCCAGCCGGCAACGGTGACGGGCACCGACCGCCACCGGTCGCTGCCCGGACCGCCGCTAGCCCTGGTACACGGCGCGATAGACGATCGATCCGGCTTCCGACTGGGCGCCGCACCGTCTGCACGCCAGTCTGCGGGGTACTTATCCGGGCGGCGTTCGAATGGCGGTTCACTGCCTTCCGTGATAGGCAGTTGCCGTGAAGATCTCAGGTTGGCTTAAGGGAAATGGATCTGCGTCGGCGCGGCGGGTGGCTGCTGCGGGGGCTTCCTTAGGGGCGTTGGCGGCTTTCGGTTTGGCCCCGACGGCTCATGCCGACTTCGAGGACTTCTTCGCCGACCTGCTGGACCCGGCCGCATGGGGCACACTATTCGAGCCCGGCTACTGGGACGGTTCGGATTCTGCGTCGACGCTCGACCTCGCATCGCTGTTCAGCGGCGAGGACCTGGCGGGTGCGGCTGTCGGTACTGATTTCGCCGACTGGTTCCAGAACGACATCTATCTCCCGTTGCATGCTGCGATGCAGGACTGGATCGACAGCCCATTTGGCTCGACGGTCAACGACTTCGTCAACCCGTTGTTTGCCTTCGGCGGTGCCTGCGGCCTGATCTGCAACGGCGTCGACGGCACCGAGACCACTGTCGACGGCGGCGCTGGCGGCTGGATCTTCGGTGACGGTGGAACCGGTTGGAGCAGCACCGAAGACGGTGTGGACGGCGGTGACGGCGGCGCCGGCGGTTGGCTGGGCAATGGCGGTGCGGGGGGAGACGGCGGCGCCGGAGCTGGTGGTGGCTCGGGTGGTGCTGGTGGCTGGATCGGCAACGGTGGCTCCGGCGGCGACGGTGGGACCGGCCTAGACGGGCTGCACGCGGGAGACGGCGGTAGGGGCGGAAACGGCGGCAGTGCCGGATACCTTTTCAGCACCAACGGTGACGGCGGCAACGGCGGTGGTGGTGGCAACTCGGTCGGCGACAGCGGAACCGGTGGTGCCGGCGGCAACGGTGGTACCAGCGGTCGCACCCCGGGCTATTACGCCACCGGCAATGCTGGCGGTTCGGGCGGCAACGGTGGCGACGGCGGCAGTGCCGACGGAATAGGCGGCACCGGCGGTGCCGGCGGCAACGGCGGAAACAGCAGCCAGACGAGCGTTTGGATGGGCCGAGAAGGCGGCCCCGGCGGCAATGGCGGCAACGGCGGTGCCGCCACCGGTGCCGGCAGCATTGCTGGCAACGGCGGAAACGGCGGCGATGGCGGCGGCGCCGGCAGCGGTCTAGCAAGTAGTGACGGCGGCCCCGGCGGCAACGGGGGCAATGGTGGTGCCGCTATCGGTGATGACAGCACCGCTGGCAATGGCGGCAACGGTGGTAGAGGTGGCGGCGCAGCCGGTCTGGGCGGCGGCCGCGATGGTGGTGTCGGCGGCGACGGTGGCACCGGCGGTGCGGCCCAGGGCGTCGGCAGTACCGCTGGCAATGGTGGCGACGGTGGTGTTGGCGGCGGCGGCGCCGGTCTGGGTAGCGGCCGTGATGGTGGTGTCGGTGGTAACGGTGGCACCGGCGGCGCGGCCCAGGGTGTCGGCAGTACCGCTGGTAATGGCGGGAACGGTGGCAGCGGCGGCGTCGGCAGCGCTGTGGGCAGTCCCCGTGACGGCGGAGCGGGCGGCAACGGTGGCAATGGCGGTGATGCCAGCGGTGCCGGCAGCCTCGCCGGGGCCGGCGGCAACGGCGGCGCTGGAGGCATTACTAGCCCCATGACCGGAGGCCGGAACGGTGGGGCAGGCGGCAATGGCGGCAACGGTGGTGATGGGACTGATGGCGGGTCAGCGAGCCACGGTGGTGCAGGCGGCATAGGCGGCGGCACTGGTCTAGGTTCCAGCGGTGCTGGCGGCAACGGTGGTGTCGGCGGCAACGGCGGCGCCAGCGACGGTGGTGTCGGCGGTGCAGGCGGCAACGGCGGAGCCGGCAACAGCGACAGCGCGTTCAGCCGTGCCGGTGGTGGTGGGGGTGGCGGTGGCGGAGCCGGCACAGGGGGCCAAGGCGGCAACGGTGGCGACGGTGGCGACGGCGGCAGCGGCCTAGGATCTCAAGGCTTAGCCGACAACAGTCTGAAACACGGCAACGGCGGGAATGGCGGTACCGGCGGAGCCGCCAACGGCGGCACCGGAGGAAATGGCGGCGCCGGCGGCAACGGCGGCGCCGGCGCCGGACTTACCGCAGGCGGCAGCGGCGGCAACGGTGGAAACGGCGGACAGGTCGGCCCCAACGGCAACGGCGCCGGCGGCGACGGTGGCAGCGGCGGAGGCAGTTTCGAGAACCCCGGTGGCGATGGTGGCAACGGCGGTGCTGACGGAACACCAGGAACACCGGGCACCGACGGCGCATCCGGCCCGAACCCAAACGGCTGACCGAAGGTCGAGCTGACTAAATCAGTCCTCCTGCCCGACTAGCCGTCGACGGTGGTCGACGGCAGACCGGGGCGTGGCAACGCTGGCTGAATCGAACGGAAGAGGCGTAATGCAGTTCGCGCGTTGGCGGGTAACCCTTGCCCTTGCACTGCTTTTCGGTGCGGGCCTACCGGCCGCTCCACCCGCGGCTGCGATGGTGATCTTGGGCGGTGGGGCCGTCATCGTCGTTGACGGAAACAGCTACTGCACGCTGACCACAATCGGACGTGACCGGGCCGGTGACGTGGTGGGTTTCACGGGATCGCAGTGCGGTGGGCCAGGGGCGGTGGTGGCGATCGCGGGAACAGACACGACCGTGGGCACCGTGGTGGCCGTCAACAACAACCTTCGGTACGCGGTGATCAAGTTCGATGTGCCCGACCTGATCCCGGTGTCTGACTACGCCGGCACTGTGATCAACGGCATCGGTGCAGACCCGGTGGCCGCTTCGCTGGTGTGCAAGTGGGGACCTGCAACCCCCGGTATCTGCAATTCCGTTTGGCGCGACGGATGGCCGGACGTGCCGATGGTTGGCCGATTTGAGGTGGGCGATGTGGGTGCCCCGGTAACGATGGACGGTCGTCTGGTCGGCCTGGTCTACGGCGGCAACCTCATCTATCGGGGCAGATACAACCCGCCACTGGACGTTACGTACTTGACGAAATTCAACGCGATCCTGGAGGACGTCAACGCCGGTGACGGACCGGGCAGCGGATTCGTGCCGATCGGAAGTTGACGGGGCACTGCTGCGGGGGGAAGAGGGCAGCTGCACGTGGCCCCCGACTGGTGCCCCGGCCCCTGCCATTCCACGCGCGGATCACGTCGACGGACGCTGCACCGCTGCGCGCCAGCGCGTGTCGGCGGGGTGCGGGTGAGAGGTTCGAATTGGGCGACGGACCGATTCATACGCGGAACAGGTGGTCATCCCGGTGTAGACGACCTGCCAGCGGCAGTGGCTGCGAGTGCTGGCGCCGCGGTCGGGCAGATCGCAATCGCGGCTAGCGCAGCGGTGGACAGCGACGACGGTGATCTCACGGCGTGCGACGCAGACGTGAAACGGAGCATGAGAATCGGCGCGGGACATGCGGATTCCTCGGAACGGGGTAGCCCCACCGAGTCCGCGATTCGCCGCGCGGATGGGGGCTATAGCGGGTTCCGAAGACCGCCGGCTGAAGCCGAAAATGCCATGCTGAGGAGGGGACTTGGCTGGGGCGACAAGTGTTGGAGGACAGCGGCGGGTGCTAGTGCCGGTTTGACGGTCACGCCGCGCTGCTTCTCCGGGTCTCCGGCACCAGCGGAGCAAGCGGAGATGCCTAACGCCTACGCACACCGGGCGGGTCGGCGCAATGGTGCCCCGAACCAGCGCTCGGGCGGGAACTATCGGTCCGGCTGTCCGGGGCGGCGATATCGGAATCGGTCGCTACATGCCTGGCCGGTTCGGTGTCACTGGTCATGCACGTTCTCGGGCGGTGCACCCCAGAAGCCGTTAGTCGATGTCTCCGGCGTGACGACTTCGCACTTGCGGCCACCGGGCGCGTAGCCGCCGGGGCTGCCGGGGACGTAGGACTGTTCCCACGTCGAGCACCGCTGCCATGAGCCATCCTCACGGATCGGCCCGTCGCACAGCAGGGCTGAGTTGAACATCCCGAAGTTGACGCAACCCGGCGATGGGTCGCCGGGTACTGCCGTCGCATCGGGTGCGGTGGGCAGCGTCAGCGCGGCCAGGGCGACCGCGGTCGTGAGCGTGGTCAGCACTGCTGTTCTCATGTTCATCGGTTCGCTTCCGTTGATCCTTTTTTGTGTGCGCTCGGCTAGCCGAACAACGACGCTCCGGCAGGTGCGTAGATCGTCGTCGTGGGCCTGCGAATAGATCGACAGTGACACCGCCGGGTAGTGACGATGCCATGCGGCTGTGACAAACCGCAATTAGGTACTAATGAGGTAGCTCATCGACACCTCAGCAGCGTAGCTTTGGGCATGGCGACAGATGCCAATAGCCGGGTCTCCTGAATGCACACGCTCGTATGGCACTTTCATGGGCTCGATGACATTGAGCCTATCGACTTGGTGCGCATCGTTCGGAAGAATTCGCAGTTCGGACACGGGCGACAGTGCGCGGCGCCGCGTAGTGTCCCTCTCAGTTCTTCGTCCGCGAAAGGTCTCTTCGCGAATGTCTCGCTCTCGTACATTCGCTCTGCCCGGCATTGCGATCAACGGCATAGGTCCAGACCCGGAATTCGATGCGGTCGTGTGCAAGTCGGGGCCTGCCACTCCCGGCCTCTGTGGGCATATTAGATTCACCGACTGGCCGCGCCCGACGATGGCTGGGCTATTTGAGACCGGTGATGTGGGAGCGCCGGTAATCATGGACGGTCGGCTGGTGGGCCTGGCCTACGATGGCGGCTGGATCATTGGCTCCCGGTATCGGCCCCCGACGGCGCTTACGAACTTAACGAAATTCAGCGCGATCCTCGCCGACGTCAACGCCGGTGACGGGCCCGGCAGTGGCTTCGTCCCGATCGGCAGCTGACAGCCGTCCGCCTGACTTCCCGAGAACCCTTACCGCCCAAGCGCATCGTCCTCGACCGCAATTGCGGTGGCAGTAACGGAAACCCAGGTGTTGTTGAGGGCAGCGGTGCCGGTGAAGGTGTCCACCCGCTGCGGATCGTGTAGGTCATTCACGTTGGCCCCGGGCAGGGAGTCCGCGTGGCGCCAGCCGGTGTTGCGGTGTCCCCAGCCGTGGGGGACCGAGACGGTGCCGGGCCGCATGTCGTCGCTGATGTGCAGCGGAACTTCGATCTTTCCGATGTCGGAAGTGACCTGAACCGTGTCGCCCTCGGCAAGGCCGCGATCCTTGGCGTCGTCGGGGTGCATGTGCACGGTGCATTGGTTGGAACCACTGGTCATCGACGGCACGTTGTGCAGCCAGGAGTTGTTGCTGCGTAGCTGGCGTCGGCCGATGAGCTGCAGGTCGTAGGCGCTTGCCGGGCCGGCGGGGCCGTCGAGCAACGTGGCTGTGGCGGCGATGAACTCCTCCGGCGCGAGCTGCACCTTGCGGTCACGGGTGCCGATGACCTCCCGCAGCCGGGGGCGCAGTGGCCCGAGGTCCAGTCCTCCGGCGCTGTCTCGTAGTTGTCGCATGGTGATGCCCTTGCGGCCTTTACGGATCCAGCCATAGGGTCCAGTCGCCAGGGAGATGGCGGCCATGCGCAGCGGATTGATCGCGGAGACCAGTCGTTCGCGCACCGGTGCGATCACCTTGCGCAGCGGGGCCGGCAGCAGCTCCAGCATCAGCAGGCTGAGGATCTCCCAGTCGTCTTTGGTGCCCGCCGGTGGTTCGAAGGTTCGATGTTGGTAGCGAATGTTGTTGCGCACACTGAAGACCGGAAGCAGCAGCCCGACATCCTCACGCTCCAGCGGTGAGGCCGGCGGCAAGACGTAATCGGCATGCCGGCTGGTTTCGGTGACGTACATGTCTATGGCCACATACAGATCCAGCGAAGCCATGGCCTGGTCCAGGCGGCCCTTCTGCGGGATCGAGGACACCGGGTTGCCGGCGCAGGTGATCATCGCCTTGATCTGGCCCTCGCCGGCGGTGAGAATTTCGTCGGCCATGACGACCGCGGGAAGCTCACCGCGGAAGGACTTGTAATGCCCAGAGCGGTCGGTCCACGCTCCGTAGCCGGCCGGGATGTACTTCGCCACACGTGGCACGTCGGCCGCCGGCGTGGAGAACATGGTGCCGCCGGCTCGGTCCAGGTTGCCGGTGACGGCGTTGATGACCATGACCAGCCAACTCACCAGCGTCCCGGTCTCCTGGTGGCAGATGCCGATCCGGCAGTAGATGGCTGCCGACTCCGCCGCGGCATGGTCACGCGCCAGGGTGTAGATGGTCTCGGCATCGACACCGGCGCGTGCGGCGACGGCCTCGGGGCTGGCGTTAGCGACCAGGTGGCGCAGCTCCGGAAGACCCACCGACTGGCGGGCAATCGCCGCTGTGTCGCAGAGGTTTTCGTTGATCAGGACATGCAGCATGCCCAGCAGGAGATAGAGGTCGCCACCGGGGCGCACCGCGACATGGGCGTCCGCCAGCTTTGCCGTCTCGGTACGGCGCGGGTCGATCACGACGACGGTCCCGCCGCGGTCACGCACGGCTTTGATCCGTCGTTTGGCCCCGGGCATGACCGATAGTGACCCGTTGGACACTGCGGGATTGGCGCCGAGGATCACCAGGCGCTGGGTCCGGTCGATGTCGGTGATCGGGATCAGCACGTTGGAGCCGAACACCTTCCAGGCCGCGAACTCGTGCGGCATCTGATCGATGCTCGACGCGGAGAAGAAATTGGGAGTCATCAGGGCCGCGCGAAGCAGCAGGCCGTAGATCGCCGCGGAACTGTGCGCAGCAGGGTTGCCCAGGTACATCCCGACAGCCTCTTTGCCGTGCTCTTTGCGGACCCGGCGCAATCGCGTCCCGATGTCGGAAAGGGCTTGTTCCCAGCTCACGGGTTCAAAGGCTTTGCCGACCCGCCGCATCGGCGTACGCAGCCGGTCCGGGTCGTCATGCAGCCCGCCCATCGCGGTCGACTTGGGGCAGATGTAGCCGTGCGAGAACACGTCCTCGGAGTTGCCCTGGATGCGACTGACTTTGCCGTCGGTCACCGTGATCTGAATGCCGCAGTGTGCCTCACACAGCGTGCACTGACTGTTATGCGTGGTGCTCGCTCCCCGGGAAACCGACAGGGGCAGGTCGACAGTCGTCATTGGTGTCTCCATCCGCGGCAGTCATCGCGCCTTGGCGTGAATCACGATCCCCCGACTCGCGCTGCTGCCGTGTGCGCACCGATGAGAATTCTGGCATCCCGGTCGCCCCCACCGCCACGGATTCAGGCCGACCCGAGCGGCCCCCTCATTGACCCGAGCCCGGTGTCCCCTTAGACTTCAATACTGATAACGCATGTTGTCAGAAGTGGTCAACGATGACTGGGAGTGCGCACTCGTGACTCAAGACATGTCGGAAACCTGCCCCGCGGCCGACGAGACGCCGATAGCTGCCGGATGTCCCGTGAGCAACGGCGGCTACGACGCACCCCCGATTCCGCTGGGTCCCGACTCGCTGACCTGGAAGTACTTCGGCCAATGGACCGGTCTGTTCCAGGGGACCTGGGCCGGCTCCATGCAGAACATGCACCCGCAACTCGGTGCGGCAGTCAAAGACCACTCGATCTTCTTCATCGAGCGCATCCCGCGCCTGATGCGGTCGATCTACCCGATCGGCGGCGTGGTGTTCGACGGCTATCGCGCACCGCAGACCGGCGCCGAGGTGCGCGACTACCACATCGGCATCAAGGGCGTCGATGAGCAGGGGCGCCGCTACAGCGCGCTGAACCCTGACGTCTTCTACTGGGCGCACGCGACCTTCTTCAAGTCGACCCTGCTGGCCGCCGAGAAGTTCGCCGGCGGGCTGACCGAGGCCGACAAGCGGCAACTCTTCGACGAGCACGTGCAGTGGTACCGGATGTACGGCATGAGCATGCGCCCGGTGCCCAAGTCCTGGGAAGAGTTCCAAGAGTACTGGGATCACATGTGCAACAACGTCCTGGAGAACAACTGGGCGGCCCGTGAGGTCATGGACCTGTCGACCATGCCCAAACACCCGTCACTGGAGTGGATTCCGGACTGGCTGTGGGCGCTAAACCTCAAGGTCGGCCAGCGCTTCCTGACGTTCATGACCGTGGCCCTCTATGACCCGCCGGTGCGTGAACTCATGGGCTACACCTGGTCTGCGCGCCAGGAGCGGGTGCACGGGTATGTCTGCAAGGCCATCACCTTCGTCTCCAAGTACGGCCCCAAGCGCGCGTTGATGCATCCGCGCAAGCGTTCGGCGTTGGATCGCGCCTCGGGCCGCCTTCCGGTGGACGCGCCCCTGGTGCAGACCCCGGCGCGTAACCTCCCGCCGGTGGACTACCGCAACGACCCGCACTTCTACTGCCCGAAAGTCGACTGACCCGGGCTGAAGTGCCTCGGGCTCAGGCGAATCTGCCCGGGTTCGCCGTGACGGCCCGGTGCAGTGTCGGCCGGTTGGCCCGGTAGGCCTGCACGACCGGCGCGAGCTCGTGGGGGCTGGCCCCGTGCATGATCACCGAGTGCACGCCCAGATCGAACTGCCGGGCGATGGTGCTCGCGCAGTCGCGGGCCGATCCGGCTGCCGCTGCCGCCAACCATTCGGCGGGAATCAGCTCGGCGATGCGCTGCAGCGTCTCGTACGAGGCGCTGGCGTCGATGGGCCCGGCGGTCGCGGCATCGGTGAACAGCTCGGACTGCCGGATTCGCTCCCACACCTGCAGGTCCCAGCCATTGGCGGAGACCAGCACATCGGGATAGGCCTGCAAGTAGGTCGCTAGCCGGCCGACCCCGCGGCGCAGTTGATCGTCCTGTGACAGCGAGTCGCACACCGTCGCCAGGCACGCCCAGATACGGATGCTGTCGGGATCACGGCCCGCGCGTTCGGCGCCGCGCCGCACCGCCGCGACCGATGCCGCGGTCGCCTGGTCGGAGAAGAAGGTGTGTAGCACAACGAAATCGGCGATCTCACCGGCCAGTTCCATCGTCTTGGGGCCGACGGCGACCAAGCCGATCGGTGGCCCCTCGCCCAAGCCATTGGCGTGGCGCAGCATCGGCCACTTTCCCGCCGGCCCGTCGTGATTGAAGATCGTCTCGCCGGCCCAGAGCCGGCGCAGGATGGAAAAGAAGTCACGCAGCCGAGCCGCGGTCACCGTCGGCAGGCCGATGGCCGGCCAGTACCCGCCCATGCCGCGGCCGAATGCCATGGCGAAGCGTCCCTCGGTCAGGGCGTGCATGGTCGATCCCACGGTCGCCGTCACCGTGGGGTGGCGGGTGTGGTGGTTGGTCGACGGGGCGATCCCCAGACTGGAGCTGCAGCCCGCAACGGCGCCGCTGAGCACCGCCGGGTCTTTGACGGTGAAGCGTTCTCCGATGTGGCACGAACCCAGACCGAGCGCGTCGGCCTCCCGGGCTTCGGGCAGCACCACGCGAGCATCCGCAGGGTGTCGGGTGACGGCGTAATAGCCGAGTTCGTTCAGTTGGATGTCGGTGTCAGCTGCGCTCGACGGGTCGGTGACCAGCGGTGCGGTGCGATTCATCCCGCAATTACACTACGGCGAGTAGCGTTATACAAGCGGTCCGGCCAAGGTTCCGCACGTTTTAGCTGTTCAGCGACCACACCGAGAAGTTCAGCGCGGTCGCGAACAGGATCCATCCGAAATACGGCAGCATCATCCACGCCGCCCCGCGCTGGACCTTCCAGAAGGCCGCGATGGTGACCGCCGCGGCGACGTCCAGAAGCAGGATGTCGACCAGGGCCAGACCGCGCCAGCCCAGCCCGAAAAACAGTGGCGACCACAGCAGATTCAGCAGCAGCTGTACGCCGTAGGCGATGATCGCGGGATTTGTCCAGCGAGGATCCGCGCGCCAGACGAGCCAGGCCGCGACCGCCATCAACAGATAAAGAGCACTCCACACCGGACCGAACAGGTAGCTCGGTGGCGCCCAACTCGGTTGGGCGAGCCGTCCGTAGTCGGCGGCAGCGTCTGCCGAGGCGAGCCCCCCGAGGGCCGCAACGATGATGACGAGCACCAGCGAGATCAGGAACGCGGCGAGGTGTTGGGAATTCGGTTGCTGGGTTTTCGACGAGATCGCTCCCATCTGGTCACAGTAGAACCCAATCGCAGGATCTGGCCAGTTCGCTGGCGCTGCCGGAGTGCCAGGAGAATCCTGGGGAGATGACCAAGCGCATCCTCAACGTCGTCTCCAACGTCGCCCAGTACGACGACCCGGCCGAGCCGACCGGATTGTGGCTCTCCGAGCTGACCCACGCCTATCAGGTCTTCGCCGATGCGGGCTATCGACAGACGATCGTCAGCCCGAAAGGCGGGCAATCGCCGCTGGAACCGCGTTCGCTGAAGTTCCCCAACTTCGACAAGAGCGCCAAGGCGTGGAAGGCCGACAATACGAAGATGGCGCTGCTGGCCGGAACCGCCGCACCGGACGAGATCAATTCGGCGGACTATGACGCCATCTACTTCACCGGCGGGCATGCCGTCATGTACGACTTCCCGAACAGCGAAGGACTACAACGCATCACACGCGAGATCTTCGAAAACGGGGGAGTGGTGTCCTCGGTCTGCCACGGCTACTGCGGCCTGCTCAACACCACGCTCTCCGATGGATCGCTGTTGGTCGCCGGACGCAAGCTCACCGGATTCGCCTGGTCGGAGGAGGTGCTGGCCCGCGTCAACAAGCTGGTGCCCTACAACGCCGAAGCGGAGATGAAGAAGCGTGGCGCCCACTACGGCAAGGGCCTGATTCCGTTCGCCTCGCACGTCGTCGTCGACGGACGACTGGTCACCGGTCAGAATCCGGGATCGGCCAAGTCGACCGCCAAGAAGATCGTCTCCGTGCTGGGCAGGTGACGCCCTCGCCGGTTCGCGGCACCCCGCTCACCAGTAGGGTGCCATCAGTGGTGGCAGCCAGCGATACCGTCGTGCTGACCGAGGAGTTCCGTGCCGCGTTGGGGCTACTGGCGGCAGGGCGAAACCTCTTCCTGACCGGTAAGGCCGGTACGGGCAAGTCGACGCTCATCCGTCACTTCATGGCTAATACCGATCGCAACGTCGTGGTGGTCGCGCCGACCGGGATCGCCGCACTCAACGTCGACGGCCACACCATCCACCGCCTGTTCGGATTCCGGCCCACCACAACGCTGTCCGATGTCACCGGCGGCGACTACCGGCCCGGGCGCTTCACCAAGACACTGGCCAAGCTGCAGACGCTGATCATCGACGAGGCGTCGATGGTGCGCGCCGACGTGTTCGACATGATCGCGGGAGCGCTGCAGCGGTTCGGCCCGGAGCCTGGAACCGCGTTCGGCGGCGTCCAGGTGGTGCTGGTCGGTGACCTCTACCAGCTGCCGCCCGTGGTCACCGAAGGCGAGCAACACTATTTCTCGACGACCTATGACACCCCGTACTTCTTCTCGGCGCACACCTTCCAACGGGCGGATTTCCCCAGCGTCTCGTTGACAACGGTATTCCGCCAGCTCGGCGATGACCGGATGACCGCGATTCTCAACGAGATTCGTGAAGGCGTGCTGCTCGGTCATGCGAGGGCGCACCTGGACGCCCGGGTGGACGCCGACTTCGTGCCGCCGGACGGCGAACTCTGGTTGACGTTGGCGCCGACCAACAGGCTGGTCACCGCCCGCAACCGCCAACAGCTGGATCGGTTGCCGGGCGAGGAGATGGTGCACCGCGCCACCGAATCCGGCGACCTGTCCCTGTTCGACAAGCCGCTGGACGACGAGTTGCGCTTCAAGGTCGGCGCCCAGGTGATGATGCTCAACAACGATCAGGCCGAGCGCTGGGTGAACGGTTCGATCGGCCGCGTGGTGGGTGTGGGCTATGACCGCCACGGCGCGGTGGTCGAAATCGAGTTTCCCGACGGTGGCATCGCCGAAGTCGCCCCCTTCACCTGGGAGGCCACTCGTCCCGTGGTCGAGGGCGGATCCTTGCGCCGCGACGTTGTCGGCACCTTCACCCAGCTGCCGTTCAAACTGGCCTGGGCGATCACCATCCACAAGAGCCAAGGCCAGACCCTCGAGCGGCTGGTGGTGGATCTGTCCGGCGGCATGTTCTCCACCGGCCAGCTGTATGTGGCGTTGAGCCGTTGCACCTCGTTGGCCGGGCTCGTGCTGAAACGCCCTGTGCTGCCGAAAGACCTGAAGGTGGATCGCCGGATTGCCCGGTTCCTGCGCACCTCGGTCGACGGTGACCGGGCGCGCCGTTACTGCGCGATCGGTCTGCTCACGGTGGGGGATGAGGGGCGGATGTCGCGGCCGCGCCCGGTGGAACTGGCGGTCGCGTTCGACGACGGCACCGCTGTGTCGACGCTGATCAACCCGCAGCGGGATCTGGCCGACGCCCGCCAGGCGTATCGGATCGGGGTGGCCGACGTGCTGCTGGCGCCGACGCTGCGGGAGGCCTGGGCGGTGATCGCGCCGATGCTGGCCGGGTGCACGCCGGTGGGCGTAAAGGTCGACGAGACGCTGGGGCTGATCGACTTCGAACTCAAGCGACTGGGACAGGTGGTTCCGATGCCGCTCGGCATCGAACTGCGGGGCCCAAGTATCGCCGGCGACACGGCGCTGCGGCGGGCCCGGTCGGCGCTTGAGCGCCTCGATACCGTCGACCTGGAGTCCGGCTCGTCGCCGTTCGAAGACCCCGACGACACCGTCGCGCTCTCGGGACTTTTGATCAGCCGCGATCCCGACGCCGCAACCCCGACGGCAGAACACCTTCCGGCGCTGTCCGCGCTGTTGCGGATCAGCCGAAGCCTCGGAGCGGTCCTGCTGGGCGCCACACCCGTCGGCCCGGCATCGCTGGCGGGGCAGAACAATTGGGAGCAGGCGGCGTGCCAGGCCGCCGCCGACCAACTGCTGCTCGCCGCCACCCGCACCCGGCTACCGGATGAGGTGTCGGCGCGCCTGCACGACGCACTGAATGCGCTGGGCGCCGGCGACCTGGCAGCCGGGCTGGCTCAGACGCAGTCGATGGCCGACAACATCGACGCGGTGCTGGTTCCCGGCGCCCGCATCTGCTTCACCGGAACCGCGGTCGATGGCCAAGGCCGCGTGCTCTATCGCGACGAGGTGGAGCGGTTGGCTGCCTCGGCCGGACTGGCGCCGGTGCGTTCGGTGACCAAGACGCGATGTGAGGTGCTGGTGATCGCCGAAGCGGGCACGCAGTCCGGAAAGGCCCGCAAGGCTCAGGACTACGGCAAACCGGTGTTCACCGTGGCGGAGTTCTTGGGTTGGCTCGCGCGTCGGTGACCCCGACATCAGTCCAAGTCTGCCAAGGCTTTCCGCGCGGCTTCGAGCTCGGCTTCGAGTGCGGCCACCCGCGCGGCATGCTGGGAACGCGCCTCATCCATCAGCGCCTCGATCGGCGCGAACAGGTCCTCGTGGAGTTCCTTGGCGGCGCGTGACACCGCGGCGGCCGCGACGGCGAGGTTGCGCACCAGATAGCTACTGCCCTGCTTGATCTCGGCGCGCCACTCACCGTCGGCGGTGCCGGACACACTAAGGGTCAACTCGAAAGTCTTGGCCTTCTTGCCGGCCGTCTTCTTGGCCGGAGCGGTTGCGTCTGTGGTCGCAACGTGAGCGTCGGGCGTCGGCGTGCTCTCCGCGGCCGATTCCACGCTGGCGGCGTCATCGGTTGCGGACGGGGTTTCCATTGCGAATGTCGGTGCGGTCATGGTCGCGGTGAACTCCTTCTCCTCGTCTCCCGCGGCAGCGGGCAGTCCTGGGTATTAGAACACGCGTTCGATGCGCTGGGTATCGCCGACTCCGATTGGCGCGGCGCCTCGGCATGTGTCGGGGTGCGAAGCAGGGTCGGCCGCGGGCGAGCCGCCGTGCATAATGAGACTGAGTCTCGCGTTGATGTGTCCGCAGCGCCATCCGGACCGCTCCAACGTCCCTCAGCGAGGAGCTGAAATGAAAGCGCGCATCGCAGCATCGTCCGGGGCGCCCAGGAGGGGCGTCTAGTGCCGTGGGCGCTCATCACCGGCGCTTCATCCGGCATCGGTGAACAGTTCTGCCACCTCTTTGCTGCCGATGGCATCGACCTGGCGATCACCTCCTCGCCTCGCAGCGCCGACCTCCTCAACACACTGGCGCAGGAGCTACGGCAACGTTATTCCATTGCCGTCGAACCGATTTCGATGGATCTCGCTACCCCGGATGCGGCCGCTGAGCTTCGCGCACGGGTACACCAGGGCACCGACGGCGGCGTCGTCGATTTCCTGGTGAACAACGCCGCATTCGGCATCGTCGGCATACCGCTGCAACGGTACGACCCGGCCGATCTGACCCGCATGCTCCAGGTCAACGTGATGACCCTTGCCAACCTGGCCTGCGCATATGCGCAGGAGATGGTCGGCCGCGGGGCGGGTCGCATCCTCAATGTCAGTTCCGTGTCGGGATACGTTGTGCCGCATGGCCTGGAATGCGGCTACGCGGCCTCCAAGGCGTTTGTGGTGAGCTTCTCGGAGTGCCTCGCGCAGGACCTCAAGGGAACCGGGGTGACCTGCACCCATCTCGCGCCCGGTCCCACTCGAACCAACTTCTTCCGCGCCGCCGGCATCACCAACGAGCGCTGGCTACGGTACATGTACATGGAACCCGCCCCAGTCGCACAAGCGGGATACAAGGCAATGATGGCCGGCAAACCCGCCTGCATCCCCGGCGTCGGCAACAAAGCGATGCGCCTCGCGGCCAAACTCGCTCCTTCCCGCACAGTGATGGCACGCGCTTCTGGCATGATGATCCGCCGCTGAAACGCCCACCGCCGTCCGACGCGTTGCTACCGTCGTCGCGCCACGCAACGGTCAGTTGCTGATGGCGGGCGCGGCGTTGAGGTAGGTGTCGTCGTTGACCTGTGCCGCGGTGAAGGCGGCGATGTCAGCGCGGCTGACGGTGAATCCGATCCGGTCGGTTCCGTAGAAGCCAACCCGCAGCTCTCCGGTCTTAGGGGTGTTCCTCGGGGCGGTGAAGCGAACGATGGTCCAGTTCACTCCGCTGTTGATGATCATCCGGCTCATGCCGAGTAGTTCCTGGTAGGCGCGTGGCAGAGCGTGGCGCCCCATGAACCCGATGAGCCGGGTTTGCCAGGTGGGCTCTTCGCGCGGGTCGAGAAGGCTGGGGGTGCCGTGGCCGATGTAGCGGGTGACACCGTGGCGTTTCATCGCGTCGAGGATGTGCCGGGTGCCGTCGACGAGCGGCAGGCCGGTGGCTTTGCGGTCCATGGCCGGACCGAGGGCGCTGACGACGGCGTCGGCGCTTGCGATGGCGTTGTCGATGGCGGCGGCGTCGGACATCTCGCCAATCACCACGCGCACCTTCTTACCCCAGCTGGTGGGGATCTTCGCTGGGTTGCGCGCGTAGGCGGTGACGCTATGGCCGCGGTCGAGGAGTTCGTCGACGGTCAGGGAACCGATGGCGCCGGTAGCGCCGAAGACGGTGACATTCATGGGTTCTTCTTTCCCGGGTCGGTCAACTGCCGTGAGCGCCGAAGCGTCCCCACGCCACGAAAACGGCGGCGGCGAGCAGGATCAGATTGAACAGAATCGCCGACGGCTCCTTGCGGCGGGCGTGGGTGATCGCGGCGAGCACCATCACCAGTGCCAGCCCGACCGCGGCCAGCGGGGTCAGGATCGGGGCGATCCCGGTCCACGCGGGCAGGATCAAACCCAGCGCACCGAGCAGCTCAATGACCCCGATGAAGCGCACCGTGTTCGCGGAGAAGCCGGCGGCCCACGGCAGTTTCTCGGCGAGCCGGTCCTTGGGCTGGGTGGCCTTCATGAGCCCGGCCATCGCGAACATCGCGGCCAGCACCCAGGCCGCGATCCACAGTGCAACATTCACCGCCCGAACTCCTTCGAAGAGGCCGGCCGCTCCGGATCAAGCGCAGAGACATCGCAGGTCAGAGCAGCGGCAACGCAGAAATGGAACGCGCTTCCCGCATTCAGCAAGGAGTATAGCAGCGCAAATGGGCAGGCTGTTCCACTTGGGTACAGTGGCGTGATGGACACGGATCTTCCCGCGCCGGAGCCCGACCGGATCGCTGACGGCACCGCATCGGAGTTGCGGGTGGATGCCGAGCGCAATCGCGAGCGCATCGTGGCCGCCGCGCGCCACCTGTTTGCCCGGGAGGGCCTGGGTGTGTCCATGGCCTCGGTCGCCCGGGAAGCTGGCGTGGGCAAGGCGACGTTGTCGCGGCGCTTCGCCACCCGAGAGGACCTGATCGCTGCGGTGTTCGCCGATCGAATGGATGCTTACGCCGCGGCAGTCACCATCGCGCTGGCGGAACCGGATCCGTGGCAGGGCTTCGCCGGCTACGTCCAGGCGGTGTGCGCGATGCAGGCCGCCGACCGCGGGTTCGCCGACGTCCTCACCATGACCTTCCCGACCGCCGCGCCGCTAGAAGCACGCCGCGCCGAAGCGTACAACGGTTTCCTCGAGCTCATCGGCCGCGCGCAGGCCGGCGGCAAGCTACGCAACGACTTCACCGACGGGGACCTAGTCGTCCTGTTCATGGCCAACGCCGGAGTGATCGCCGCCACCGGTGACGCCGCGCCTGAGGCCTGGAGGCGCTTGGTCGGCTACATGCTGCGTTCCTTCGCCGCCCCCGGCGCAGAGGTTCCCCCCCTGCCGCCGGCACCCGAACCCCGCGCACTCTACCGCGCGATGATCCGACTGATCCGCCCGCATCTTCGTTGACCAGCCAGGCGAATGGGAGCCGGGCATCCGTCCGACGAGGACGAATGATCACAGATCAGGTGCCAACCAAATCCGGACGTGCTCTGGGTGAACGCGAGGATCACCGCTCAATCCTTCGGCGGTGGGGTCATCGAGGTGATGAAGTAGGTCTCCTGCCCGGAGGGGTAGCCGCCGCCGTCGGTGGCGATGTGGACGTGGTCGTAGTGGTTGGCGGTTTCGTTGCCGTAGTCCGAGGTCCAGTTGCCGCCGCCGACGCCCGGGTAGATCTTCTGGCGCCAGATCACGTGGTTGACGCCCCACCGTTGGGCATTGGCCAGTGCATAGCCGGCGATCTGGTCGCCGAGCAGGATCCCGGCTTCGCTGTGGTAATCCGGGATCATCACGTCGATGGCCAACCCGTCGGGGTGCCACTTCAACGGATCCTGGCGATACCCGTAGATGGTCTTGATCTCCTGAAACAGCACGCCGATGGTGCGGGCCGCCCAAATGGTCTTGACCTGCAGTCCGTTCTCCTGCGCCACCCCGGCGGGCAGCGGGAAGGTGAATTGCTGGCCTTCGGTGGGCATCGGCACGCTCGCTGCCAGAGCCGCGGCCTCCGCGGGGTTGGCGACGCGGATCCCTCCGGTGGGCGGCGTGTGTGGCGGGGCCGACGGCGCCGCTTCGGCGGTCTGGGTGGGCTTGGGCACCGCATCGTGGCTGCTCTGGGCGTGGATGAGGGCGGCCGACACCGCCAGCGACGTCAGAATGGCCAGGCTGCGACCGCAGATCCTGGCGATCTTTCGTCCGTCCATCCCGAGCACTTTAGTTACTTGACCTTGGAAGCCGCCGGACCGGCGCTCCGTGGCGGGTACCGAGTCGCCGCCGATCGGCCGGCGGGCCAGGCTGCTGCGCGGCCTCGCCGCACCGAATTACCCGCCTGGGCACAGCTCCTGGCGTGCCGCGTCGGCGATCAGTGGGAACTGCGGCCACGCCGAGTAGTGCGGCTGCTGGATCTCGACGGTCCGGCCCACATGCAGGTTCTCGCAGATCATGTGCCCGAGTGCGCGCACGCTGGACTCCGAGATCGGCTCGTCATTCGCGTAGCGGGCGGTGTAGCCGTGGGTATTGAGGTACTTCATGAAGCTGGCGTCGTCGGCGTGCGCCGGTGCGGCCCCGACCAGAACTCCCATCGCGACACCGGCGACGGTCATGGGTGCGGTGAACCGGGCTGCCCAACTCATACCGGCAATGCTACGGCGGGCGCGGGGGAAGGGGCTGCGCCGGTGCAGGCCAGACCCGGCAAGTCACTCCGAGTGGCCTGGTATTGCTGCTAGCGTCAGCGGCGAGAAGAAAGGCGTGGACGTGAAATCAACCGCACTCGCGGCGACCCTGGCCGCAGGTGTGCTGGCCGGGCTGATCGGTGCTGCGTCATCCGCTCAGGCTGACCCGCTCAATCCTCGTGATCCCGATTACTGCGGCAACAGCCCCGACATCCTGCTGTGCACCCAGCAGCAGTCGACGTACCCCAGTCGGGCCGAGATGGCCTACCTCAACGCCATCCGCGGGAAGTTCCCGCCCGGCACGGAGGCCCGCCGCCTGGCCGCCGGACGAACCGCCTGCCTGGAGTTCCCGAAGCATCCGACCAGCCTCATCGTCGAGCAGGTCTCCGTCTACCTGCAGATCGCCAAGCCCACCGCCGGCGAGGTGGTCGACTCGGCCCGCACCAACATCTGCCCGACGGCCAAGACCCAGGGCTGAGCCGGTTCAGCGGCCGTACGCGCGCAACCCGTCACGGATCGCGGCCTGCGCCGCGACGTCACATTCGTTGTAGCTCAGGCACCATTGCCGGGCGGCATCGGCCTGCGGACCGTTGCCCCGGGCCGTTTCGATGGCGCCCTGGGAGGCCAGGCCCCCGGGGTCGTCGACGTCCCAGCCGAAGCCGAAGAAGCCGGCAACCTGCTTGATCGACGACGAGGTACGGGCGAAGAACGTCGCGTCGAACCACTTGCGCAGGTCATAGGTGAGACCGTCGAGCGCCTTCTCCACCTCGGCGAACCTGCGTGTGCTGCTGATCTCGGGGTGGTGCCAATGGAACACCTGCAGAGACTTGCCCTCCCGCGCGGCGTCGCTGCGTAACTGCCGCATCCGGGAGGCGAACTCGGCGGCGAGTTCGGCTTCGCCGGCCTCGTCGAGGGGATCGAACGAGACCACGGGTTGATAGCGGGCCGTGGTGTCGTCCTGGCCGTCGCGAATACGCAGACCCCACTGATAGATCCGGCCCTGATCATCCCACTCGATGTCGAAGTCGACCTCGATATCGGCGCACGGAACAATCGGCAGCCCGAGCTCGTGTTCCTCGAAATCAATTCCGGTGCAACTCATCCGGGCCCGTCGAACCGCGTTGGTGAGCCGATCTTGCGGCATCTTGGTGCCGACGGACTGCATGCGAAACGCCTGAAGGTGTGCCTCCACATCGACAGCGGCCAACTGAGCGACGCTCAACGTCGCACCGTCGCCGCAGTGTCGATACAGGTACTGCCACTCCCGGATGGTGAGGTGGCCGGCCTCGATCGCGAACGACGCATCGTCGTCGCCGGCCACCGCCGCGCAGTAGTCGAACCACGCGCAGGTGGCGCAGTCACTGATGCGGTAGGGCCGCACCAGCTCTCGCCCGGCCGCCGCGGCCGCCGCGACGTCGAGACGGAAGGCGAACTCATGGTCGTAGCGCTGCAGGGCCGAGCGCGCTCTGCGGTGTGTCGGTTCGCTGGCCGAATACGTGACGATGTTCTCGGCATCCAGGTCATACCAGGTGATACCGAGGCTCTCGCCGAGAAGGGCGGCGAGGTCGGAGCTGCCGATGATGCCGCCGCTGCTCACGCCACAGTGAAAACCCAACTCCTGCAACATCCGGGTGTAGTGCGCCAGCTGCATGACATCGTCACGCCAGCGTGCGCCGTGATCGCTGTAGCCGGGAAGGGTCACCCGCCGATCGGGCTCCCACAGTGTCGAAATCTGCACCTCCGAGCGCTTTCCGGCGATCACGGTGCGGTGGTTCTTGATGTCGACGGGAAGGTAGCCGTCCCGGTGTTTGATCAACACGTCGGGAAGGCCCCTGCGGCCGTTGATATCCGGCAGGTGCCCGCCGGCGATCACCTCGACTCCGGCCTGCATCGCGGCCACCGTGCGCCGCTGGCGTTCAGCCCGGCTGGTGTCGGCGTCGAGGAACAACAGGCGCTCCGAGTCGCCGTAGCGTGACCGCAGCTCGTCGAGAACCCGTTCCTCGAAGGCGATTCCGGCAGTGCGCAGCGACTCCAGATCCGGGCGCGGCGGTGCGGCTTCGGGAACTCCGGGGGCGAACTCGTTATGGGTGACGCGGGCACACTGTTTCGCCGGGTAGCCGCCGAGCGTGACCGGTGCCATCGCGTCCGTCCTCAGGTTGCCCTAGTCTGCCGACCGCCTGACGCCGGTGGCGATCTCAGCGAAGAGCGCGGCGACGACCCCGAATGCGAAATACAGCGGAACCAGCCACGGCGCCACACCGAACAACCCGTCCGAGCCGGGGACATAGCGGAAGTGTCCGGCTTCGGCGATCCCGATCTCGACCACCGGACCGACGACCGCGACCAGCGCACCGCAGACTATCGCCGGACGATCACCCAAGGCGCAGAACGTGATGGCGGCGAACGCACAGATCAACGTCGTGAGGGGAACCACCGGCGAGGCATGCAACATCGCGGTGACGACGTAGCTGCCCAGGACCGCGGCCAGGCCAGCCACCCCCTGACGCACCGTGACCGCGGTCCGCGGCGAGGGGAGATGCAGTCGCAGTTCCGCCAGGAAGACGGTCGCGGACCCCACCAGGATCGGGAAATACAGCGGGCTGCTCCAGATGAACGGCACCACGTGCGATCCCGGCAGGTATTCGGTGGTCCCGGTGATCACGTGCGAGTGGTCACCGATCAGACCGGCAGCTCCACCAACGACGAACAGCAACAGTGCGATCGAGGGGCGTAACTTCACCATCGCAGTATCGTCCATTCCGATGAGCGTCGAGGACCGCACCCGCTGGGATGCGAAATATGCCGGCCGTTCGCTACCGGGCTCGATCGGGCCGGCCGCGGTGTTCGCGCCGTTCGCGGACGTGTTTCCGACCGCGGGCCACGCGCTTGACATCGCCTGCGGTCAGGGTGCGGCGGCGGTCTGGCTGGCCCAGCGCGGCCTGCAGGTGGCCGGGTTCGACGTCTCGCCGGTCGCTATCGAACAGGCGCGGGCGTTCGCCCAGCACAGCGGCGTCGGCGACCGGTGCCGATTCGACGCCGTCGATCTCGATGACGGCCTGCCCGACGGGCCGCCCGCCGACGTGGTCTACAGCGCCCGGTTTCGCGACCGGCGGCTCGACGCACCGATGATCCAGCGCCTGGCCCCGGGGGGACTGCTGGCGATCACCGCGCTGAGCCAGGTCGGCAGCACCACGGGACGGTTCCGGGCCGCGCCCGGTGAGCTGCGCACGGCCTTCGCGAACCTGGAGATGATCGCCGAGGGGGAGGCGGACGCATTGGCGTGGCTGCTGGCGCGACGCCGCAAGGCGCCGTCGCCGGCACCGCACGGGGACGGACGGGACTAAGCCGGGGCCGGTGCCTCGCGGTCGCCGGGCTCCGGGGCGGGCTCGGCCGGAGCGTCGTCGAGCGGCAGGGCATCCATCGGGGGCGCCTCGCCGGGCGGCATGTCCATCGGCGCCTCGATGGGGGCCTCGGCCGGGGGTGCCTCAAAAGGCGGGGCCTCCAGCGGCGGCGCGGCCGGCTCGAAGGCCATGGGCTCGGCCATCGGCTCTGCGGCGGGCTCCGGGGCCGGCTCCACCATGGCGGCGAATTCGACCACCGGTGCGTCCGGTGCCGGCGCCTCGTCCATGGGCAGGTACATGTGGTGGGTGAACTGCGACTGGTAGGCGCCGCCGCCACCGATCTTCACGCCGCCGGGCTCACCGCTGGCGACCGGCGTGCCGTCCGGCAGGGTCACCGCGGTGTGGTGGCTGTTCCAACCCACCACCAGAGCGTTGGGGGCGGTGCCATACCGGAAGCCGCGGGCCAGCAGCGCCGACTCCTCGTTAGCGGTGTGGAACCGGCCGCTGAAGGCCGGACGGCCGCTGGCGACGTTGGACACCCACGAGGCCAAACCCGAGCAATCCGTACCGGCAGGAGTGTTCCCACCGACGATGTACGGGGTGCCGGAAACCTGCTGGATGAGCGCCATCAGAGCTTCTAGACCAAACATGACCGAGCACATTAACCATGGATAACTGGACTTACCAAAATCTGTGGTGCCCATCACGTTTGGCATTCATGTTGTCAAACGCAACGCCGGAACGGAAAACGGCAGGTAGAGCGGTGAAAATCCACCGAGCGGGCCCGTCAATTTACGAAAGTGCTGGTAGATGACCCGTATGTGTTTGTTGAGAGTGATCGCAAAGGTCACAAATTCGCATTATTAGGATGAAATTGCCTGATCAATGGGTACGCCGCAGGTATCCATTACCGCGGGTATCAGCGAAAAAAGCGACGCAGGTGGCGTGTCGTTCTCTCAGGCCCAAAGTGATGCTGCTTACAGTGAGCGCTTCGCGTTCTTGATCAGATTCGATCCAATGATCAGCCGCTGGATCTCGCTGGTGCCCTCGTAGAGCCGCAGCAGGCGTACGTCCCGGTAGATGCGCTCAACCGGCACGCCACGGATGTAGCCGCTGCCGCCGTGGATCTGCACCGCCAAGTCGGCGACCTTGCCGGCCATCTCGGTGCAGAAGACCTTGGCCACCGACGGCGCAATCCGCCGATCCTCGTTGCTGACCCACTTGCGGGCGGCATCGCGGACCAGTGCCTGGCCGGCCAGCACCCCGGTCTGCTGGTCGGCCAGCATCGCCTGAACCAGCTGGAAGTCACCGATGATGCTGCCGCCTTGGGTGGCGGTGGCGGCGTAGTTCACCGATTCGTCCAATGCGCGCTGCGCGGCTCCCACCGCCAGCGCGGCGATGTGGATGCGGCCGCGGGCCAGGGACGTCATCGCCGCCCGGTAGCCGATGTCCTCACTGCCCCCGACCAGTGCGGCGGCGGGCAGTCGGACGCCGGTGAAGGTGACATCGGCCGTCCAGGCGCCTTCTTGGCCCATCTTGGCGTCCTTGGCGCCGACTTCGACTCCGGCGGTATCGGCAGGCACCAGAAACACCGCGATCCCGGCGCCGCGCTCGTCGGCGGGCCGGGTGCGGGCGAAGACCACGAACAGATCGGCCAGCGGGGCATTGGTGATGAAGCGCTTCTGGCCGTCCAGCACCCAGGCCTCGTCCTCTCCCGAGCCGTCGCGGACGGCCTTGGTGCGCAGCCCCGCGGGATTGGAGCCCGCTCCGGGCTCGGTGAGGGCGAAGGACGCGACCGCGCCGGAGGCGATGGGCTCCAGCCAGCGCTCCTTCTGTTCATCGGTGCCGAACCCCACCAGCACCTGGCCGGCGATGCCGTTGTTGGTGCCGAACATCGACCGGACCGACGGGCAGGTGTAGCCCAGTTCCATGGCCAGTTCGACGTCCTGGGCCAGATTCAGGCCGAGCCCACCCCATTCCTGGGGGATCGCGTAGCCGAACAGGCCCAGGTCCTTGGCGGCTTGTCGCAGGTCGTCGGGCACCCGATCGGTGTCGAGGATCTCCTGTTCGCGCGGGAGGACCATCGTCCGGACAAACCGGCGGGTCTGGGACAGGATGTCGGCGAAGACGTCGTCGTCAACGGATGAGACGGATGCGCTCGTCATGGCAAGGCCCCTTTCGGCACTGGCCGACAAATCATATATGAAATATGATGTACCGGACCACGGGTGGGCACGACATCACGACATGTAGAGGACGGTTTCGGCGTGGCATTACTCAATGGGCAGACGGCGGTGATCACCGGCGGAGCGCAGGGGCTGGGCTTCGCGATCGCGCAACGCTTCGTCGCCGAGGGCGCCCGGGTGGTGCTGGGCGATCTGAACCTGGAGGCGACCGAGGCGGCGGCGGCGCGGCTGGGCGCCGACGCGGCGGTGGCGGTGCGCACCGACGTCACGGACGCCGCCGACGTCGAGGCACTGGTGGCGCTCGCAGTCGAGCGGTTCGGCGGCCTGGACATCATGGTGAACAACGCCGGCATCACCCGTGACGCCACCATGCGCAAGATGACCGAAGACGATTTCGACCAGGTGATCGCGGTCCACCTGAAGGGAACCTGGAACGGTCTGCGCGCGGCCGCGGCGATCATGCGCGAACGCAAGCGCGGTGCGATCGTGAACATGTCCTCTATATCGGGCAAGGTCGGCATGGTTGGCCAGACCAACTATTCGGCCGCCAAGGCCGGCATCGTCGGCATGACCAAGGCCGCCAGCAAGGAGCTGGCGTACCTCGGTGTCCGCGTCAACGCGATCCAGCCCGGGCTGATCCGCTCTGCGATGACCGAGGCCATGCCGCAGCGGATCTGGGATTCGAAGGTCGCCGAGGTGCCGATGGGCCGGGCCGGGGAGCCCGATGAGGTCGCGACGGTCGCGCTGTTCCTGGCGTCCGACTTGTCCTCTTATATGACGGGCACCGTGCTCGAGGTGACCGGCGGTCGCCACCTATGACGCTGCGCGAGGCGGTGATCTGCGAACCGGTTCGTACCCCCATCGGCCGCTACGGCGGGATGTTCGCGTCGCTGACCGCAGTCGAGCTCGGCGTTGCCGCGCTGACCGGACTGTTGGAGCGCACCGGCCTGCCCGCCGATGTCATCGACGACGTGGTGCTGGGGCACTGTTATCCCAGTAGTGAGGCGCCGGCGATCGGCCGGGTGGTCGCGCTGGATTCCGGCCTGCCGGTGACGGTTCCGGGTATGCAGGTCGACCGGCGGTGCGGATCGGGATTGCAGGCGGTGATCCAAGCCTGCCTGCAGGTCGGCAGTGGCGCGCACCAGGTGGTGATCGCCGGCGGCGCGGAGAGCATGAGCAACGTGGCCTTCTATTCCACCGACATGCGCTGGGGCGGGGCCCGGAACGGGGTGCGGGTGCACGACGGGCTGGCACGCGGCCGGACCACCGCCGGTGGGCAGTACCACCCGGTGCCCGGCGGCATGTTGGAGACCGCGGAGAACCTGCGCCGCCAGTACCAGATCTCCCGCGCCGAGCAGGACGAACTGGCGGTCACCTCGCATCAGCGCGCGGTGGCGGCCCAGCGCAGCGGTGTGCTCGCCGACGAGATCATCGGCGTCACGGTGCGTTCCCGCGCCGGCGAGCAGCGGATCGACACCGACGAACATCCCCGCGCCGACACCTCGCTGGAGTCGCTGGCCAAACTCAAACCGGTTCTGGGCAAAAGCGATCCGGACGCCACCGTCACCGCCGGCAATTCCAGCGGTCAGAACGACGCGGCCTCGATGTGTGTGGTGACCACCCGGGACAAGGCCGAGCAGCTGGGCCTGACCCCGCTGGTGCGGCTGGTCTCCTGGGGCCTGGCCGGGGTCAAGCCCAACGTGATGGGCATCGGCCCGGTACCGGCCACCGATGTCGCTCTGGACAAGGCCGGGCTCACGCTCGCCGACATCGACCTGATCGAGCTCAATGAGGCGTTCGCCGCTCAGGCGCTGGCGGTCATGGCGGAGTGGCGTTTCGGTGTCGCCGACCGCGACCGGACCAACGTGCATGGGTCGGGAATCTCACTGGGGCACCCCGTCGGTGCGACCGGCGGACGGATGCTGGCGACGTTGGCGCGCGAGCTGCACCGCCGCCAGGAGCGCTACGGACTGGAAACCATGTGCATCGGAGGTGGCCAGGGCTTGGCCGCCGTGTTCGAGAGGGTGGCGTAATGACCAAGCTGTGCCAGACGCTGGGGCTGACCGAGAGCCAGACCGAGATCATCGCGGCGGTAAGGGCGTTCGTCGACAAAGAGGTCATACCGCAGGCCGCCGAATACGAACGGGCCGACGCCTACCCGCAACAGATCGTGGACGGCATGCGGCAGTTGGGCCTGTTCGGCCTGATGATTCCGGAGGCCTACGGCGGGCTGGGCGAGTCCCTGCTGACCTACGCGCTGTGCGTCGAGGAGCTCGCGCGCGGCTGGATGAGCATCTCCGGGGTGATCAACACCCACTTCATCGTCGCCTACATGCTGCGCCAGCACGGCACCGACGAGCAGAAGCAGCGCTACCTGCCGGCGATGGCGACCGGCGATGTGCGCGGGGCGTTTTCCATGTCCGAACCCGAGCTCGGCTCCGACGTCGCCGCCATCCGCACCCGGGCCACACCCACCGGAGACGGTGACTACCTGATCAACGGCCAGAAGATGTGGCTGACCAACGGAGCCACGTCGAGCCTGGTGGCGGTATTGGTCCACACCGATGAAGGGGCAGACACCCCGCACCGCAACATGACCGCGTTCCTGGTCGAAAAGCCCACCGGATTCGGTGAAGTCGTCCCGGGTCTGACCATCCCCGGCAAGCTCGACAAGCTCGGATATAAAGGTATCGACACCACCGAGATGATCTTCGACGACTACCGCGCCAGTTCCGCCGACATCCTGGGCGGCACGACCGGTCGCGGCTTCTATCAGATGATGGACGGTATCGAGGTCGGCCGGGTCAACGTCGCGGCACGCGCCTGCGGGGTGGGCATCCGCGCCTTCGAACTCGCCGCCCGATACGCCCAGCAGCGCAGCACCTTCGGCAAGCCGATCGCCGAGCACCAGGCCGTCGCGTTCGGCCTTGCCGAGATGGCCACCAAGGTGGAAGCCGCACACCTGATGGTCGTCAACGCGGCCCGCCTGAAGGACTCCGGCGAGCGCAACGACCTCGCCGCGGGCATGGCGAAGTACCTGGCCAGCGAGTACTGCAACGAGGTCACCCAGCAGAGCTTCCGGATCCACGGCGGCTACGGCTACTCCAAGGAGTACGAGATCGAGCGCCTGATGCGCGATGCGCCGTTCCTGCTGATCGGCGAGGGAACCAGCGAGATCCAGAAACAGATCATCAGCAAGCGCCTGCTGGCCGACTACCGCATCTGAAACCATGTCCGCCCCCGACTTCAGCACCCGGCCGCAATTGGCGGAAGCCGTCGCGCGATACGTGCGCCAGCGGATCTTCGACGGCGGTTACGCCGCGGGGGAGTACGTCCGATTAGACCAACTGGCAACGGAATTGGGCATCAGTGTCACCCCGGTGCGGGAGGCGCTGTTCGAGCTGCGCGGTGAAGGTCTGCTCGACCAGCAGCCGCACCGCGGGTTCGTGGTGTTGCCGGTCACCAGGCGTGACCTGGCTGATGTCGCCGAGGTCCAGGCGTTCGTCGGCGGTGAGCTGGCGGCGCGGGCTGCCGCCGGTATCACCGAGGAGCAGTTGAGTGAGCTCAATGAGATTCAGTCCCGGCTGGAACAGGCCTACGCCGGAGACGACGAAGAGCGGACAGTTCGGCTCAACCACGATTTCCACCGGGCGATCAATGTGGCCGCCGCCTCGACCAAGCTGGCCCAAATGATGTCGCAGATAACACGGTATGCGCCCGAGGCCGTTTTCCCGGGTATCGCCGGGTGGCCGGAGCGGTCCATGGCCGATCACCGGCGGGTGCTCGCCGCGCTGGCGGCACACGATCAGACGCTGGCCCGTACCGCGATGGCCGAGCACTTGGCGGCCGGCGTGACGCCGCTCATCGAGCATCTGACCGACCGCGGTGTGGTGGACTGCGCAGACAGCGACGCGCAGTCAGATCAGCGCCCGTCGGCGACGGGGACGTGAGACCGTATCAACCTATGCAGAACCACACTTACCTGACTTACGAAGACTTCGGGCGCAAGTTCTTCGAGGTCGCGGTCACCGAAGAACGAGTGGCAGCTGCGTTCGCCGTCATCGCCGGCGACGAGTTCGAGATGCCCGCGATGCGGCAGGGTCCGGGCGGCATCGCCAAGGTCACCGCGAAGGTGCGGGTCCAAGAGCCCCGGGTGGCACGCGGTCTGGGCGACCTGCTGACGTTCGCGATCCACATTCCGCTGGAGATCGACCTGCTCATCGATCTGCGGCTGGACAAGCAACGGTTCACCGTGGCCGGCGACATCGCCCTGCATGCCACCGCGCGAGCCGCCGAACCGCTGCTGCTGATCATTGACGTGCCCAAACCACGGTCTTCCGACATCACCGTCGAGGTGTCGTCGACGTCCATCCGCGGCGAGCTGCTGCGGATCTTCGCCGGAGTCGATGGCGAGATCCGCCGATTCATCGCGCACTACGTGGCTGCCGAGATCGACAGCCCGCAGTCTCAGCGGGCGCAGATCATCGACGTGGCCGAGCAGCTGGACTCCGCCTGGACCGGTATCTGACCGCTCGCCGGTGCGACCCCTACGGGTAGGGGATTGCGGGGATGGCCGGAATGGCCGGGATTGCCGGAATCGCCGGGATTGCCGGAATCGCGGGGATGGCCGGGACTGCCGGCGCAGACGGGGCCCGCGGCGCTGCGGGAGCCGCCGGAGCCTGCTTTGCGGTGGGTTCGACTACCGGGGCGGCGCTGGTGAGCGGTGCATCCGGCAACGTGGTGGGGCCGGACTCGTCGGCGCCGCTGTCCGCGGGCGGGGTCGGCGCCAGCGGCGCCGGCGACGCGGGTGCCTGGGTGACCTCGCCGTAGCTGTCCTCCTCGGAATCACTGTCGCAGCCGCCGCAGGCGGTCGCCACCGCGCCCACTGTGAGCCCGACGGCCACCACCGACAGGACTGACTTTCCGATTCCGCGATTGCGCATGGATTCTCCCCGTTGTTCAGTTGCCTCATGTCACCCTACGACGCGCGGGTGGCTTTGGCGGACTAGCCGTCGCCAACGTCAGGCCGGGCTGCTGGCCGTCGTAACTTCCGCAGATGCGGCGCGGCCTGACAGGTGTTCCTGTCAGGCCGCGCGAGCGGGCTTTCCCTGGGTTCGGCTCAGATCGTCTGATGGCGTCCGAAGAACTTGTGGTCTTCGCTGTAGCCGCCGTGTCCGCTGCCGATCTCTTTGTAGCTCTCCACGAACTCGATGCCCTTGATCCATTTCACCAGCTTGTAGCCGTGCTGCAGCTCGTTGCGCAGTCGCAGCGGCCGGCCGTGCATGTAGGGCAGCGGCTGGTCGTTCATGTTGTAGGCCAGCATCGACATGTGGTGCCACATCTGGTCGACCGGGTGTGCGTTGTAGAAAATGCCGCCGGTGGCGCCCAGGCCCATCGAGTAGAAGATCGCCCATTTGGCCTGGGGAAGCGGCTTGACGATGTCCATGATGGTCGACATCGACACTCCGCCCCACTTGGCCACGCCGGACCAGGCCTGCACGCACATGTGCTGGGTGATCTGGTCGTGGTACGGAAGAGCCTTGAGATCCTCCAGGGAGAACTCCATCGGGTTCTCGACCAGGCCGTAGACCTTGAGCCGCCAGTCCTTGAAGTCGTTTGCCTCGTATTCCTTGTACTCGACGGTCTCGGGCAGCCGGCCGTTGCGCCAGTGGAACGGTGAGATGTCGGCCTCGGTGAAAGTCCCCGGCTCGGGGTCGAGATGCTCCAGGGCGCGCTGGAACGGCCCGATCAGGGCGTAGCCGATCTTCTGCACAACCCGCGGGTAGCGCAGGGTGAGCGGAGTGGCGGCAATCCAGCCGATGATGCACACCACCGCCGCCACGCAGAAGACATAGAAGCCGATTGGGCTGTGGCATTCCGGGCCCGCACCCTCAGCGCAACCGCGAGCGGCGAACATGTGGTTGAGATTGTCGAAGGCGTCGGTCGCGAACACCATGGTGACGTGCACCAGGATGAACATCAGGAAGTAGACCAGCACCACGAAGTGCAGGGACCGGGCGATCTGCAGGTTCAGTCGCATGTGCTTGCTGATCAGCCCCAGCCGCTGTGACAGCGCCGGGGACATGCCCAGCGCCGTGATCAGCGCGGCGGGCGCGGCCACGAACACCGTGACGAAGTAGGAGATCAGCTGCAGCGCGTTGTAGTTGGTCCAGGTGTGGTCGTCCGGCCAGTCCAGCGACGCGTACTGGATCATCACCGAGGCGGCGTGCGGAACGACATCCCAGCTGGTCGGGACGATGCGGCGCCACTGACCGGTGGTGAACAGCAGGACATAGAAGACCGCGCCGTTGAGCAGCCACAACACGCCCAGCCCCATGTGCCACCACCGCGCCAGCCCGATCGAGTGCCGGAAGCCCGGCAGACCGAACTGCGCCGGCAGGGCGACGGTGTCGGCGTTGGCCGTCCAGTACGGGTCGTCTGGAACCGGCGGCCCCACTCGCAGCCACTCGTCCTTACCGGGGGTGGAGTTGCGGCTGAAGTACAGCCGCGGGTGGTCGCAGAGAATCTGGATGCCGGCCCGGATGATGAAGATCATCATGAACAGGTTGAAGAAGTGGGTCCACCCGGCCCAGGCCGGTAGGCCGCCGGCGACCTCGGTGGACGGACTGCTGCCCGGGTAGGTGGCGATGAAATCCTCCACGCCGGGCATGTGCCGAATGCCCTTGCCGATCGCGATCATCGCTATCAGCCCGACGAAGCCGATAGGGATCAGCCAGAGCAGGTTGAACCACTTGTCCTTGCCGACACGCAGATGCGGGGCGACCGCGCGCCGGCTGAGGTCGAAACCGCCACCGTAGGTCTCGACGTCGACGGTCTCGTTGTGGTTTTTGTGAATCTCTGCCCGGTACCCCTGTTCCAGCTCCAACTCGACGTCGACGACGTCAGCGGAGTAGCTGACTGGGTGAGTTGTCTCTTTCGTTGCTGGTGAGGTCGCGGGACCCCGCGGGTCGAGCTGCCCTTCAGCACCCTGTCCATCAATCGTGGTCACTTTTCGACGGTAGCGCGAAAAGGCTCGTGTCCCGATACTCTGACATCAGATACGCAGGCTTCTGACAGGAAACTCAGGTAACGCAAGTGCGGATTTCGGCGATGGTCGACGGCCACCGTGCCGCCGGCTGGCGTGTGCTGGGGCGCCGACCGGCACGATCGTGCGATCGAGGCGATTATTTCGGTAGGCAAACCGCCGCATTTCGCTGTGCAGGGCAGAAGTGAACTCACGCGGATCTCGCGCTTTACAGACCGTTCATCTAGCGCGGTCATAATTCGAGGCAGAACGGGCGAAGTGCGTTTCGCCATCGCCATCAGATTGCAATCTGCACTGCGGGCAGTCCTAGCGCGACACAGCTAGCATGCGCAGTGGAGAAACTTGTGACCAGGCAGGGGTAGATGACGACCTATAGGGGACCGGCACCGCGCCGTAATTCGGCAGTACTGCCAATGCTGCGGGCGGGGGCTGGGGCGCGCCGTGGCTGACGAACAGCGGGGACCCGGTTACGGCCTTGGGCTGTCGACGCGTACCCAGATGACCGGGTACCAATTCCTGGCGCGACGGACCGCGATGGCGTTGACCCGCTGGCAGGTTCGGATGGAAGTAGAGCCCGGCCGGCGCCAGTCGCTGGCCGTGGTGGCCTCGGTGTCGGCGGGAGCCGTCGTCTGTCTCGGTGCGCTGCTGTGGTCGTTTTTGAGTCCGTCGGGCCAGATGAACGAATCGCCCATCATTGCCGACCGTGATTCCGGCGCCCTGTATGTGCGGGTCGGCGACACCATATATCCGGCACTGAATTTGGCCTCGGCTCGACTGATCGCCGGCCGGGCAGACAACCCGCACAAGGTGCGCTCCACTCAGATCGCCGAGCAGCCGCACGGCCCGCTCGTCGGAATTCCCGGTGCGCCCTCGGACATCCTGCCGACCACACCCTCCACGTCGTCGTGGCTGATCTGCGACACCGTCGCCAACGTTCAGGGCGTCGGTGCGCCGTCGCCGGTGACCGTGACGGTGATCGACGGCGCCCCGGAGCTCAACTCCCGCCGCCGGGTGCTGGACGGGCCCGACGCGGTGGTGCTGCGCTACGGCAATGACTCCTGGGTGGTTCGCCAGGGCCGCCGCTCGCGCATCGACGCGGCCGACCGGGCGGTGCTGCTGCCGCTGGGATTGACCCCCGAGCAGGTCGACCACGCTCGCCCGATGAGTCAGGCACTGTTCGACGCGTTGCCGGTGGGTCCGGAACTGGCCGTGCCGTTCGTGCCGGATGCCGGTCACCCGCCGGCCTTCCCGAATGCCCCCGGTCCGGTGGGAATGGTGTTCACCACACCGCAGTTGGCTGGGCCGCAACAGTATTCGGTTGTCCTGATGAACGGCGTGCAAACGGTGTCGCCGGTGGTGGCCCGCATCCTGCAGAACGCCGGGGCCACCGGAGGCGGTGCCCCCGCGGTGGTGACGCCGCAGGATCTGGCGAAGATGCCGGTGGTCACCGGACTGGACCTGTCGGCTTACCCCGAGGGGCCGCTGCAGGTCGTCGACATCAAGGAGAACCCCTCCACGTGCTGGTGGTGGGAGCGTTCCACCGGTGACAGCCGGGCCCGGGTGCAGGTGGTGTCGGGCCCCACGATTCCGGTGTCGCAGAAGCAGATGAACCGGGTGGTGTCGCTGGTCAAGACCAACGACACCAACGTGCCGGAGGCCGACCGGGTCTACTTCGGTTCGGGCTACGGAAACTTCGTCGCGGTGACCGGCAACGACCCGGATGCCTCGACGCGCGAATCGTTGTGGTGGATCTCCGCGTCGGGCGTGCGATTCGGGATCCCCGGCGACGACGAGCGCAAGGCGCTGGGCCTGGTCGGCGAACCGGCACTGGCGCCGTCGGTGGCGCTGCGCCTGCTGGCGCACGGCCCGACCCTGTCTCGCCAGGATGCGCTGGTACGTCACGACACTCTGCCAACCGATATGAGCCCAGCAGAATTGGCGGTGCCCAAGTGAAACGTGGATACGCCCGGCCGACGCCGGAACGCGCGCCGGTGGTCAAACCGGAGAACATCGTATTGCCGACGCCGCTGAGCGTCCCGCCGCCGGAAGGCAAGCCGTGGTGGCTGGTGGTGGTCGGCGTGCTGGTGGTCGGCCTGCTGGTGGGCATGGTCGCGATGACCGTGGCCAGCGGTTCCCGGATGTTCCTGGGGGCCGGCTCGATCTTCCCGATCTTCATGATCGGCGGCGTCGCGATGATGATGTTCGGCGGCCGCTTCGGCGGCGGCGCCCAGCAGCTGAGCCGGCCCAAGCTCGACGCGATGCGCGCCCAGTTCATGCTCATGCTGGACCGGCTGCGCGAGTCGGCGGCGGAGTCCGCGGACAGCATGGACGCCAACTACCGGTGGTACCACCCGGCGCCGTCCACCCTGGCCGCCGCGGTCGGGTCGTCGCGCATGTGGGAGCGCCAGCCCAACGGCAAGGACCTCAACTTCGGCCTGGCCCGGGTCGGGGTGGGGATGACCCGGCCGGAGGTCACCTGGGGTGAGCCGCAGAACATGCCCACCGACATCGAGCTAGAACCGGTGACCGGCAAGGCGCTGCAGGAGTTCGGGCGCTACCAGAGCGTGGTCTACAACCTGCCGAAGATGATCTCGCTGCTGGTCGAGCCCTGGTACTCGCTGGTCGGTGACCGCGAGCAAGTGCTCGGGCTGATGCGCGCGATCATCTGCCAACTGGCCTTCTCGCACGGGCCTGACCATCTGCGCATGGTCGTGGTGACGTCGGATGTGGCGCAGTGGGACTGGGTCAAGTGGATGCCGCACTTCGGCGACCCGCGCCGCCAGGACGCCGCGGGCAACGCCCGGATGGTCTACGGCTCGGTGCAGGACTTCGCCACCGAACACGCCGAACTGTTCTCCGGGCGTGGATCGTTCATGCCGCGCCACGCCAGCTCGTCGGCGGAGACCCCGACGCCGCACCACCTGATCATCGTCGACGGCCTGGACCCGCAGTGGGAGTACGTCAACACCACCGAGGGCATCGACGGTGTGACGTTCTTCGACCTGACCGGCGCCCCGGAGTGGCGGGGCGTTTCGCAGCGGGTGCTGCGCCTCGACGACAAGGGCATCATCAACGCCCTGCCGCGGGACCGCGACACGTGGATGGTCATCGACGACAACGAGTGGTTCTTCGCCCTCGCGGACCAGGTCAGCCCGACCGACGCCGAACAGTTCGGGCAGCGGTTGGCGCATTGGCGCCTCGCGGCGGCCTACGAGGAGATCGGCCAGAAGGTGACGCACCACATCGGTGCGCGCGACATCATGGCCTACTACGGGATCGACGACGCCGGGCGGATCGACTTCGAAGAGCTGTGGGCGACCCGGCGCGATGCGGGCAGCCGGGGCCGGTTGCGGATTCCGTTCGGAACCCGTTCCGACAACGGCGAACTGCTGTTTTTGGACATGAAGTCCCTCGACGAGGGCGGCGACGGGCCGCACGGCGTCATGTCCGGCACCACCGGTTCGGGTAAGTCGACCCTGGTGCGCACGGTGATCGAGTCGCTGCTGCTGGCTCACCCGCCGGACGAGCTGCAGTTCGTGCTGGCCGACCTCAAGGGTGGATCGGCGGTCAAGCCGTTCGCCGGGGTGCCGCACGTGTCGCGGATCATCACCGACCTGGAAGACGACCAGGCCCTCATGGAGCGCTTCCTGGAAGCCATGTGGGGTGAGATCGCCCGGCGAAAGACCATGTGCGACAACGCCGGTGTCGACGGCGCCAAGGAGTACAACGAGATCCGGTCCCGGATGCGGGCGCGCGGGGACGACAGCCTGCCGCCGTTGCCGATGCTGGTCGTCGTCATCGACGAGTTCTATGAGTGGTTCCGCATCATGCCCACCGCGGTGGAGGTGTTGGACTCGATCGGCCGGCAGGGCCGCGCCTACTGGGTGCACCTGATGATGGCCTCGCAGACCATCGAGAGCCGCGCCGAGAAGCTGATGGAGAACATGGGCTACCGGCTGGTGCTCAAGGCGCAGACCGCCGGCGCCGCGCAGGCAGCCGGCGTGCCCAATGCGGTGAACCTGCCGGCCAAGGCCGGTCTCGGCTACTTCCGCAAGAGCGGCGAAGAGGTCATCCGTTTCCAGGCCGAGTTCCTGTGGCGCGACTACCACCGGGGCGGAATGCTCGACGACGACCAGATGCCGTTGACGCATTCCGTCGACTACATCCGCCCGCAGCTGTTCACCACCGAGTTCACTCCGCTCGAGGTCAGCGTCAGCACGCCCGAGATCGAGGCGCCCGACGAGATCCCGGCGATCGACACCAAACCCGCGCCAGCGGCCGGTGAGCCCGCCGAGGAAGAGGACTTCATCCGGACGCCCAAGGTCGGCACGGTCATCATCGACCAGCTGCGCCAGATCGACTTCGAGCCCTACCGGCTGTGGCAGCCGCCGCTGGACACCCCGGTGACCGTGGAGGACCTGGTCAACCGCTACCTGGGTCACCCGTGGCAGCAGGACTACGGCACCCGGCGCGACCTGGTGTTCCCGATCGGGGTCATCGACCGGCCCTTCAAGCACGATCAGCCGCCGTGGACGGTGGACACCTCCGGTCCGGGCGCCAATGTGCTGATCCTGGGCGCCGGTGGTTCGGGCAAGACGACCGCACTGCAGACGCTGATCTGCTCGGCGGCGTTGACCCACACCCCTGAGCAGGTCCAGTTCTACTGCCTGGCCTACAGCGGCACCTCGCTGACCACGGTCGCCGGACTGCCGCACGTGGGCAGCGTCTGTGGTCCGACCGACCCCGACGGAGTGCGCCGCACGGTGGCCGAGCTGCTGGCGCTGGTGCGAACCCGCAAGCGCAGCTTCCTGGAGAACGACGTTGCGTCGATGGACGTCTTCCGCCGGCGGAAGTTCGAGGGTGCGCCGGGCACGGTGCCCAACGACGGTTTCGGCGACGTCTACTTGGTGGTCGACAACTACCGGGCGCTCTCGGAGGACAACGAGGTGCTCGTCGAGCAGGTCAACCAGATCATCAACCAGGGGCCGTCGTTCGGTGTGCACGTGATCGTGACCGCCGACCGCGAATCGGAGCTGCGCCCGCCGGTGCGAAGCGGTTTCGGATCCCGGGTCGAGCTGCGTCTGGCCGCGGTCGAGGACGCCAAGCTGGTGCGCTCCCGGTTCGCCAAGGATGTCCCGGTGAAGCCGGGGCGCGGCATGGTCGCGGTCAACTACGTACGCCTCGACAGCGATCCCCAGTCCGGTCTGCACACCCTGATCGCCCGGCCCGCGATGGCCGACACCGGCGGCAAGGTGTTCGAGTCCGACAGCGTCGCGGCGGCGGTGAGCCAGCTGGCGGTGGGTCGGGTGCGCCCGGTGCGGCGTCTGCCGGCGCGGTTCGGGCTGGAAGAGGTGCGTGCGGTCGCGGCCAACGACCGCCGCGAAGGAGTGGGAGCGGGCGGTATCGCCTGGGCGATCTCCGAACTCGACCTGCAGCCGGTCTACCTGAACTTCGCCGAAAACGGCCACCTGATGGTGACCGGGCGTCGCGAGTGCGGTCGCACCACCACGCTGGCCACCATCATGAGCGAGATCGAGCGGCTCTACGCGCCCGGATCCAGCAGCGCGCCCGCGCCCAGCCCGGACGGTCGGCCGTCGGCGCAGGTGTGGCTGATCGACCCACGTCGTCAGCTGTTGACCACGCTGGGGTCGGACTACGTGGAGAAGTTCGCCTACAACATGGATGGCGCCGTGGCGCTGGTCAACGAGTTGGCCACCACGCTGGCAAACCGTGAACCTCCGCCAGGACTGTCGGCCGAAGAGCTGCTGTCGCGGACCTGGTGGAGTGGGCCGGAGATCTTCTTGATCATCGACGACATCCAGCAGTTCCCGCCCGGCTTCGACTCGCCGTTCCAGAAGGCTGCGCCCTGGGTCACGCGCTCGGCAGACGTCGGTCTGCACGTGATCGCCACCCGCACCTTCGGCGGCTGGTCGTCGGCGGGTGCCGACCCGCTGCTCCGGGCACTGCACCAGGCCAACGCACCACTGTTGGTGATGGACGCCGACCCGGACGAGGGCTTCATCCGCGGCAAGATGAAGGGCGGCCCGCTGCCTCGCGGTCGTGGCCTGCTGATGGCCGAGGACACCGGTGTGTTCGTTCAGGTCGCCGCCACCGAGCTGCGGCGGGCGCCGGCGCAAGAGCGCGCCGCCACCCCGGCCGGCTGACCGGACTCCAGCAACCACTGTGACGCCTACAACAGCTTCACGGTGGTTGCTGGCGCTGTCACAGCCCGTCATGGGACTGCGAATTAATCGCGGCAGGATTTTAATCGGGGCGTCGTGACGGCAGGTTTCACAGCAGTGCGCGGCCGCCGACGGTGCTGGAAATAGCAGCGCTGTGTTTTTCCAGTTTGGAGCCATTTCAAGGGCCCAGCGGCCTGGTCGCCGCTGCCGGATTGTTACCCCAGATGAACACTTGTTATCGGCAGGTGAACACTCGGCGTTGTGGCTACTCCCGGGCACTTTGAGCCCTTACGATCGACAGCGGAGAGATTGCTGACCGCGATCGATGAGGAGGGACTCGAATGTCGTTTGTGAATGCGCAGCCAGAAGCGTTGTCAGCTGCCGCTGCGAATCTCAGCGGTATCGGTTCGGCGTTGAACGCGCAGAACGCCGCCGCTGCCGCCCCGACCACCGGCGTGGTCCCGGCCGCTGCTGACGAGGTCTCGGCACTGACCGCGGCGCAGTTCGCTGCGCACGCGACGATGTACCAGCAGGTCAGCGCGCAGGCTGCGGCGATCCACGAGATGTTCGTGGCCACTCTCAACAGCAGTGCGACCTCCTACGCCGCCACCGAGGCAGCCAACGCTGCCGCGGCGGGCTGATCGGAGCCAACCGCATTACCGGCTACGGGCTGATGGAAGGGGAACCATTCATTCGTTCAAAGCCGGTCGTCGGTTACCGACGTAACCGGCGGCAATAACCCGTCAACTACGAAAAACAATCAGAAACAACGAACTTCAGACAAGGAGACAGTGCAGTGGCAACACGTTTTATGACTGATCCGGACGCGATGCGTTCGATGGCGGGCCGTTTTGATGTGCACGCGCAGACGGTGGAGGACGAGGCTCGTCGGATGTGGGCGTCCTCGACGAACATCTCCGGTGCGGGCTGGGGTGGTCTGGCGGAGCGGACCTCGATGGACACCATGGGTCAGATGCAGACCGCGTTTCGCAACATCGTGACCATGCTGCACGGTGTGCGTGATGGGCTGATTCGGGACGCGAACCACTACGAGCAGCAGGAAGCTGCGTCGCAGCAGATCCTGTCGGGCAGCTAGGCAGAGGGAGAAACACGAACATGTCGATCAATTACCAGTTCGGTGATGTGGATGCCCACGGTGCGTTGATTCGTGCGCAGGCTGCTTCGTTGGAGGCTGAGCATCAGGCGATCGTGCACGATGTGCTGGCTGCCGGTGATTTTTGGGGTGGTGCTGGTTCGGTGGCGTGCCAGGAGTTTGTGGCGCAGTTGGGTCGCAACTTCGCGGTGATCTACGAGCAGGCCAACAGCCACGGTCAGAAGGTGCAGTCGGCCGGCAACAACATGGCCAACACCGACGCCTCGGTGGGCTCCAGCTGGGCCTGAGCGCCCCGCAATTTCGCAGCGCGGCAGCACACCCGATCCACGGGTGTGCTGTCGCGTGCTGCAATTGGCGGGTGGTGCCGAGCGGTCGCGCCCTCTCGCGTGATCCAATAGCCAAGTACATCGACCAACCCGTAAGAGGAGGGTAGTGATGGACCCGAGCACTCGCACCGACATCACCGTCAACGTCGAGGGTTTCTGGATGCTGCAGGCGCTGCTGGACATCCGCCATGTTGCACCCGAGTTACGTTGTCGGCCTTATGTTTCCACTGACTCGAGTGACTGGTTGTCCGAGCATCCCGGCATGGCGGTGATGCGCGAGCAGGGCATCGTCGTCGACGACGAGGTCAACGAGACCGTCGCAGCACGAATGCGGGTGCTCGCGGCACCCGATCTCGAGGTGATCGCGCTGCTGTCGCTGGGCAAGCTGCGTTACGGGGTCATCGACGCCGAAGACCAGGAACCCGGCACCCGCGACATCCCCGACAACGAGTTCCGGGTGCTGTTGGCGCGGCGCGGTGAGCACTGGGTGTCGGCGGTACGCGTCGGCACCGACATCACCGTCGACGACGTCTCGGTGACCGACCCCGCCTCGATCGCCGCGCTGGTGATCGACGGTATGGAATCCATCCACCACGCTGACCCGGCCCAGATCACCGCGGTCAACGTGCCGATGGAGGAGATGCTGGAGGCCACCCAGAGCTGGCAGGATTCGGGTTTCAACATTTTCACCGGGGGAGACCTGCGCCGGATGGGAATCAGTGCCGCCACCGTCGCGGCGCTGGGACAGGCCTTGTCGGAGCCGGCGGCCGAAGCCGCGGTGTATGCGCGGCAATACCGCGATGACGCGAAGGGTCCGAGTGCCTCGGTGCTGTCGCTCAAAGACGGGTCAGGCGGCCGGATTGCGCTGTATCAGCAGGCGCGCACCGCAGGTTCGGGCGAAGCGTGGCTGGCGATCTGCCCGGCCACTCCGCAGCTGGTTCAGGTGGGCGTCAAGACCGTCCTGGACACCCTGCCCTACGGCGCCTGGAAAACGCATCGGAGGGTCTGACGGACCGCTCGTTAGGTCTGGGCGCCGAATGCCAAGTGTCGCACCGGAAAACTGCGAGTAAACGCGGGTCGTGCGAATAACATGAAGTGCCTTTAGAATTGGACTGACTTTAAAAATGACAAATTGCAAGGCGGCACCTATGGGCTCTATGGGGTCAGTATTCGTCGGTCAGGTGATGCACTCATGACCGCGGCGATCGAGTCGGGACAGGCGGGCGGCGACCTTGCTCCGTCGGCACCCCGGGCCGTGGTGGTCGGGGTCATGGCGGGCGAGGGTGTCCAGATCGGGACGCTGCTCGACGCCGACGCCCCGGTATCGGTGATGCTGGACCCGCTGCTGAAGGTGATCAACGGCCGGCTTGCCGAACTCGAAGAACCCACCCTGCAAGCCGAGGGCCGTGGCCGCTGGGTGTTGTGCCTGGTCGACGGCACGGCGCTGCGGCCGAACCAGTCGCTGACCGAACAGGACGTCTACGACGGCGACCGGTTGTGGCTGCGCTTCATCGAGGACCGGGAGCGGCGCTCGCCGGTCATCGAGCACATCTCCACCGCGGTCTCGGTCAACCTGGCAAAGCGATTCGCCCCGGTCGACGCGGCAACGGCCGTGCGCGTCGGGGTCTCGACCCTGTCGCTGGGTGTGCTGCTGGCCACCGGACTCCTCGCGGGCTGGCGCGTCCAGCACGACAGCTGGCTGACGGCCGGCTTCAGTGCGGGCCTGGCCTTCCTGGTGCTGATCGCCGCCGCACTGATCCTGATGCAGGCGCGCAACGCGTCCGACCGGCGCGTCGGTGACATTCTGCTGGCCACCGGCCTGATCCCCCTGGTGGTGGCGGCCGCGGCGGCGGTGCCCGGCGAGGTGGGCGCAGCGCATGCCGCGCTGGGCTTCGGTGTCGCCGGTATTGCGGCATTGGCTGTCATCCGGCTCACCGGGCGGCAGTTGGCCGCCTACTCGGCCGTTGCCACCATCAGCGTGGCCGTGATGTTCGCCTGCGTGCTGCGGATGCTGTTCCTGACCGGCGCGGTGACCCTCATGACGTGCGTGTACCTGGTCTGTGTGCTGGCTTACCAGTGGGCTCCGTCGCTGTCGCGGTGGCTGGCCGGGCTGCGGCTGCCGGTATTCCCGTCGGCCACCAGCCGCTGGGTGTTCGAGGCCCGCCCCGACCTGCCCACCACGGTGGTGACCACGCCCGGCGCCCCGCCGTCGCTGGAGGGGCCGGAGTCGGTTCGCGAAGTGGTGCTGCGCGCGGAACGGGCGCGGTCGTTCCTGACCGGCCTGCTGTCCGGGCTGGGCGTGCTGATTGCGGTGTGCATGACCGGGCTGTGCGACCCCCACTCGGACCGGTCGTGGCTGCCGCTGCTGCTGGCCGGCCTGACCGCGGGGTTCCTGGTGTTGCGGGGCCGTTCCTTCCGGGATCGCTTGCAGGCGGTCACGGTGACGCTGACCGGGCTGGTGATCGTCGCGGCCGTGGTGGTGCGATTCGCGGTGGTGCTGTGGACGCCCACGGCTCTGGTGGTCGGCGTGGCGGTGCTGGTGCTGGTTCCGATGTTCGGGCTGCTCTCCGCGGTGATCGTGCCGAACACCATCTACAGCCCGCTGTTCCGCAAGTTCGTCGAGTGGATCGAATACCTGTGCCTCATGCCGTTGTTCCCGCTGGCACTGTGGTTGATGAATACCTATGAAGCGATCCGGTACCGGTAGGGGCGTGCGTCGGCTGCAGCGCACCGCGGCCGCCGGCGCCGCGATGATCATGGTGGCCAGCGGCTCGCTGGCCGGTATGCCACCGGCCGGCGCCATCGAGCCGCCCGGGATCGACCCTGCGGCGCTGCCGCCGGACGGTACGCCCGGACCGCCGCAGACCATGCGGCAGACCTCGTACTGCACCGAGGTCGGGGTACTGCCGAACTCCGACTTCCGCGTGCAGCCGGCCTACATGGACATGCTCAACCTGCAGGAGGCCTGGAAATTCGGTCGCGGGGGAGGCGTCACCGTCGCCGTCATCGACACCGGCGTGAGCCCGCACCCGCGGCTGCCGAACCTGATCCCCGGCGGTGACTATGTGATGGCCGGCGGCGACGGTTTGTCGGACTGCGATGCGCACGGCACCTTGGTGGCCTCGCTGATCGCCGCGATGCCCGACAACGGGGTGGCCCCGTTGCCACCGCCCCGTCAGACTCGTCGGCCACCGTCGGTTCCCACCAACGAGCCGCCGCCACCGACGCCGTCGCCGGCGACGACCATCCTGGTGATGCCGCCGCCACAAGCGCCGCCGCCACCGCCTGTCGAGGGCGAGGAACCGGCTCCGGGCCAGGGCCCGGTACCCGCCCCCGCGCCGGCCCCCGCTCCCGCACCCGCTCCTGCTCCGGCACCTGGACCGGCGCCCGGGCCGGCCCCGGGGCCCGGCGCTGCAGCGTCGTCGACGCACACGCCCTCTGGCGCAAGCGCAGGTGCGGTGCGATCGGCCGGCTTCTCCGGTCAGGCCCGGACCGCGCCGGTCGACTTCCGCGCCCCGAGCGCACCGCCACCGGGCGGGGCGCCGGACGCGTTCAGTGGCATCGCGCCCGACGTGCAGGTGATCGCGATCCGGCAGTACAGCGCGGCCTTCGGGCCCAAGGAACCGTTCGCGGACGGACGTGACCCGCAGCTGCGGGAGAAGACCGACGGCATCCGCACCATGGCCCGGGCGATCGTGCACGCCGCCAACATGGGTGCGCAGGTCATCAACATCTCCTCAGCCATCTGCATGAACGTGCGCACGCTCATCGACCAGGCCGATCTGGGTGCGGCGGTGCGCTACGCCGCGGTGGAGAAGAACGCGGTGATCGTCGCCGCCGCCGGTGACGCCAGTTGGCGGGACTGCAAGCAGAACCCCGTCTACAACGCGATGCGCCCCGATGACCCCCGCGACTGGAACGGCGTCAACACCGTGGTGACCCCGGCCTGGTACGACGAGTACGTGTTGACCGTCGGCGCGGTCGATTCGGCGGGCGCACCGATGTCCAAGTCGAGTGTGGCCGGCCCATGGGTGTCGATCGCCGCTCCCGGTACCGACATCGAGGGGCTTTCGCCGCGCGACGACGGGCTGATGAACGCCGTCGACGGCCCGGAGAACTCGCTGCTGGTCCCGTCCGGGACGAGCTTCTCCACGGCGATCGTCTCCGGGGTGGTGGCCCTGGTGCGGGCCAAATACCCGGAACTGTCGGCACACCAGGTGATCAACCGGCTGATCCGGACCGCCCGGCCACCGGCGCGTGGCGTCGACAATGTGGTCGGTTACGGCATCGTCGACCCGGTCGCGGCACTGACCTGGGACGTCCCCGACGTTCCGGCCCAGCCGCCGGAGCGGCTGTCGGCACCGCTGCAGGTACCGCCGATGCCGCCCGAACGTGACATGACACCGGCCTGGGTCGCCGGAGCCGGGCTGTTGGCGGCGCTCGCGGCGGCCGGCGTGGCACTGGGAGTGGCAGCACTGCGACGATCGTCAAGGAACCGATGAAGGCACATCACGCACTAGGTCTGAACCTGTCTTGGATGCGGGTCACCGTGGTCTTTCTGATCGACGTGGGGATCCTGGTCCTCGCCGGTCGCTGGCCCGGTGACCCGAAGGCGGCTGACTACGTGTGGTGGTCCGGTGTCGCCGTCGCCGTGCTGGTCGCGCTCCTCGCGCTGCTCACCTATCGGCGGGTGCCGATCAGCACGATGTGGGCGGCCTGGGTGGCCGATCAGTTCACCGACCCCGACGCGGCGCTGCATCAGGGCCGTGGCGTGGCAATCGATCACCACCGGCGCTTCGGACGCGAGTCGGTCGGTGTCCGCGAGCACGAAGGCCGGCTGGTGACGGTCATCGCGGTGGGCGGGCGGGCCGCGTCGGTGACCGGCCGGCACGGCCGAGCTGCGGAGGCGACCCTGCCGGTGGAGCGCCTGGCCGCCGGGCTGCGCCAGTTCGACGTGCGGCTGGACAGCATCGATGTCGTGTCCGTCGGCACCCGCAAGGATCCGCGCGACGCCGACGACCCCGATGTCGAAGAGAACCCGTCGATGCCCGACCGCCGTCACACCTGGGTGGTGCTGCGGATGGACCCGCAGCACAACGTCAACGCGGTGGCCACGCGCGACTCACTGGCCGCCACCTTGGCGGCCGCCACCGAGCGACTGGCCGAGGAGATCGACGGCCGTCAGCTCAGCGCCCAGGTACTGCACGCCGACGAGTTCGACGCCGTCGACGAGGCGGTACTCGCAGGCCTCGATGCCACCCAGTTGCGGCACCGGTTGTTCCGCGACCGGCCGGCAGGTCAAGTCACCAACTTCTGGGTCTCGCCGAACGACATCAACCCGGAGAATCTCGAACATCTGTGGTACCCCGAGAGCGAAGCAACGGTGGTCACGGTGCGGCTCTCCCGCGGCGGGGGCCGAACCACCGAGATCTCGGTGTTGGCGCGCTATCACACTGCCGACAAGCCCAGCCGCAACGTGCGGTCCGCGCTGAACCGTTTCGTGGGCCGGCGCCAGCTGGAAGCCGTCTGCGCCAGCCTGCCGGCGCCCACCGCCCATCGGCGGATGTCGGTGCCGGGACGGGACTTGCAGGACGGTGAGCAGTTGCCGGTGTCGGTCGATGTGATCGAGGAGTACACACCCGCGGCGGCGGCTGGAGCGCGCGGGTGACCGGACCGGCGACGTCCGACGCGCGCAACGCGATGGTCGCGGGCATGCTGGCCTCCGGGATCTCGGTGAACGGACTGCAGCCGAGTCACAACCCGCAGGTCGCGCTGCAGATGTTCACCACGGCCAGCTCCATCGACCCGAGCATGTGCGATGCCTGGCTGGCTCGGGTGCTAGCCGGTGACTCCGACATCGAGACGCTGGGGAACGCCTGGCGGACGGTTCGGACGTTCGGTTGGGAGACCCGGCGACTGGGCCTGTCCGACTTGGAGTTCCGCCCGGAAGTCTCCGACGGCATGTTCCTGCGCCTGATGGTCACCAGCGTGGAGTCGCTGGCCGCCGCGTATGCCGCGGCGCTGGCCGAAGCCAAGCGCTACGACGAGGCGGCGAAGCTGCTCGACGGCATCGAGCCGCGGAACCCCTTCGAAACCGAACTGGTCAGCTACGTGCGGGGTCTGTTGTACTTCCGGACCGGACGCTGGCCGGACGTGCTCAAGCAGTTCCCGGCAGCGGCGCCCTGGCGCCAGCCCGAACTCAAGGCCGCGGCGGCGGCGATGGCCACCACTGCGCTGGCCTCGCTGGGGGTGTTCGAGGAGGCGACGCGGCGGGCTCAGGAGGCCATCGAGGGCGACCGCGTGCCCGGCGCCGCAAACGTCGCGCTCTACACCCAGGGCATGTGTCTGCGCCATCTGGGCCGCGAGGACGAGGCCGCCGAGTTGCTGCGCCGGGTTTATTCGCGGGACTCCAAATTCACGCCCGCGCGCGAGGCACTGGACAATCCCGACTTTCGCCTGGTGCTGACCGACCCGGAGACCATCGAGGCCCGCACCGATCCGTGGGATCCCGACAGTGCCCCGACCCGTGAACAGGCCGAAGCCGATCGGCACGCCGAAGAGGCCGCCCGGTACCTGGCCGAGGGCGATGCGGAGCTGGCCGCCATGCTTGGCATGGAGCAGGCCAAGCGGGAGATCAAGCTGATCAAGGCGACCACCAAGGTGAATCTGGCGCGCGCCAAGATGGGGCTGCCGGTTCCGGTGGCCTCGCGGCACACCCTGTTGCTCGGCCCGCCCGGCACCGGCAAGACTTCGGTGGCCCGGGCCTTCGCCAAACAGTTGTGCGGCCTGACCGTGCTGCGCAAACCACTGGTGGTGGAGACCAACCGCTCCAAGCTGCTGGGCCGCTACATGGCCGACGCGGAGAAGAACACCGAGGAACTGCTCGAAGGCGCGCTCGGTGGTGCGGTGTTCTTCGACGAGATGCACACCCTGAACGAGCGGGGCTACAGCCAGGGCGACGCGTACGGCAACGCGATCATCAACACGTTGCTGCTCTACATGGAGAATCACCGCGACGAACTGGTGGTGTTCGGTGCCGGCTACGCAAACGCGATGGAGCGGATGCTGGAGGTCAACCAGGGACTGCGGCGCCGCTTCTCGACGGTGATCGAGTTCTTCAGCTACACCCCGCCCGAACTGCTGGAACTGACCAAGATGATGGGCGCGGAGAACGAGGACGTGGTCAGCGACGAGGCTGTCGAGGGACTGCTGCCGTCCTATGAGAAGTTCTACGCCGACGAGAACTACTCCGAGGACGGCGATCTGATCCGGGGCATCGACGTGCTGGGCAACGCCGGTTTCGTCCGCAATGTCGTGGAGAAGGCCCGCGATCACCGCAGTTTCCGTCTCGATGATTCCGAATTGGACGCGGTGCTCTCCGGCGATGTCACCGATTTCAGCGAGGAATGGCTGCATAAGTTCAGGGAATTGACCCGCGAGGACCTCGCCGAAGGACTCAGCGCGGCGGTTGCCGAGAAGAAGCCGTCCTGAACTAACAGTCGCCCGACAGTCGATTCACAGGGTAAGGACCGCTTGTCTGGGTTGACGCTCACCGGTACCGATGCCACCATTGCGCAGGTAAGGGGCCGGTGCTTTTGCCCGGCTCAGTTGGTCTCTGTCGGTGTCAGGAGGTGAGGACGAGAGTTGTGTCCCGGCGATAATTCCCGCTCGGAATCGGCGACTGATTGGTCCCGATCCGACTCCGGCACCGTTTCTGTTATTTGAACCATGTTGCGTTGAGCACGCTCCGGTACGACGTCGTCACGGGGCCTCGGCTCGTCGCAGTCGGTGAGCGTCGGTCGTGCTGCGGCCGGCATTCTTGGAGGAGAGTCCCATGACTTTTGTGAACACCCAGCCGGAGGCGCTGACGGCGGCTGCGGGCAATCTGGCCGCCATCGGTTCGGCGCTCAGTGCTCAGAACGCGGCGGCGGCAACGCCGACCACGGGTGTGGTGCCGGCCGCTGCTGACGAGGTTTCGGCGCTGACCGCTGCGCAGTTCGCCGCGCACGCCAGCATGTACCAGGCCATCAGCGCCCAGGCGGAGGCCATCCACCAAGCGTTCGTGGCCACCTTGAACACCAGCGCCAACACCTACGCAGCGACCGAGGCGGCCAACGCCGCGTCGGCCGGATAGTTCCAAATACCTTTACATCTCAACAACTTTCAAGAATCGAGGAAACAAACATGGCAACACGTTTTATGACCGATCCGGACGCGATGCGTTCGATGGCGGGCCGTTTTGATGTGCACGCGCAGACGGTGGAGGACGAGGCTCGTCGGATGTGGGCGTCCTCGACGAACATCTCCGGTGCGGGCTGGGGTGGTCTGGCCGAGCGGACCTCGATGGACACCATGGGTCAGATGCAGACCGCGTTTCGCAACATCGTGACCATGCTGCACGGTGTGCGGGATGGGCTGATTCGGGACGCGAACCACTACGAGCAGCAGGAAGCTGCTTCCCAGCAGATCCTGTCGAGCTAGAAGGAGAACCGCAGATGTCGATTAACTACCAGTTCGGTGATGTGGATGCTCACGGTGCGTTGATTCGTGCGCAGGCTGCTTCGTTGGAGGCTGAGCATCAGGCGATCGTGCACGATGTGCTGGCTGCCGGTGATTTTTGGGGTGGTGCTGGTTCGGTGGCGTGCCAGGAGTTTGTGGCGCAGTTGGGTCGCAACTTCGCGGTGATCTACGAGCAGGCCAACAGCCACGGTCAGAAGGTGCAGTCGGCCGGCAACAACATGGCCAACACCGACGCCTCGGTGGGCTCCAGCTGGGCCTGATCGGCCGAAACGCGCTGGGGCGCAAGTAATTTTCACCAGCTGATCGGAAATCCGCCCGGTGGTCGATTGACCAAAGGGGACTGGCATGGATTTCGGGCTATTGCCGCCGGAGATCAACTCGGGCCGGATGTATTCCGGCCCGGGTTCCGGTCCCTTGTTGGCTGCTGCCGCCGCGTGGGATGCCCTGGCCGGGGAGTTGACGTCCACCGCGGCGTCATACAGCTCGGTGGTCTCCAGTCTCACCGGTGATGTCTGGTCCGGCCCGACGGCGGCATCGATGGCTTCGGCCGCGCAGCCCTACGCGGGCTGGATGGGCAGCACCTCCGCGCAGGCCCAGCAGACCGCCGTGCAAGCCCGGGTCGCCGCTGCTGCATACGACGTCGCCTTCGGTGCGACGGTCCCGCCACCGGTCATCGCGGCGAACCGTAGCCTGCTCCTGTCCCTGATCGCCACCAACATCCTGGGCCAGAACACCCCGGCTATCGCGGCCACCGAGCTGGAATACGCCGAGATGTGGGCCCAGGATGCGGGAGCTATGTACGGCTACGCCGGCGCGTCGGTCGGCGCCACCGCCCTGCCGCCGTTCGCCACACCGCCGCAGACCACCAACCCAGCCGGTCTGCAGGCCCAGTCCGCGGCAGCGACCCAGGCGGCCGGGGGAGCCGGAGCCGAGACTCAGTCGTCGTTAGCCCAACTGATCTCGATGGTGCCCCAGGCGCTGCAGAGTATGGCGCTATCGGGGTCGGCCCAGGCGGATCCGACCGCGATCCTTGATTTCCTGGCCGGCCCGCTGTCGCCGATCTCGCTGTTCGGTATCGGCGGTATCCCGTACTTGCTGGCGATCCAGTGCGTGCTGCTGCCGATGAACGGGGCGAATGTCGTCTCCTCGGTCAACCGGGCGCTGGGACCCAAACCCTGGCTCGAGGGGCCGCAGGCACTACCGGCAGGAGCGCTGGCGGGAAACCGATTGGTCGGCGCCCCGGTGGTGTCAGCGGCGTCGGGCAACGGCGGCTGGATCGGGCGACTGGCGGTGCCGCAGGGCTGGATAGCGCAGACCCCGACCGCGAAGGCGGTCGCCGCGGTATTTCCCGAAGCCGGCCCGGGAGCCGTTGCGGCAATTGCCGCGGAGGGCGAAAGCGGACTGGCCGGCGACCTGGCTCTAGGCGGTCTGGCCGCGCGGGCCATGAGTGCCACCGGGGCAGCCGCCGGGCGCGGGGAAGGCGGGGCCACCGGACTGGCGGCGTCGAGCAAGCCCAGTAAGCCGAGTAAGGCGACCATCATCGTGATTCCCCCGTCCGCGGCGGACTGATCCGTGTCGGGCGGGGAGTTCGCAGCCTTGCCACCGGAGGTGAACTCTGCGCGGATGTACGCGGGTCCGGGAACCGGCTCGATGCTGGTCGCGGCCGCGGCATGGCGCGGGCTGGCCGGGGAGCTCAGCGCTGCGGCTTCGGCCTACCAACAGGTGGTCTCCGGCCTCACCGGGCAGAGCTGGTTCGGTCCGGCATCGCAGTCGATGGCTGCCGCGGCTGCGCCGTACGCGAACTGGCTCGCCACCACCGCGGTATCGGCGGAGCAGGCGGCGAGCGCGCTGCTGCGGTCCGTGAGCGATTTCGAGCAGGCGTTCGCAGCGACGGTGCCGCCCACGGCGATTGCCGCCAACCGCAGCCTGTTGGCGGTCCTGGTTGCCTCCAACGCGGTGGGGCAGAACGCGGCCTCGATCGCCGAGACCGAGGCCGACTACAACCAGATGTGGTTGCAGGACGCGATGGCAATGTACGGCTACGCGGCCCGCTCGACAGCCGTGACAGCCGTGACAGCCGTGGCGCCGTTCACCGCGCCGCCACCGGTCGTTGACCCGGCCGCGTTACCCGCCCAGGGTGTCGCAACGGGACTGGCCTCCTCGGACAGCACGCATTCCCAGCTGTCGGAGATGCTCGGCGCGATTCCGCACGATTTGCAGGGCCTTTCCGCCGCGGGAAGTGCGCAGGCCGCGCCGAGCGACCCGGTGTCGCAGACCGCGTCCTATATCGAGACTTTGGCGCGGTCGGTCTTGCCCGCCAACGACACCAACATCTCGGTGCTCTACGGGATGGGCCAGTATGCGCGCAACCTCAACACCGACCTCGACATTTCCCAGGCCACCGGCGGCCGAGCCGGATTCGGTTCCGGTACAACGATCTCCACCGCGATCGAATCCACGTCAATCAGGGCCGGCGCCCGGCCGGTGGTGGCTGCGAGCACCGGAACCGCGGGTGCGGTCGGAAAGCTTGCGGTCCCGTCGGCCTGGACCGACTCGGTGCCCGAGGTAGGGACCACTGCGACCTCCGCGCCCGCGACGCCACCGGCAGCCGCGGCAGCCCTTGCACGCCCTGGCGTCGGGGTGGCGGCGGCTGCTGTCGGCGGGCGCGCAGGCCACAGGAGCGGGCGGGCCGAGAGCCATAGCGAGTGGACCACCGCTGAGCTCCTCGGAACCAACGAGGTGCGGCACTGGCATGCCGAACCGGGCGAGCTCAAGGGCCTGCTGGGCGAGGTGGCCACACAACCCGGTGTCCATGAGGTGTACTTCGACGCCGATCAACAGCCGGGCTCGTGCGAAGGTCCCGGGCACGGGGGGTGACCGAGATGGATTTCGCCGTGCTGCCGCCGGAGGTCAATTCCGGACGCCTGTATACCGGGCCGGGCTCGGCGCCGATGCTGGCTGTCGCGACCGCGTGGGCACAGGTGGCATCCGAAACCGCTTCGGCTGCCGGGGTTTATCAGTCGGTGCTGACGGGATTGCTGGACGAGGGGTGGCTGGGACCAGCCGCGGGCTCGATGGCCGCCGCCGTCGCACCGTACGTGGAGTGGCTCAATGCGAGCGCGGCGCTCGCTGAACAAGCCGCGGCCCGCGCCACCGCGGCGGCGGCAGCCTTCGAAGAGGCGTACTCGGCTATTGCGCCGCCACCGGTGATAGCAGCTAACCGCAGTGCGCTGGAGCCGCTGGTCGCAACGAACGTTTTCGGCCAGAACAGTGCAGCCATCGCGGCGCTCGAGGCCGAGTATGCACACCTGTGGGTTCAGGACGCCGCGGCCATGTACGCCTATGCGGCCCAGTCAGCGGCCGCGACCGAGCTGACCCCGTTCACCCAGCCGCCGGCCACCACCGACCCCTCGGGGTTGGGCGGGCAGGCGGCGGCGGTCGCCCAAGCGACCGCAAACAGCGAGCTGTCGCGGTTGATCAGTGCGATCCCGCAGGCGTTGCACGGGCTTGGTCAGGCGGCGGCTTCGCTGTCGCCCCCGACGGCTCAGGCGAGCGCGCCAACCCTGTCACAACTCGTCTCCTACTTGTTGATCCTGCCGAAGAGCATCGTGCCGTTCAACGACGCCATCAAATCCGTTCTGTACGGCATGATCCAATACTCCCGCAATCTCACCACCGACCTGGACATCGCGGCGGCTACCGGAGGAAGTGCTGGATTCGGTTCTGGGGCTTCGGCATTGGCTGCTTCAGGGCAGACCATGGTACCGCTGGCCACCGGCGCCGGGTCGGTATCCTCGCCCCCGAGTGCGGCGGGAACGGTTGGCAGGCTCAGCGTTCCGCCGAGCTGGACGTCGACCGCGCCGGTGGCCAAGCTGGCCGCCGCCGCGGTGCCGGCCGCCGGGGTAGTGGGGGCGCCAGCCGCTGCGGCCGCCGCGGCCGGGATCCCCACCGGCGTGTTCGCTGATATGACGCTGGCGAGCCTGGCGGGAAGGGCGCTCACCGGCGCAGCCCCGCGCGGCGGGCCCGCCGCGGCTATGAACGGACATGCACAGAGCCGACTAGAACGCCTGGTCACCGAGCTGGCCGGCACCACCGACGTGCAGCACTGGCACGTCGACCCCAACCGCCTCGACAGCCTGCTCGAGGAACTCGCCGAGCAGCCCGGCGTGCACGCCGTTCACGTCAACCCGGACGGTCACAGCGGTGCCGGAACGGATCGGCAGCCGGGCTGACTCCGGTGCGACTTCTCTTGTGAGGGCAAGCTCTTTCGTATCCGGCGCGGGCCCGTGGACGGCGGCTTGCCGGCGACCCGCCGCGTCCGATTGACCCTGTCACCGCACTGGTGCACTATGGTTAAGCAAGCACCTCGTTAGGTGAGGCGTCTGCACGGATATAGGCCACTGACCCCGAACGTCGAAAGACGCCCCGGGTCAGGACAGCTCCTCCCGGATTAAGGGTTGAGCCCAAGTGGCTTCCGGGTTTGCACATTTGCGCAGGCCAGGACACGCCGTGCAGTGCCGAAGCTCTGACGAGAGGGGTGCGGATCTCGGCTGTCGCCGGGTAACTTCACCTCGTCGTGCATACGTGCAGGCACCCGCGCGTGCCCAGGCCGAGAGGAGGTGAGAGCGACATTGAGTCCGAGTGATAGTTCCTATCCGAGATCGATGTTCGTCTCCTTCGATCTCGGTACTGCTTTCACCATCTGATTCGCACCGGCGCTGAACTCGTCGACTGGCGTACCTTTCCGAAGCGGAAGGCGCCAGGCTTCGGCATGCCCTGAAATTGCTTGGTAGCTCGATCTTTTCGTCGAGCAGGTGAGCGGTTCGGCATGACTGGCTCCGGCATGTCGCTATGACCGCTGTCCCGATTTCTCCGGCCGTCTGAATTACGGCTGCAACGCATATCGGGCATCGAGCGTGCCTGCACAACCCACCCAAAGACCAGCAATTCACGGCGAAAACCATCAAAAGGGAGCAATACCATGGACTTCGGAGCATTCCCGCCGGAAATCAACTCAGCGCGTATCTACACCGGGCCCGGTTCGGGACCGATGATGGTCGCCGCCGGCGCCTGGGACAAGATGGCCGCCGAGCTCAGCTCGGCCGAGGCCGCCTACCAGGGCGTCATCAACGGACTCGTCAGCGAAGGCTGGATGGGGCCGGCGTCCAACGCGATGGCCGCTGCGGCCGCACCTTATGCGGTGTGGATGGGCGCCACCGCCGCCAAGGTAGAGCAGGCGGCCATGCAGGCCAAGGCGGCGGCCGCGGCGTTCGACGCGGCATACGCGATGACGGTTGCACCGCCGCTGATCGTCGCCAACCGGTCCCAGCTCGCGGCACTGGTGGCCACCAACTTCCTCGGCCAGAACGCCGCGGCGATTGCGGCCACCGAGGCGCAGTACGGCCAGATGTGGGCCCAGGACGCCGCTGCGATGTACGGCTACGCGGCGTCGTCGGCGGCAGCCACCAAGGTCACGCCGTTCACCTCGCCGCGTGAGGTCGCCGATCCGTCGGCGCAGGGCGCGCAGCAGGGCGCGGTCAGCCAGGCCGCCGGTACGGCCGCCACGTCGAATGCGCAATCCGCAGCATCCCAGGCGCTTGCGAACACGCCGAACACACTGCAGAGCCTCGCGTCGCCCACCCAGCCGTCGGCGCCTGCTTCATTGATCGACTGGCTCGCCAGCTTCTTGGGTGTGGAGCCTGGCGATGTGGCGAACGGCGCCACCAACCTCATGAGCAGCTCGTTCAGTCCGATGGCCGCGGCCGGGATCTCCAGCTTCGCTGCCGACATGGCGGTGGTGCGTGGTGCTGCCATCGCCGCCGGTGACCCGCTGGGCTTGGGTGCCATCGACCCGTTCACGCCGATGCTCGGCGGGCTGGGCGCTGGATTGGGCAACGGAATGCACGGGTTGGGTGGTCTGGGCACCGCCTCGGCGAGCATGGGCCACGCCGCATCAGTCGGTGCACTGTCGGTTCCGCAGACGTGGGCTGCCGCCGTACCGGCTACCGCAGCTCCGGGTACCTCGGTCGCGGCCACCGGCTGGACGGTCGCCGCGCACGCACCGGAGGCCGGCGCCGCCGGTATGCCCGGTGTGCCGCTGGCGGGCGCCGGACAGGGCCGCAACTACGGTTTCGCCGCCCCGCGGTACGGCTTCAAGCCCACGGTCATGGCTCGGCCGGTGGTCGCCGGGTGACTGTGGGAGGCTGAAGTCCATGCAGACGCTGACCGTCGCCGAGTTCACGTTGCGACTGGCTGTCGGGTTGGGCTGCGGTGCGCTGATCGGGCTGGAAAGACAGTGGCGCGCGCGGATGGCGGGGCTGCGTACCAATGCGCTGGTGGCCGCCGGCGCAACGCTGTTCGTGCTGTACTCGATCGCTGCGGATGACACCAGCTCCACCCGCGTCGCATCGTATGTGGTGTCCGGGGTGGGTTTCCTCGGTGGCGGGGTCATCCTGCGTGAAGGATTCAACGTTCGCGGCTTGAACACCGCGGCCACGCTGTGGTGCTCGGCTGCGGTCGGTGTGCTGGCTGCAGCGGGGAACCTGCTGTTCGCGGTGATCGGGACCGGCGCGATCGTCGGTACCCACGTGTTGCTGAGGCCGCTGGGTCGGCTCATCGACCGTGATCAGCACGTGGAGGAAGACGAACCGCAGTCGCCGTATGAGGTGCAGGTGATCTGCCGGCCGAAGTCCGAGAAGTACCTGCGCGCCCAGATCGTGCAACATACCGCCAGTAACGACCTGATTCTGCGGGGGATTCACACCGTCCGCGCCGGCGAGGACAACATTGCCCTCACCGCGTCCATGCTGTCGGACAGCCGGGCGCCGGACCGGCTTGAGCGACTGGTCGGCGAACTGTCTCTGCAGCCGGGCGTCTACGCGGTGCAGTGGCACGCCGAGGACCAGTCGTCGTTGTCATCGGACTGATCGGGGGTGCCGCCGAGTCCGGCATCGCTAGGCTGGTGATCCGGAGGTAGCAGGCGGTGGATGCGATCGCGGGTGTGTGGTCGGCGTTGCCCGGGCCGATGCGTGACCCGGTTATATTCGCCGTGCCTTTTTTCCTCCTGCTGCTGAGCCTGGAATGGTTCGCCGCGCGCAAGCTCGAGCAGTTCGACTCACAGGGTGTGCCCGCCGGTGCCTATCGCACCGAGGACGCCTGGGCGAGCATCTCGATGGGCCTGGTGTCCATGGCCACCACCGCGGCGTGGAAGTTCGTCGCGCTGCTCGGCTACGCGGCGATCTACACGTATGTGGCGCCGTGGCATCTGTCGCCCGCGCGCTGGTACACCTGGGTGATCGCACTGGTCGGTGTGGACCTGCTCTACTACAGCTACCACCGCATCGCGCATCGGATCCGGTTGATCTGGGCGACGCACCAGGCGCACCACTCCAGCCGCTACTTCAACTTCGCCACCGCGCTACGCCAGAAGTGGAACAACAGTGGCGAGATCTTGATGTGGATTCCCTTGCCACTGTTGGGCATTCCTCCGTGGATGGTGTTCGCCAGCTTTTCGGTGAGCCTGGTCTACCAGTTCTGGGTGCACACCGAGCGAATCGACAAACTGCCGCGGGCAGTCGAGTTCGTCTTCAACACTCCGTCGCACCACCGGGTGCACCACGGCATGGACCCCGAGTACCTGGACAAGAACTACGGCGGAATCCTCATCATCTGGGATCGGATGTTTCGCAGCTTCGCTCCCGAGCGGTTTCGACCGCACTATGGGCTGACCAAGCCGGTCGACACCTTCAACATCGTGACCCTGCAATTCCACGAGTACGCCTCGATCGTCGCCGATGTACGCGGCGCGACCCGGTGGCGCGACCGGCTGGGCTACATCTTCGGGCCGCCCGGCTGGCAGCCCATGGCCGCGGAACCGGCCGGAGCTCCGGTACCGAGACCGCGCTGACGTAATGCGGGGCACTCCGGCGGGTGTTCGCCTAGGCTGACTAACGTCGCATCCGAGCGACAACGCCCGACGATTCAGGTCGCGGCGTGCCGATGAGAAGGGGACAACGTGGCACAGAGCTTGGGAGACACGCTCACTGCAGGAAAGAAACTCGTCAAGGGCGAGTCGCTGACCTCCAACAACGGGGCCTACACCCTGACGCTGCAGGAGGACGGCAACCTGGTGTTGGCGGCGCGAGGCAAAGCCATCTGGTCATCGGGCACCAATGGCAACGACGTGGTGCGTGCCGAGGTGCAGACGGACGGCAACTTTGTGCTGTACACCGCCGACAAGCCGATCTGGCACACCGACACCAAGGGCAAGAAGGACGTCAAGCTGGTCCTGCAGGACGACCGCAACGTGGTGCTCTACGCCGCCGACGGCGCGGCCTGGTCCACCAAGACCGAGACCGACGCCCCGCCGCCCGAGGAGCCCAAGGCCGAAGAGGCTCCGGCTCCCGTGGAGGAGGCAGCACCCGCGGCGCGCACGTACACCGTGGTCGCCGGTGACACCCTGTTCGCCATCGCCGAGCGGTTCTACGGTGACGGCAACAAGTACCCGCAGATCGCCGAGGCCAGCGGCATCGCCAACCCCGACCTGATCCACCCCGGTCAGGAGCTGACGATCCCCTGATCGCCGCGCAACGCCGCCGCGGCGGCCCGGATCCCCAGGGGCCGGGCCGCCGCGCTGCGCCATGGTGGCATGGTCCGGCCGGACCGAAACCCGGCCCTCAACGATAGGAGTCGACGGTTGCGCAGGCTCGTTGCGCGGGTGCTGGCGGTGCTGTTGGGGGTCGGCGCGGCTGCCGCCGGCCCGACCGTCGCCACGGCCCGAGCCGATCGAGTGCTGGTGTTCCCGGGGATGGAGATCCGCCAGGACACCCATGTCTGCACTCTCGGCTACGTCGACCCGCTGCTGCGGGTGGCCTTCACCGCCGGTCATTGTCGGGGGAGCGGAATCGTCACCGACCGGGGCGGCACGGTGATCGGTCGGTTGGCGACCTTTCGTGACAACACGCCCAATGGTTCGACGGTCAACACCGACCAGGTGATCGCCGATTACGAGGCGATCGAGTTGGCCGACGACGTCGATGTCAACGATGTCCTGCCGGATGGTCGGCACCTGCAGGCCGGCCCGGACGACAGCCTTGAGCCCGGCGAGCCGGTCTGCCACTTCGGCATTGTCACCGGAGAAACCTGCGGCACCGTCGAGCGGATCAACAACGGCTGGTTCACCATGAGTCGCAGTGTTCGCAGTCAGCAGGGCGACTCCGGCGGTCCGGTGTATGCGCTGCGCGACGGTGGCTCGGCCCGGATTGTCGGACTGTTCAACAGCATGTGGGGCGACTACCCCGCCGCGGTGTCGTGGCCGGCGATCTCCCAGCAGGTCCGCGAAGACGTCGGCGTGCCGACCCCGCTGTCGTGACGCCTACGCCGCGCCCGCCCATCCAGATCGCCTGGGTCACAGGTGATCTCGATGCCACGGCATCGATGCTGACCGCGCTGCTGGGCGTGCGGAAATGGGTCCGTATGCCGGGGGTGCACTTCGCCCCGGACACCTGCAGCTACCTGGGTGAGCCGGCCGATTTCGTCGCCGACATCGCGTTGAGCTATGCCGGAGACATGCAATTGGAGCTGATCGCACCGGTGCGCGGGCGCAGCCTCTACGACGACTTCCTCCGTGACCGCGGGCCGGGCCTGCACCACGTCTGCATCGAGGCCGAGGACCCCGCGACCTTCGAAGTTATGCTGAACGACGCCGCCGAGCAGGGCGCCCAGGTCGTTGCCCGGGGCGTGATGCCCGGAGGCATGCAATTCGCGTACGTCTCAGCTCCGGACGCCGGCATCCCCTACCTGGAGATCGCCTACATCCCAGCCGAGATCCGAGCGGTCTTCGACTACATCAAACAGGAGCAGCGGTGAACACCGCAGCGGCGCCGATGACGAGCGCCGGCGACGAAGAGGAGTGGCGGCAATGAGCACCCAGATCCCGGACATCACCAGTGCCGAAACGGTTTCGGAGTGGTCCGACGAGTTCGACGTCGTGGTGATCGGCTTCGGCATCGGTGGCGGCTGCGCGGCCGTCACCGCGGCGGCAGCCGGGGCCCGGGTGCTGGTGCTGGAGCGGGCCGCCGAGGCCGGCGGCACGACCGCCATGGCCGGCGGTCACTTCTACCTCGGCGGGGGCACCGCGGTCCAGCAGGCCACCGGGCATGCCGACTCTGCCGACGAGATGTACAAGTACCTCGTCGCGGTGTCGCGCGAACCCGAGCACGACAAGATCCGGGCCTATTGCGACGGCAGCGTCGAGCACTTCAACTGGCTTGAAGACCTGGGCATTGCGTTCGAGCGCAGCTACTACCCGGAGAAGGCCGTGATCCAGCCCAACACCGAGGGGCTGATGTTCACCGGCAACGAGAAGGTGTGGCCGTTTCTGAACGAGGCCGTTCCGGCCCCGCGTGGGCACAAGGTCCCGGTGCCCGGTGACACCCAGGGCGCCAAGATGGCGATCGATCTGCTGCTCAAGCGGGCCGACAGCCTCGGCGTGACGATCCGCTACGAAACCGGTGCCACCGGTCTGGTCACCGACGCCGCCGGCGCCATCGTGGGTGTCACGTGGAAGCACTTCACCGAAAGCGGTGTCATCAAGGCGAAGTCGGTGGTGATCGCCGCCGGTGGCTTCGTGATGAATCCGGAGATGGTCGCCCAGTACACGCCGAAGCTGGCGGAGAAGCCGTTCGTGCTGGGCAACACCTACGACGACGGCCTGGGCATCCGGATGGGGATGTCGGCGGGCGGCGCCACCAAGCACATGGACCAGATATTCATCACCGCGCCGGTCTACCCGCCCTCGATCCTGCTCACCGGGATCATCGTCAATAAAGAGGGCAAGCGCTTCGTCGCCGAGGACTCCTACCACTCACGCACCTCGGGGTTCGTCATGGACCAGCCCGACAGCGCGGCGTTCCTGATCGTCGACGAGTCCCACATGCGCAAGCCGCAGGTGCCCTTGGTTCCCCTGATCGACGGGTGGGAGACGGTGCCGGAAATGGAAGCCGCACTAGGCATTCCGGAAGGAAACCTGGTGGCCACCCTGGACCGTTACAACACCCACGCGGCGCAGGGACAGGACCCGGACTTCCACAAGCAGCCGCCGTTCCTGGCTCCGCAGGACACCGGACCGTGGGGTGCGTTCGACCTGTCGCTGGGCAAGGCGATCTACGCCGGCTTCACCATCGGCGGGCTGGCGACCTCGGTGGACGGCGAAGTGTTGCGCAGCGACGGCCAGCCGATCCCGGGCCTCTACGCCGCCGGGGCCTGTGCGGCCAACATTGCCCAGGACGGCAAGGGCTATGCCAGTGGAACCCAATTGGGGGAGGGCTCGTTCTTCGGCCGCCGCGCCGGGGAGCACGCGGCAACCCGCTAGCGCCCCGCCCTACGCGCCCAGCGTCCCTACCCCCGTCGAGCGTGAAGGTGGCTTCACGTTCGGCGAAGGGGGAGGCGGCGGCTAGACCGGACTGAGGTCCCAGCGGCCCTGGCCGAGCAGCTCCAGCACGTGCTTGTGGTGCTGGCGGACCGTGTGGCGGTGGCTCACGCTGACCAGGATGGTGTCGGGCAGCTCGGAGCGCAGCAACCGATACAGCGTCAGCTCCAGCCCCTCGTCGAGGGCCGATGTCGACTCGTCGAGGAACGCGGCCTTGGGCTGGGTCAACAGGATTCGGGCGAATGCCACGCGCTGCTGCTCACCGGGTGAGAGCACCTTGGCCCAGTCCTCGACGTCGTCGAGCCGGTCGAGAAGATTCGGCAGTGACACCTTGACCAACGCCTCGGTGATCTCGGCGTCGGAGACCTCGCCGACCGACAGCGGGTAGGAAACCACCGCGCGCAGGTCGCCCAGCGGGATGTAGGGCAGCTGCGAGATGAACATGGTGGCGTTGACCGCATCGGGGCGCCGCAGGGTTCCCGACGCGTACGGCCACAACTGGGCCAGGCTGCGCAGCAGCGTCGTCTTGCCGCTGCCCGACGGTCCGGCGATCATCAGGGCGTCACCGATGCCCAGCTGCACGTCGAGCGCTTCGATCAGCGGGACACCCTCGGGGTTGCGCACCTCGACACCCTCGAGGGCCACCGTGCCGTCCGGGCTGGGCTTGACCAGCAGCTCGGGAAGGTCCCGGGCCTCGCGGTTGGCTTCCACCAGCCCGTGCAGACGAATGATCGAGGCCCGGTAGCCGGCGAAGTTGTCGTAGGCGTTGCGGAAGAACGACAGTGAGTCAGAGATGTTGCCGAACGCCGAGGCGGTCTGCGCCACCCCGCCGAACATGATCTGCCCGGAGAACAGCCGTGGCGCCTGGATCACCCAGGGCAGCGGCACGATCGCCTGGCTGACCGACAGGTTCCAGCCGGAGAACCCGATGGTCCGGTTCACGAACTTCAGATAGTTGGCGATGATCGCGCGGAACCGCGTCCGCAGCTGGACCCGCTCGGCCAGCTCGCCCCGGTAGAACGCCACCGATTCGGCGGCGTCGCGCACGCGCACCAGCGCGTACCGGAAGGCGGCGTTGGTGAGCTCATTGCGGAAGCTCAACCGGATCAGGGGACGGCCGATCCAGAACGCGACGACGGTCGCGATGGCCACGTAGACCAGCACGATCAAGAACATCGCCCGCGGAATGTCGAACCCGAACACGGTCAGCGTGCCCGACAGGTTCCACAGGATGGCGGTGAACGACACCACCGTGACCATGGACTGCACGGCGCCGAACAACAGCGTGCTGCCGGTGCCGTTGGCCGGTGCGTTGACGTTGGCGCCGTTGCCCGCGGTGAAGATGTCGATGTCCTGCTGAATGCGCTGGTCCGGGTTGTCGATCGCGCCTTCGATAGCTTCGCCGACGGCCGGGTCGAGCGGTGTCTTGACGAAGTGGGCCCGGTAGTAGGCCCGCCCGTCCAACCAGTCCCCGGTCAGTCGCTCGGTGAGCCAGCTGCGCCAGTTCACCATGAAGTGCTGGGTCAGATAGATGTCGAGCATCACCCGTGCCACGTGCAGCACGGCCATCACGCTGAAGATGCCGATCGACATCCAGAATCCGTGTACGCCCGACTGCTTGATGGCCTCGTCGCCCCCGGCGGCGCCCTGGAAGGCGGTCTGCAGCGACGAGTACATGTCGTTGCCCTGGAAGCTGAACAACACGTTGAGCCGGACGGCGGTGATCACCGACAGCAGCAGCACGCCCAGCATCAGCCAGACGCGGAGGCTCTCCCGCCCGGTGAAGTAGGCGCCGCTGATCTCCCAGAACTGGCGTCCCCATCGGGTGCTGACCCGCAGCAGGGCGGCCACAGCGAGCACGCTGACGGCGCTGATGGTCCAGGCCAGGGCGATCCACACCAGGGAATCGGGCAGCGCGTGCGCCCAGTCGATGGATGGGTTGAACAGCTTCGAGTCCACTGCCGATGTCTCCTTGCCGTTCGTTATCGCCACAATCGCGTCGCGGCCGGTATCCGAATCGAGAAATCCCGTGCGAAACCTACCGCAGCAGTGCGGCGTCGCGCCGGATAAGCCTTGCCCGTCACCCCGCCGACGCGATGGTGCCCCCGGCTTGCAGGCGGTGGCCACCGCGTACCGTTGTGCTGTGGCTAACACCTCCAAGACTGTCTCCGCAACGCGAACCAAATCGGGTCGGCTCAGCGGGAAATTCTGGAAATTGCTGGGCGCCAGCACCGAGAAGAACCAGAGTCGTTCGATGGCCGAGGTCACGGCCGCCGGCGAGTACGCCAAGAAGGCGGCCGGGCTCGACGATGAGCAGCTGCGCAAAGCCGCGCAACTGCTCAAACTCAAGGAGCTGGCCGACGCCTCGGACATCCCGCAGTTCTTGGCAATCGCCCGCGAGGCCGCCGAGCGCAGCATCGGGCAGCGCCCGTTCGATGTTCAGCTGCAGGGCGCGCTGCGGATGCTGGCCGGCGATGTGGTCGAGATGGCCACCGGTGAGGGCAAGACGCTCTCCGGCGCGATCGCCGCCGCCGGCTACGCCATCGGTGGCCGGCACGTGCACGTGGTCACCATCAACGACTACCTGGCCCGCCGCGACGCCGAGTGGATGGGCCCCCTGCTGGAGGCTCTCGGGGTCACCGTCGGGTGGATCACCGAAGACTCCACGGCAGCCGAGCGCCGTGCGGCCTACCAGTGCGACGTCACCTACGCGTCGATCAACGAGATCGGTTTCGACGTGCTGCGGGATCAGCTGGTCACCGATGTCGACGACCTGGTCTCGCCCAACCCCGACGTGGCGCTGATCGACGAGGCCGACTCGGTGTTGGTCGACGAGGCGCTGGTGCCGCTGGTGCTGGCCGGCACCACCCACCGGGAGACGCCCCGGATGGAGATCGTCGAGCTGGTCGGACGACTCAAGCCCGGAGTGGACTACGACTCCGACGAGGACCGGCGCAACATCCACCTCACCGAGGTGGGGGCGAATAAAGTCGAGAAGGCGCTCGGTGGCATCGACCTGTACTCCGAGGAGCACGTGGTCTCCACGCTGACCGAGGTCAATGTCGCTCTGCACGCACACGTGCTGTTGCAGCGCGACGTGCACTACATCGTCCGCGACGGCAAAGTGCAGTTGATCAATGCCTCGCGCGGCCGGATCGCCGCCCTGCAGCGCTGGCCGGACGGCCTGCAGGCCGCGGTGGAGGCCAAGGAAGGCATCGAGACCACCGAGACCGGTGAGGTGCTCGACACCATCACGGTGCAGGCGCTGGTCAACCGGTATCCGACCGTGTGCGGCATGACCGGTACTGCGTTGGCGGCCGGTGAACAGTTGCGGCAGTTCTATCAGCTGGGGGTCTCGCCGATCCCGCCGAACATGCCCAACATCCGCGAGGACGAGGCGGACCGGGTCTACATCACCGCCGCGGCCAAGAACGACGCGATCGTGGCCCACATCGTCGAGGTGCACGCCACCGGACAGCCGGTGCTGGTCGGCACCCACGACGTCGCCGAGTCCGAGGAACTGCACGAGCGGCTGCGCAAGCGCGGTGTTCCGGCGGTGGTCCTCAACGCCAAGAACGACGCCGAAGAGGCCACGGTGATCGCCGAGGCCGGCAAGCTCGGGGTGGTCACCGTCTCCACCCAGATGGCCGGCCGCGGCACCGACATCCGCCTGGGCGGGTCCGAAGAGGCCGACCACGACGCGATCGTCGAACTGGGCGGGCTGCACGTGATCGGTACCGGCCGACAGCACACCCAGCGCCTCGACAATCAGCTGCGGGGCCGGGCCGGCCGTCAGGGGGACCCGGGGTCGTCGGTGTTCTTCTCCAGCTGGGAAGACGAGGTCGCCGCGACCAACCTGGAAGCCAACAAGCTCCCGACCGAGACCGACGACGACGCGCGGATCCTCAGTCCCAAGGCCTCCGGGTTGCTCGACCACGCGCAGCGCATCGCCGAGGGCAAGCTGCTCGACATCCACGCCAACACCTGGCGGTACAACCAGCTGATCGCCCAGCAGCGCACCATCATCGTGGAGCGGCGCAACACGCTGCTGTCCACCCCGGCCGCTCGCGAGGAGCTGGCCGAGCTCACCCCGAAGCGCTACGCCGAGTTGAAGGCGCAGCTGGGGCAGAACGGGGAAGACGGCGAAGCCAAGCTGGAGAAGATCTGCCGGCTGATCATGCTCTATCACCTGGACCGCGGCTGGGCCGACCACCTCGCGTACCTGGCCGACATCAGGGAGAGCATCCACCTGCGTGCGCTGGGCCGGCAGAACCCGCTCGACGAATTCCACCGGTTGGCACTCGACGCGTTCGCCTCGCTGGCCGCCGACGCCATCGAGGCCTCCCAACAGACGCTGGAGACCTCGGATTCGATCGAGTCCGAGCCGGGTATCGACCTGTCGAAGCTGGCGCGGCCCACCTCGACGTGGACCTACATGGTCCGGGACAACCCGCTGAGTGACGACAGCATGGACGCACTGAGCCTGCCCGGGATCTTCCGCTAGGGGGTCGGAATGTCTGCCGGGTCCGGCTCCGACCGCGTCCAAGACCGGGTGCTTACGGTGCCCAACGTCATCAGCCTGGCCCGTCTCGGGCTGATCGGCGTCTTTCTGTACCTGCTGCTGGTCGCGCGGGCGGACGGGCCGGCGGTGGCGATTCTGATGCTCAGCGGCGCCTCGGACTGGGCCGACGGCAAAGTGGCTCGGCTGTTCAACCAGTATTCGAGGCTTGGCGCCCTGCTCGATCCGGCGATCGACCGGCTCTACATGATCACCATTCCGGTCGCCTTCGGGATGCGCGGACTGGTGCCCTGGGCGATCATCGCAACGCTGTTGGCCCGGGACCTGCTGCTGGCCGCGACGCTGCCTGCACTGCGTAGCCGGGGCCTGACCGCGCTGCCGGTGACCTATATCGGCAAGGCGGGCACCTTCGCGCTGATGTCGGCGTTTCCGTTGATCCTGCTGGGGCAGTGGGACCAGCTGTGGAGCCGGGTGGTGCTCTCGGCCGGCTGGGGTTTCCTGCTCTGGGGCTTGGGTATGTACCTGTGGGCGTTCGTGCTGTATCTGATCCACGTGACCCTGGTGGTCCGCACGATGCCGAAGGTGACCGGTGGCTGAACCGTTCTTCGCGCTGAGCGGATACGACTCCCAGGGTGCGGGTGCCCACCAGGCCGGCCGGCCACGGAAGTTCGCGGTGCCGTCGCTGCTGCGTTCGCTGCTTTCCGAACATCTCGACCCGGGCTATGCCGCCGCGGCCGCCCGGCGTGCACGCCGGACCGCGCCCCCCGCGGCCACCACCCGGGTCGCGGGATGGGCCTGGGAGGCGGTGGCGGCGCTGCTGGTGGCGACGGTGTTCGCCGTGGCGGTGGCGCAGGCGCGGTCGGTGGCGCCCGGGGTGCACGACGCCCAACAGGTGCTGGCGACGAACGTCCGATCGGCCGAAGCCGTGACCGGCAAGCTGGCTGACAAACGTGACACGTACGCCAACCGCGTCGACGACCTGCGCCGGCACCGGCTGGCCGACGACGCCCAGGGGCAGCGGGTGCTGGCCGGCCTGGATGCGCTCAGCCTGGAGGCTGCCAGCACCCGGGTGGCCGGCCCCGGGGTCACCGTCACGGTGACCGATCCGGGCGCCGGGCGAAATCTCTCCGATGCGTCCAAACAACGGGTGTCGGGCAGCCAGCAGATCATCTTGGACCGCGACCTGCAGCTGGTGGTCAACTCGCTGTGGGCCAGCGGGGCCGAGGCGATCGCCGTCGGCGACGTCCGCATCGGCCCCAACGTCACGATCCGGCAGGCCGGTGGCGCCATCCTGGTCGACAACAAGCCGATCAGCAGTCCCTATGCGCTGCAGGCCATCGGGCCGCCACAGCAGCTGCGCGATGCCTTCGACCGCAGCCCGGGGCTTTACCGGCTGCGGCTGCTGGAGGCCTCCTACGGGGTGGTGGTGCGCGTCGACGGCCGCGGCTCGGCCGACATCACGCTGCCGGCTGGTTCGGTGCGAGATGTCCGGTTTGCCAAACAGATAGGGGCATCGTGACGCAAGCTTGCGCTGCGGGCCGCGGCGCTGCCGCTGCGGCCCGCACGGGTCCGGTTCGGGAGGCTGGAGTGGTTTCGCAATGATCGGTATCGCCGCGCTGATCGCCGGGATAGTGCTGGGGCTGGTGTTTCATCCCAGCGTGCCGGAGGTGGTTCAGCCCTATCTGCCGATCGCCGTGGTGGCGGCGCTGGACGCCGTGTTCGGTGGCCTGCGTGCCTACCTGGAGCGGATCTTCGACGCGAAGGTGTTCGTCGTGTCGTTCGTGTTCAACGTTCTGGTGGCCGCACTGCTGGTCTACCTCGGCGACCAGCTGGGGGTCGGCACACAGCTCTCGACCGCGATCATCGTGGTGCTGGGCATCCGCATCTTCGGCAACGCGGCGGCACTGCGGCGACGACTGTTCGGGGCCTGACTCCCATGAGCAGCACCGACCCGGCGTCGCACGGCCGCCACGAGCGGCCGCAGCCGTCACCGCAGGACGGCGTGCCGCCGCCGCGGGGCCGCTCCGGGCCGTTGTTCAGCGTGCTGGGGATGCTGCTGTGCCTGTTGTTGGGCGTGGCGATTGTCACCCAGGTTCGCCAGAACGATTCCCAGGACGCACTGGAGACGGCTCGGCCCGCCGACCTGCTGGTGTTGCTGGACTCACTGCGTCAACGCGAGGCCACGCTGGGCACCGAAGTCGCCGAACTGCAGCAGACGCTCAATGCACTGCAGGAGTCCGGCAGCAGTGACCAGGCCGCTATCGAGAACGCCCAAGCGCGGCTCGCCGCCCTGGCGATCATGATCGGCACCGTGGGTGCGGTCGGCCCCGGCGTGGTGGTCACCGTCGAGGATCCGGCCCGCGGTGTCGCACCCGAGACGATGCTCGACGTGATCAACGAGCTGCGGGCGGCCGGCGCCGAGGCGATGGAAGTCCGCGATGGCACGAAGGCGGTGCGCATCGGCGTGGACTCGTGGGTCGCCGGCACGCCCGGCGCGCTGGAGTTCGATGGCACCGCGCTGACGCCTCCGTATTCGGTTCTGGCGATTGGGGATCCCCCGACTCTGGCGGCCGCGATGAACATTCCCGGCGGGGCGGTCGACAGCGTCAAACGCCTCGGCGGCGCCATGGCGGTGCAACAGGCCGACCGCGTGGAGGTGACCGTGTTGCGGCAACCGAAACCACGCCAATACGCTCAGCCAGTCAAGTGAGCCCGACAGCGCAAGGAGCACGATCACCGTGAGCGACGTTCCATCCGACCTGTACTACACCGCTGAGCACGAGTGGGTTCGCCGCACCGGCCCGGACACTGTCCGGGTGGGTATCACCGACTTCGCGCAGGCGGCGCTGGGCGACGTGGTCTTCGTCCAACTGCCCGCTGCGGGCACCGGGGTCACCGCGGGCGAGGCCTTCGGCGAGGTGGAGTCGACCAAGTCCGTCTCCGACCTCTACGCGCCCATCACCGCGTCGGTGAGCGCGGTCAACGCCGACCTGGACGCGAACCCGCAGTTGGTGAACTCCGACCCGTACGGTGCCGGCTGGCTGCTGGAACTTCAGGTGGCCAACGCGGATTCGGCGGCTCTGGACCAGAGTCTGTCGGGTCTGTTGACCGCCGACGCCTACCGGGCGACGTTGTCGGAATGACGATTGTTAGCCTGCCTGCCGGGACGCGCCGGGTGTCCGGCGACACGATCCCGCGGTGCGGGGGACATGACGGACCGCTGCGCGGTACGGTCGACTCAACGATTCAGGGTTGGGCGCAACACATGTCCGGCAGGCGCGACCAGGTAGCAAAACAGCGGCCAGTGAGGAGTAGCGGGTGACGGAGAAGGACCCGGCGACGGGGCAAGACCAGGCAGGCGACGAGGTCACCGTGGAAACCACATCGGTTTTCCGCGCCGACTTCCTCAACGAACTCGACGCTCCCGCGCAGGCGGGCGGCGAGAGCCTGACCTCAGGCGTGGAGGGGCTGCCCCTGGGTTCGGCGCTGCTGGTCGTCAAGCGCGGTCCCAACGCCGGATCGCGGTTCCTGCTCGACCAACCGGTCACCGCTGCTGGTCGGCACCCCGACAGCGACATCTTCCTCGATGACGTCACGGTGAGTCGTCGTCACGCCGAGTTCCGGCTGGAAGGCAACGAGTTTCAGGTCGTCGACGTGGGCAGCCTGAACGGGACCTACGTGAACCGGGAGCCGGTCGATTCGGCGGTCCTGGTCAATGGCGACGAGGTCCAGGTAGGCAAGTTCCGTCTGGTGTTCCTGACCGGCCCGAAGACGGGTGAGGCAGAGGCCGGGCCGGGCAGCTAATGACCGCGCCTGACAGCCCTGAACTGGCCGGGATGTCAATCGGAGCGGTGCTGGATCTGCTTCGGCCGGATTTTCCCGACGTCACGGTCTCCAAAATTCGCTTCCTGGAGACCGAGGGGCTGGTCATGCCGCAGCGGGCGGCGTCGGGCTACCGCCGATTCAGCGCGTACGACTGCGCTCGGCTGCGTTACGTGCTGACCGCGCAACGCGACCAGTACCTGCCGCTGAAGGTGATCAAGGCGCGGCTGGATGCCGAACCGGACGGCGCGCTGCCCTCACCGGAGTCGCCGTATCCCACGCCGCGGCTGGTCTCGGCCGGCGGTGACACCGCCCATAACGGGACGGCGCTGCCTGCGCCGCCCCGGCAGGTGCGGCTGAGCCGGGAGGATCTGCTGGCGCGCTCGGGCGGCGACGACGTCCTGGTGACGGCGTTGGTGCGATCGGGCGTGATCACCGCCGGGCCCGGTGGGCTGTTCGACGAGCACGCGGTGGTGATCGTCCAGTGCGCGCGGGGGCTGGCCGACTACGGCGTCGAGCCGCGGCACCTGCGTGCTTTCCGCTCGGCGGCCGACCGGCAATCCGACCTGATCGCCCAGATCGCCGGTCCGCTGGTCAAGGGCGGCAAGGCCGGCGCACGTGACCGGGCCGACGACTTGGCCCGCGAGGTCGCGGCGCTGGCGATCGCACTGCACACCGCGCTGCTCAAGTCGTCGGTACACGACGTACTGCACGGCTGAGGACTAGACTTCGCCTCGGCGGCTAGTTGCGCGGCATACGGTTGTCCGACCGAGGGTTTCGCAGCGAGTCATACTGGGACGACAAGGACTTTGGGACGCAGCGAACGCGGAGGGCTGACTGGAGATGGGTGAAGTACGCGTGGTCGGCATCCGCGTCGAGCAGCCGCAGAACCAGCCGGTGCTGCTCCTGCGTGAAGCCGACGGTGATCGATATCTCCCGATCTGGATCGGGCAGGCCGAAGCCGCCGCCATCGCCCTGGAGCAGCAGGGCGTGGAGCCGGCCAGGCCCCTGACCCACGACTTGATCCGTGACCTGATCGGCGCACTCGGGCATTCGCTCAAGGAGGTCCGAATCGTCGATCTGCAGGAGGGCACGTTCTACGCCGACCTGATCTTCGACCGCGACATCACGGTGTCGGCGCGCCCGTCGGACTCGGTGGCCATCGCCTTGCGGGTGGGGGTGCCGATCTATGTCGAGGAAGCGGTGCTGGCCGAAGCGGGCCTGCTGATCCCCGACGAGACCGACGACGAGACCGCCGGCGCGGTGCGCGAAGACGAGGTGGAGAAGTTCAAGGAATTCCTCGATAGCGTGTCGCCCGACGATTTCAAAGCAACCTGACTCGGCGCGGCGGACTCAGCCTCGTCACAGATCCGTTTCATCTCTCGCGGTCAGCGCGACACGCCCGAACGAAAGCAACACGCGCAAAACCGGGCCCCCATACTTGAGCCACGGCGGGAACAACTGCACGGCAGCTCGTCGGACGGCGTATGCTCACGACCAACTCGGGCAAGAGCAAACGCGGCCACCGGCCAGCCAGTGGCAACGAGCGCGATCGGCGAGAGGAAGCAGCGTGGGCGACCAACCGGGGCAGGATCAGCTGGACTACATGGGTCAGTCCGACCAGGGTGACCGTGACGTCCCTGCGGCCCCATCCAGTGCCGGCCAACCCGTACAGGGCGGACTGTTCCCCGACGACTCCGTCCCGGACGAGCTTGTCGGTTACCGCGGCCCCAGCGCCTGCCAGATCGCCGGCATCACCTACCGTCAGCTCGACTACTGGGCCCGGACCTCGCTGGTGGTGCCTTCGATCCGGGGCGCGGCCGGCTCCGGCAGCCAGCGGCTGTACTCGTTCAAAGACGTCCTGGTGCTCAAGATCGTGAAGCGACTCTTGGACACCGGTATCTCGCTGCAGAACATCCGGATCGCCGTGGATCACCTTCGTGAGCGCGGTGTCCAGGATCTGGCCAACATCACGCTGTTCTCCGACGGCACCACCGTGTACGAATGCACCTCGGCCGAAGAGGTCGTCGACCTGCTGCAGGGCGGCCAGGGCGTGTTCGGCATCGCGGTGTCGGGCGCGATGCGTGAGTTGACCGGCGTGATCTCCGACTTCCCCGGGGAGCGCGCCGACGGCGGCGAGTCGATCGCCGCGCCCGAAGACGAGCTGGCCAGCCGCCGCAAGTTCCGCGACCGCAAGACCGGCTAGGGCTTCCCAGGGCTTCCTGCGGCTTCGCAGCCAACGAAACCCGTTGGGGCACGCGGCTTTTATCCGATCCGGTCTTAGCCATTCACTTCGCTGACCCGGCGCCCGGCGTCTTTCACCTGTTCGGCGCGGCCAATCTGCGCGCGGTAGCGGGCTTCGACGTCGGCGGAGCGAGGCTCGGCGGGTAGTATTGGGTCCGCATCAGCCTTGCGCGGGAGAGTTCCGTGGCAGCCAGCCGCGGACGCCGAAGGAGCAATACCTCTCCGTCAACCTCTCAGGCACCCGGACCGCGCCGGCATTGATGCCTCTGGAAAGCGGTGACGCCCAGTCGGGCAACACCCGCCCATGGGGAAAGGCGCCCCAGACATCGCGGCGCCGAATCTCTCAGGCGCCCGGGCCGGGCAGACGACAGAGGGGGAGGACACGAATTCGTCTCGCAGTCGTCTAGCGCCCAGGAGTTCCCGTGTCCGAGCACCCCGAATCCAGCTTTGTTGACCGGCATATCGGCCCCGACAACACCGCGATCAGCACGATGCTCGCCGCCATCGGTGTCGGGTCGCTGGAGGATCTCGCGGCAAAGGCGGTGCCCGCCGGCATCCTCGACGCGCTGAATGCCGATGGCATCGCGCCGGGGCTCGACGTCCTTCCGGCTCCGGCTACCGAGGCTCAGGCCCTGGGCGAACTGCGCGAACTGGCCGATGCCAGCACCGTCGCGGTGTCGATGATCGGCCAGGGCTACTACGACACGCTCACCCCGCCGGTGCTGCTGCGCAACATCATGCAGAACCCGGCGTGGTACACCGCGTACACGCCCTACCAGCCGGAAATCAGCCAGGGCCGGCTGGAGGCCCTGCTGAACTTCCAGACCATGATCGCCGATCTGACCGGGTGTGAGATCGCCAACGCCTCGATGCTCGACGAGGGCACCGCCGCCGCCGAAGCGATGACGTTGATGCACCGCGCGACGCGGGGCGCCTCGCATCGGTTGCTGGTCGACTCCGATCTGTTCGCCCAGACCGCGGCGGTGCTGGCTACGCGGGCCGAGCCGCTGCGCATCGAGATCGTCACCGCCGACCTGCGGGAAGGACTTCCCGACGGCGACTTCTTCGGGGTGATCGTGCAGTTGCCGGGCGCCTCGGGCCGGATCACCGATTGGTCCGAGCTGATCGAGACCGCCCATGAGCGTGGTGCGCTGGTGGCGGTGGGTGCGGACCTGCTGGCATGCACGCTGCTCACCCCGCCCGGCGAGATCGGCGCCGACGTGACGTTCGGCAGTGCCCAGCGGTTCGGGGTGGCGATGGGCTTCGGCGGCCCGCACGCCGGCTACCTGGCGGTGCACTCGGGCCATGCCCGCCAGCTGCCCGGCCGGCTGGTCGGGGTGTCCCTGGACGCCGATGGATCAGCGGCGTTCCGGCTGGCGCTGCAAACCCGCGAACAGCACATCCGCCGGGACAAGGCCACGTCGAACATCTGTACCGCGCAGGTGCTGCTGGCCGTGATGGCTGCGATGTACGCCAGCTACCACGGTGCCGACGGCTTGGCCGCCATCGCGCGGCGTGTGCACGGCCAGGCCGAGAAGATCGGCGCCGCACTCGGCGAGGCGCTGGTGCACGAGCGCTATTTCGACACGGTGCTGGCCCGGGTGCCCGGCCGCGCTGACGAGGTCATCGCCGCGGCCAAGGCCAAGGGGATCAACCTGTGGCGTGTCGACGCCGACCACGTCTCGGTGGCCTGCGACGAGACCACCACCGACGCGCATGTGGCGGCGGTGCTGGACGCCTTCGGGTTGGCCGCGGTCGAGCCCACCGGCGCATCGATCGCCACCCGCACGTCGGAATTCCTGACGCACCCGGCGTTCACCCGCTACCGGACCGAAACCGCGATGATGCGCTACCTGCGCACGCTGTCGGACAAGGACATTGCCTTGGACCGCAGCATGATTCCGCTCGGTTCCTGCACGATGAAGCTCAACGCCGCCGCCGAGATGGAGTCGGTCACCTGGCCGGAGTTCGCCCGCCAGCACCCGTTCGCCCCGGCCGGCGACGCGGTGGGACTGCGGACGCTGATCGCCCAGTTGGAGACCTGGCTGACGGGGATCACCGGGTATGACGCGGTGTCGCTGCAGCCCAATGCCGGTTCGCAGGGGGAGTACGCGGGTCTGCTGGCCATCCACGCCTACCACGCCAGCCGCGGTGAGTCGCATCGCGACATCTGCCTGATCCCCTCCAGCGCCCACGGCACCAACGCCGCGTCGGCGGCGCTGGCCGGAATGCGGGTGGTGGTGGTGGCCTGCCGGGACAACGGCGATGTCGACCTTGACGATCTGCGCGCCAAGGTCGACCAGCACGCTGCGGCGTTGTCGACGTTGATGATCACCTACCCCTCCACGCACGGCGTCTATGAGCACGACATCGCCGAGATCTGCGCCTCCGTGCACGACGCCGGCGGCCAGGTCTACGTCGATGGAGCCAACCTCAACGCGTTGGTCGGCCTGGCTCGGCCCGGAAAGTTCGGCGGAGACGTCAGCCACCTGAACCTGCACAAGACCTTCTGCATTCCGCACGGGGGCGGCGGCCCCGGCGTCGGGCCGGTGGCGGTGCGCGCGCACCTGGCCGAGTTCCTGCCCGGGCACCCGCTGGCCGCCGAGTTGCCCGGCGGGCATCCGGTGTCGGCCGCTCCCTATGGGTCCGCGTCGATCCTGCCGATCACCTGGGCCTATATCCGGATGATGGGTGCCGACGGTCTGCGTGCGGCGTCGCTGACGGCGATCGCGTCGGCGAACTACATCGCCCGCCGGCTGGACGAGCACTACCCGGTGCTCTACACCGGTGAGAACGGCATGGTCGCCCACGAATGCATCCTGGACCTGCGGGAGATCACCAAGAACACCGGCGTTACCGTCGATGATGTCGCAAAACGGTTGGCCGACTACGGTTTCCACGCACCGACCATGAGCTTCCCGGTGGCCGGAACTCTGATGGTGGAGCCCACCGAGAGCGAGAGTCTGGCTGAGATCGATGCGTTCTGCGAAGCGATGATCGCTATTCGCGGCGAGATCGACCGGGTCGGCTCCGGCGAATGGACGGTTGAGGACAACCCGCTGCGCGGGGCCCCGCACACGGCCGAGTGTCTGATGGTCGACAAGTGGGAGCACCCCTACACCCGGGAGCAGGCGGCCTACCCGCTGGGCCGCGGATTCCGACCGAAGGTGTGGCCGCCGGTGCGCCGGATCGACGGTGCGTTCGGCGACCGCAACCTGGTCTGCTCGTGCCCGCCGGTGGAGGCCTTCGGCTGAGTCGCCCGCATTGGGTAAACAGACAGCAAAGTCTCAGCCGCAGCAAAAAAGAGTCTAGGATCGCCCTTATCCAATTCATGGTTTAGGTTCGCGCCTAGGAGGACTCGTGCAGGAGCCCAAGTCTCGCTCCTGTCTCACCGCCGGCATCGCCCTCGTGAGCGCTGGGATGGTCACGGTCGCCCCGGTCACGGTGCCACCGCGGGCCTGCGTGATTTCGCCCGGCGTGGCGCTGACCACCTCCTACGGCGACCTGTTTGCCAACACGCGCGACAACATCGAGCGCATCAGCGCGAACGCGGACTGGTCGGCGATCTCGCAGTTGTTGACCGCCCTGTTCGCCAATCCAGCCGGGGTCATCGAAGCGGCCGGCAACTTCACGCTGGCCGTGGACACCGACACCGCGTCGCTGCCGGCCACGGTCGCGGTGCAGCTGTCGCCGGGGCTGGAATTGCTCATCGCGGGTCTGACATCGCACGTGGCGACCCTGGACGCGCTGTTCGGCGTGGTCGACGACCTGGGCGATCCCAAGACCGCATTCACCGCGCTGTTCAACGCGCCGGCCACCCTGCTTGACGCCTACCTCAACGGCCAGCACAACCTGTCCCTGCTGGGCGGCATCATCAGCATCCCGGCGTTCAACGGGGTTCTGGCGCCCGAGCAGAGCCTGGAGATCGACCTCAATTTGTCCAGGCTGCTGGAGATGCTGGGGTTGGGCACTCCGGATCTGAGCAACCTGAACCTCGACGGCGTGATCGACCAGATCCGTTCCGGCACCTTGACCTTGGGGGGCCTGCTCAGCGGGCTGGGGTTCAGTGACGACGGTGTCGGGGATCTGCTGAAGCTGACCACCAACGTCAGCACGCTGGGGGAGTTGCTCGACTTCGTGGGCCTGGGCGACTTGGGTCTGAGCCGCTACAGCCTGACCGCCCTCCTGGGTGACCTAGGCCCCAACACCGACTTCTACCGGGATCTGGACCTCGACCTCGAACTCGGCAACTTCCGCCTCGCGGACGTGCTGAGCGCGTTCGGGGTCGACGCCGCAATCCCGCTGGGGCTGGGCCACCTTCTGGTCGGCCTTGGCGACGGCAACCTCGCCGGCGAACACCTCGGCAGCCTGCTGTCGGAAGTCGGGCTGCTGACCCAGCTTCTCGGGTGGCTCCACGCGACCGCGGCCGACCTCTTCGACCCTGTTCCCCTGGTGGGGCCGCTGCTGACTGGGCTGGTGAGCGACCTGCTGGGGGCCAGCGGCCTGGAAACCCTGCTCAACACCTTCACCGTCGGCGATCTGCTGGGCGACCTGCAGCTCGGTGACAGCGTCAGTTCACTGCTGGGGAATGTGGGCGGCGCGTTGCTGTCGGCCGGCAACCTGACCATCGGCGGCATCCTGGTAGACCTCGGCTTCACCGATTCCGTCGGCGACCTGACGCTGCGCGATGTGCTCAGTGGGCTCGGGGGTGCGCTGGGCGACGTCCTGATCGATGGTCCGCTCGGGCTGGACCTCACCTGGCTGTTGAACGGTCTGGATGTGAGTGACCTGGTCGGCTTTCTGGGGCTCGACGGTTTGTCGCTCAACCTCGGCGACCTGGTCGGGAACTGGGTGAACCCCTACCTCGCCGACCTGCTCGAGGGCTTCGCCCAGGGCCAAGTGAATCTGGCCGGCGCCAGCGTCGGCGCCTTCGGTGGGACGTTCACCGAACTGTTCGTCAGCATGCCGCAGCAGCTGCTCGCCATGCTGGGCGGCTAGGCACCAGGTCCGCTTCGTAGCCACCTCAGATCGGTCGAATTCGCGCGCCGGGGTGCTGTGGGACGCCGCACCCGCAATACGGAGAAAATTCAGCGAAATCTCAAGTTCGACCTCAAATAGGTTTACGCTGACCTCATCCGAATCGTGATTAACATCATATGAGGAGAGATCATGCAACACCTCACTCTTCGTCCGTACCTCACAGCCGGTGTCGCCGTCGTGGGCGCCGGGATGCTCGCGGTCGTGCCGGTGGCGCCGTCTTCTGCGCCGGCGCTCTCACCAGCCGGCGCACCCGCCGTTGCACTGACCACCACCTACACCGAGTTGTTCACCAATACCTGGGACAACGTGCAGAACATCAGTGCGCACGCCGATTGGTCCGGGATCTTCCAGGTCTTCACCGCGATGTTCACCAACCCGCTCGGCGTGATCGGTGCCTTCACCGACCTCACCCCGACGGTGGACACCGACATCACCTCGCTGCCGGCGACGGTGTCGGTGCAACTGGCGCCGGCAATGGAGTTGCTGATCGCCAATCTGGGGTCGCAGGCGGCGACCCTGAACGCGCTCAGCAGCGTGATGGCCGAGCTGGGCGACCCGGCGACCGGTTTCACCGCGCTGCTCAACGCGCCGGCCACCGTGCTCAACGCCTACCTGAACGGCCAGGACAACCTGAGTCTGCTCGGCGGCATCATCAACATCCCGGCATTCAACGGCATCCTGGCGCCGGAGCAGAACCTGGAGGTCGACCTCAACCTGACCAAACTGCTGGACGCACTGGGGCTGGGCAACCTGGATCTGACCAACGTCAACCTCGCGGCCCTGATCGACCAACTCGGCCTGGGCGATCTGACCCTGGGGGGACTGCTCACCCAGCTGGGGATCAGCGGTGACGGTTTGGGTGACTTGCTGAAGCTGGGCAGCAACGTCACCGACCTGGGCGGACTGCTGGACTTTCTGGGCCTGGGCAACCTCGGCCTGGGCAGCCTCAGCTTGACCGGCATCCTGAGCGGGCTGGGCCTGGACACCGACGTCGACCTGAACAGCCTGAGCCTCGACGACGTGCTGAACGCGTTCGGCATCAACACCGAGATCAACCTCGGCCTGGCCCAATTACTGACGAATCTGGGCTTCGGCGGCCTGGTCGATACCTCGCTGGGATCGCTGGTCGGCGGGCTGCCGGGAGGTGTGCTGACCGATATCACCGGCATCCTGAACTCGGTTCTGGCAGGCATCATCAACGGCCTGCCGTTGGTCGGTCCCCTTCTGCAAGAGGTTCTCGGTGCCGTAGTCCTTACCCCGCAGAATCTGATCGACGCGCTGAACACCGTCACCTTCGGTGACCTGTTAGGCGGTCAGAGCATCGACGAGACGGTCAGCTCGCTGCTGGGCGCTCTCGGGGTCTCGCTGCCGACCGGCGACCTCACCATCGGCGGCATCCTGGAAGGTCTCGGCTTCGCCGACTCCACCGGTGACCTGACGCTGGGCGGCCTGCTGGGCGGACTCGGTGGCGGGCTGCTCGGAATCGACGTCACCGGACTGTTGAACGGCCTGGACCTGGGTGGCCTGATCAGCGGCCTGGGCCTGGACAACCTGCCGCTGAACCTCGGCGACTTGGTCGGTGACCTGTCGAACCTGAACCTGGGTGAGCTGCTCGACGATCTCGGCTTGGGCAACCTGGACCTGGCCAGCATCAGTGTCGGCTCGTTCGGCGGGATGATCACCGAACTGCTGGTCACCGTGCCGCAGCAGATCCTGGACGCGCTGGGCGGGTAGCGCGGTAGGGCGCCGGCCCAGGGTGCGTCAGCTCAGCAGCGAATTCAGCGCGCCGGCCAGTTCGGGGGAGTTCGCCCCGCGCAGATTCTGGTACGTGCCACCGGAAAGTGACGCCACCGACTGCCAGGTCGCTTGGTCGGCGTCCGCGCCGAAGTCGATGACGTTGACGGCCACCGGTCGTTCCGGATCGATGTTGGCCCGGATGAAATCCTGAAGCCCAGTGCCGTCCAAGGTCCGGTCGGTATGCGGACCCGCCGTGATGACCAGTACCGAATTGGCCTGTCCGGGGTGATAGTTGGCCAACGCCTGGTTGTACACCAGGCGCAACGTCGTGAACGACACCGCGCCGCCAGGCGTCGAGCTCAGCTCGTTGAGCTCGCTGACCAAGGTCTCCGCACGGGTCCCGCCGTTGAGCGGCTCGTCCAGCGGACCCCCGGTGACCACATTGCGGCCCTCGGTGCCGTCGAAGGTCCACAGGCCCACAGACGAAGTCGGGGACAGGGCCTTGATCCGTTGATCCAGGGCGGCGATCACATGGGCCAACCGGCTCTTACCGCCTTCGTCGGTGGTCATCGACTGGTCGAGCATCACCGTGACCGCCGCGCTGCCCGGCAACGTGGTCAGGGCGCCCGCCAGGGCGGCGCGCGTCGCATCGTCGTCGACCGACAGGGTGTCTGACACCGCCGGGAAACCGGTCACCTCGCTGCTCGGCGGTTCGACGCCTTCAACGCGGAATCCGGCTTTGGCCAACTCGGCGAGCTGGTCGGGTTTGCGGGCGAAGCGGGCGAACTCGCTGGCGGCGCTGACCTGCTCCTGCGACAACCAGGAGCCGGCGAGCAGCACGGTGGGGTAGTCGGCGACCGGCACCGGTCCCGGCGGCCGCCAGGAGCTCAGCTCTGTCGCCGGGTCCGACAGCGACTGGCCGCGGGTGAACAGTTGCTGCTCGGTGGTCACCACCGCGTGCACCGGTGCGGAGGCAAGATTTCCTTGGCGCAGAAGCACGTTCATGGCCTCGGCGAGCGAAGAATCGGTGAGCTTCGGCTGCTCGCCCGCGAGCCGATGTACACCGCCGACCCCGTCAACGATCGGGGCGCCCTTGGGGGCGACACCCGCAGCCACCGCCTCGCCGGCCAGGAAAGCGGCATCGGCGTTACCGCCGATCGGGAGCGCCAGCCGCAGCGGCCCCCAGCCGGCCAGCCCGAGCCGGCCCAGGCCGTCAGGATCGGTCTGCAGGTCCGGCAGACTCGCCCAACTCTGCTTCTGTAGTGCGCTTTTGAGCTCGGGACGAATCGCCAACAACACCGGCGAGGTGACCAGCGACCGACTGTCGCTGACCGTTTCCGCCCCCGCGGAGGCCTGCAGCCGAGCCGTGGAGACCGAACTGCCAGGGATCCACAGCGCCGGGCGCTGCCCGAGTTGCGCCGGCCAGTCGCCGATGAAACCGCTGACGACGGCATCGGAATCGACCGGCTTGACCTGCACCGACACGCAGCGATCGCCGACGGGCTTCGCGGTCTTGTTGAACCTGTCGGCGAAACCCTGCACATGGTCGGCGATCGATGGATCTGCCACGACGGCAACCGTCAGATCGCCGGCTGCGCAGTTGCCTGCGGCGTCGGCGGAACGATGTGACAGTGAATTGCCGAAGAAGCGCCACAGGATCACCGCACCCACCACAACGATCACCGTGACAAGTGCGGCGACCACGCCGACGCTGACACCGCGCGTCCCCGAGTCGTTGCGATGCCGGCGCCACCGGTCGAGATCGCGGTGGCCACCGCGCGGCTCGTCTTGATCCGATACCGATGACTCCCCGTTGACGCCGCCGATGGCCCCGAAAGGACCGGTGCGGTAACGCGATTCCTCATCGGGTTCACCGCCGCGACGCATGTACTGCGCCGGGTCGGCATCGTCGTATCCCGCATCGTCGTATCGTGGCTCGCGATATCCGGCGTCACCACCGGCGGGGAACGTCTCGTCGTAGAACGCGTCGTGATAGTCGTCGACGTAGTCGTCGTCGTCCGGGTCGCCGAGGCCGAAGAGCTCGGGTCCGCCGGACAGGTGGCTGTCGTCGGGTTCCTCGCCCCCCAACGGCTCATCTGCGGAATCGTCCGGGCCGGGGAAACTGTGCCTACCCACGGTGGGTGCGTCCTCTCCGACTGGTCAGTTGTCCGGCCACGGTGTTGTCCACTGAAGATCTGCGCCGGATCAGATACCGGCCTGGGCTTTGAACTCCCGCCGACGCCGGTGCAGGATCGGCTCGGTGTAGCCGTTGGGCTGGGTGGTCCCGGACAGGATCAGCTCGCGGGCGGCCGCGAACGCGATGCTGGATTCGAAGTCGGGTGCCATCGGCAGGTAACTCGCGTCACCGGCGTTCTGGCGGTCCACTGCCGGGGCCATCCGCTCCAGGCTGGACTGCACGTCGTCGGCGGTGATGACCCCGTGCCGCAGCCAGTTTGCCAGCAGCTGAGACGAGATCCGCAGCGTGGCACGGTCTTCCATCAGCGCCACGTCGTGGATGTCGGGGACCTTCGAACAACCCACACCCTGGTCGATCCAGCGCACCACGTAGCCGAGGATCGACTGGCAGTTGTTGTCGACCTCCTCGCGGATCTCGTCGGGCGCCCAGGCCAGGCCTTCGGACAGCGGAATGGTCAGCAGCGCATCGATTGTGGCGCGCCGCTTTCCGGCCAGTTCCTTCTGCACCTCGAAGACGTCCACCTGGTGGTAGTGCATCGCGTGCAGGGTTGCGGCGGTGGGAGAGGGCACCCACGCGGTGCTGGCACCCGAGCGCGGGTGGCCGATCTTCTGGGTGACCATGTCGGCCATCAGATCGGTCATCGCCCACATGCCCTTGCCGATCTGGGCGTGGCCGGTCAAGCCGGTGGCCAACCCCGCGTCGACGTTGTTGTCCTCGTACGCCAGGATCCACGGCTGCGACTTCATGCTGGCCTTGCGGACCATGGGCCCGGCCTCCATCGACGTGTGGATCTCGTCTCCGGTGCGGTCCAGGAAGCCGGTGTTGATGAACACCACCCGGTCGGCGGCGGCCTTGATGCACGCCCGCAGGTTGACCGTGGTCCGCCGCTCCTCGTCCATGATGCCGATCTTGAGGGTCTTCTGCGGCAGGCCCAGGACGTCTTCGACCCGGCTGAACAGCTCGGCGGTGAAGGCGACCTCATCGGGGCCATGCATCTTGGGCTTGACGATGTAGATCGATCCGGTGCGGCTGTTGACCAGCGGCCCGTTGTCGTCGGAGGCGGTCAGGCCGTGCGCGGCGATCAGCCCGGTGAACAACGCGTCCTGGATGCCCTCGAACACCTCTCGGTCTTCCGCGCCGTCGGAGCTCCGGACGATGGCATCGTTGGTCATCAGGTGACCCACGTTGCGGACGAACATCAGGCTGCGGCCCGGCAGGGTCAGGGTTCCCCCGTCCGGTGCGGTGAACTCACGGTCGGCGGCCAGGGTGCGGGTGAAGGTCTTGTCGCCCTTGCGGACCTGTTCGGACAGGTCGCCCCGATTCAGTCCTAGCCAGTTCCGGTACCCGAGCACCTTGTCCTCGGCGTCGACCGCGGCCACCGAGTCCTCGAAGTCCATGATCGTGGTGACAGCCGATTCGAGCACCACGTCTTTGATGCCGGCGGCGTCGGTGGATCCGACCGGTGACTCCGGGTCGATCAGAATCTCGACGTGCAGGCCGTGGTGGGACAGCAGCACCGACGACGGCGCTGCGGCCTCGCCGGTGTAGCCGACGAATTCCGCGGGTGCGGCGACTGCGGTCTCGAGGCCGTCGCCGAGCGTGACCACCAGCGCGCCGTCGGTGACCGCGAAGCTCTTGACCTCGGTCCAGGCGCCGTTGGCCAGCGGCACGGAGTCGTCGAGGAACCTACGGGCGTAGGCGATCACCTTGTCGCCGCGCACCTTGTTGTACGACGTGCCCTTCTCGGCTCCGTCGTCCTCGCTGATCACGTCGGTCCCGTAGAGCGCGTCGTACAGCGAGCCCCAGCGTGCGTTGGCGGCGTTGAGCGCGAACCGGGCGTTGAGCACGGGGACGACCAGCTGCGGGCCTGCCTGCACCGCGATCTCGTCGTCCACACCGGCCGTGCTGACGGTGAAGTCCTCGGGTTCGGGCAGCAGGTAGCCGATCTCGGTGAGGAAGGCCCGGTAAGCCTCGGTGTCCAGCGGCTCGATCACCCGGTGCCGGTGCCACTTGTCGATCTGCGCCTGCAGCTCGTCGCGACGCGCAAGCAGTTCCTGGTTCTTGGGCGTCAGATCGGTGACGACTTTGTCCACGCCGGCCCAGAAGCTGTCGGGGTCGACACCGGTGCCCGGCAGCGCCTCGTCGGTGATGAAGTCATACAGCACGCGTGCGACCTGCAAGTCGCCCACCGACACCCGGTCCGTCATGATTTCCTCCCTCATAGCCGATCTACCACCTTACCGGCAGGTCGCGAGGCTATTCGCATCCGGCGAATTCTGTCAGCAGGTCACACCGGTCCAGCAGAGCCGCCCGCAGCGGCGTGGCGCGCTGTGCGATCTCGCTTTGGCGGCGGACGTATTCGGCACGGCCGGCCGCGTTTTCGATGGTGATCGGTGCGTAACCGTAGTCGCTCAGGTCATAGGGGCTGGCGCGCATGTCGAGCTCGCGCGCCGACGCGGCCAGCTGAAGGCAGGCGAGGAGTAGTTCGGAGTCGATCAGCGGCCCCAGCTTGTAGCACCACTTGTAGAGGTCCATGTTGGCGTGCAGGCAACCCGGCTGCTCCCAAGCGATTTGGGTGGCCCGGCTCGGCGCCCCGGCATTGCGGGGCACCGCGGCGGGAGTGAAGAAACGGAAGGCGTCGAAGTGGGTGCAGCGCAGCGGAATTGACTCGACCACCGCGTCGGTTTCGGCAGCACTCAGTCGCAGCGGTACATGACCGTGGCGCACGCTGTCGCCCTGAAACACCATCGCCCACTCGTGCAGGCCGAAGCAGTTCAGCTGAGCCGGCCGCGCAGCGGTGGCGCGTAACAGCCCTGCGACGAACGTCACGGTGTCGACTCGCTCACGCAAGTATTCCTCGGCGACACCGACCTGGCCGCCGCGTACCGCGTAGCCGCGCCGTCCGCCATAGTGGCGCAACGCCTCCGGCCCGGCGAGCGTCACGCCGAAACCGGGATTCCAGCTGCGCAACTGTGCCGGCCGCAGGCTGTAATAGCTGAACAGGAATTTCGGCACCGGGTCGCCGTCAGCGATCCGGCGCAGCTGCGGGGCCAGGAAGTCCTCGAGTCGTTGCCGGTACGCCGCGGCCCGGGGCTGCCACTGCACGCCGTCCAGAACCCGTTCCGCCAGGTCAAACACGGTGCGTCCCGTCGCGTACGGTGCCCACGACGTCCTCGACCATATCTTCGAGGGTTACCATCGCCACCGCTGTACCGTCCTCGGCGACCGCCAAAGCCAGATGGCTGTTGAGACGCCGCAGCCGTGACAAGGCATCGGCCAGCGGCAGGGAGGCGGGGATACGCGGCAGGGGCCGTACCGCGGCGACGTCGACAACGGCGTCCGCAGCGGCGCCTAACCCGGTGGAGGTCTCGCCGAGCAACAGCACATCCTTGATGTGCAGGTAGCCGACGAATTCGTCCTGGTCGACGACCGGGAACCGGGAGTAACCGGTCTGAGCGAAGGCCTTTTCGATCGCGGCCACGGTCGGGCCGCGTCCGGCGCTCGCCACCGGCACGGCGCGAATGTCGCCGATCGGCAGCGCGACATCGGCGACCACCCGGGTGCGGATCTGCAGGGCGCGGGTCAACCGGGTGTATTCCTCGAGGTCGAGCAGACCCGCCGAGACCGACTCGGCGATCATCTCGCTCAACTCGACGGTGGACACCGTGATCTCCAGCTCGTCCTTGGGCTCCACCCGCATGGCGCGCAGAGTGACGTTGGCGCACCAGTTGTAGAACACGATGAACGGCCGGGCAGCGGCCATGTAGACCAGGTAGGGCGGGATCAGCAGCATCGCCGCCGTCTCCGGGCCCGCCAGTGCGATGTTCTTGGGCACCATCTCGCCCAACAGCAGATGCAGCGCCACCACGATCGTCAACGCGACGACGAACGCCACCGTGTGCAGCAGCGGATCCGGGATTCCGGCCAGCCGAAACGCCGGCGTAAGCAGGTCGGCGACAGTCGGCTCACCGATGCGGCCGAGCAGGATCGAGCACACCGTGACGCCCAATTGTGCTCCGGCCAGCATTCGTGACAGCTGCTCACCGGCCCGGATCACCGTAACCGCACTTTGCCTGCCCTGTTCGGCCAGCGCCTCGAGCCGGTCGCGTCGTGCTGAGATCAGCGAGAACTCGGCGGCGACGAAGAAGGCGTTCGCCGCGATCAGCAGCACGGTCAGCGCGATGTTGAACAGATCAGCCATCGCCTGCCCCCAGCCGGGTGAGTTCCAGCAGATCGATGCGCCGGCCGGCCATCCGGACCACCCGGGCCAGCCAGCGTGGTGGGTGCGTGGAGAGCTCGTCGGGGTCGAACGCGGTCAGCTCGACGGTCTCCCCGGCGGCCGGGATATGGCCGAGTTCCTGCAACACCAGTCCGCCGATGGTTTCGTAGGAGCCCTCCGGTGCGCGGTAGCCGGTGGCGGCGGCCACCTCGTCGATGCGCAGCAGGCCCGATACCTGCCAACCGCCGCCGGAGGCCACCACGTCGGGAGTGGCGTCGTCGTGTTCGTCGCGGACATCACCGACGATCTCCTCGATGAGGTCTTCGACGGTCACCATCCCGGCGGTGCCGCCGTATTCGTCGACCACCATGGCAGCCTGCTGTCCGTTGGCCCGGATCTGCTCCATCACGGCGTCGCCGTCGAGGGTAGAGGGCACCACCGCGACCGGTTGGGCCACGGCCGTGACCCGGGTGGATGCGCGATCGGCGACGGGGACCGCGAACACTTGCTTGACGTGAACGATGCCGACGGTGGCGTCCAGATCGCCGTCGACCACCGGAAACTTGGAGAAACCGGTGTCGATGGCGACCGCGGCCAGATCGGCGACGGTGTCGTCGGCCTGCAGGCTCACGATCTTGGACCGCGGCGTCATCAGCTCGGCGGCGGTCAGGGCACCGAATCGCAGCGAACCCTCCACCAAAGCGGCGGTTGTCGGGTCGAGGGCACCGCTGCGCGCCGAATTGCGCACCAGCGACGCCAGTTCGCGCGCCGAGCGCGCCGAGGCCAGCCGGTCGGCGGGCTCGATCCCGAACCGACGCAGGATGCGGTTTGCCGTCCCGTTGGTCACCCTGATCGCGATCGCGAACAGTCGGGAGAACAGCAGTTGCGGCCCGGCCACCGCGCGGGCGATCGGCAGCGGGCGCGCCACGGCCAGGTTCTTGGGCACCAACTCGCCGAAGACCATCGACAACGACGTCGCGATCACCAGGGCGAGGAACAGCGCAACGCCGGCAGTCATCCGCTCGGGCAGGCCCGCCGCCGCCAGCGGAAGGCGCAGCCAGCGGGCCAGCACCGGTTCGGCCAGATAGCCCGTCGCCAGCGTTGTTATCGAGATGCCCAGTTGGGCGCCGGACAGTTGAAAGGACAACGTGCGGTGGGCGTCTTGGATGTAGGCGTCGCGACGGCCGCCGCGGTGGGCGTTGGCCTCCACGACACTGCGTTCCAGGGTGGTCAGGGAGAACTCGGCGGCCACGAACACCGCGGTGCCCAGGGTCAGGACCGCGAACGCCAGCAGGCTGGCCACTGTGACTACCAGGCTCATCGGATACTCATCGCCGTGTGGGTCTCACCAGCCGAACGGTAGCGGATGGCCCTCGGCGAATCCGGCAGCCGACTGCACCCCAACCACCACTCGGTCATGCAGCTGCGCCAGGTCGGCAGCTCCGACGTAGGTGCAGGTGCTGCGGAGGCCTGAGGTGATGTGGTCCAGCAGATCCTCGACGCCGCCGCGTTCGGGGTCCAGGGCCATCCGCGACTTCGAGATGCCTTCCTCGAAGAGTGCTTTGCGGGCGCGGTCGAACGCACTGTCAGCGGCGGTACGTGCAGCCACCGCGCGTTTGGACGCCATTCCGTAGCTTTCCTTGTACGGCCTGTCGTCGCGGTCGAACATCAGATCGCCGGGGGACTCGTAGGTCCCGGCGAACCAGGAGCCGATCATCACGTTGGACGCCCCGGCGGCCAGGGCCAGCGCGACGTCTCGGGGATGGCGTACTCCACCGTCGGCCCACACGTGGGCGCCCAGTTCGCGCGCCGCGGCAGCACACTCGAGGACGGCGGAGAACTGGGGGCGGCCCACTCCGGTCATCATCCGAGTGGTGCACATGGCGCCCGGGCCGACGCCGACCTTGACGATGTCGGCCCCCGCGGCGATCAGGTCGCGGGTGCCGTCGGCCGACACCACGTTGCCGGCCACAACGGGCACGCCGGGATGCAGCGCCGCGACTGCGCGGATGGCTTGTAGGGCCTTTTCCTGGTGTCCGTGGGCGGTGTCGATGACCAGCAGGTCCACCCCGGCCGACAGCAGGGCGGCGGCCCGGGCCGTGACATCGCCGGTGATACCCACCGCGGCGGCGATGCGCAACCGTCCCTCCGCGTCAGTGGCGGGGGTGTAGATCCCGGCCCTGATCGCGCCGGTGCGGGTCACGACGCCGGCCAGGGTGCCGTCGGGATTGGTCAGCACCGCGACATCGACGGGCGAGTGCTCCAGCAGATCGAACACCGTGCGCGCATCGGTGCCGACGGGCGCGCTGATCAGCTCGGCCACCGCGACATCGCGGACCCGGGTGAAGCGATCCACGCCCTCGCAGCACGCCTTGGTGACCAACCCGATGGGCCGGCCGTCGACCAGCACCACCGCGACGCCGTGCGCGCGTTTGGTGATCAAGGCCATCGCGTCGGACACCGAATCCTCGGGGGACAGGACGACGGGGGTGTCGGCGACCAGGTCTCGACTCTTCACGAACGCCACGGTGTGCCTCGCGGCATCGATCGGCAGATCCTGGGGCAGCACCACGATCCCGCCACGCCGAGCAACCGTCTCGGCCATCCGCCGGCCTGCTACCGCGGTCATATTGGCCACCACCACCGGGATCGTGGTGCCCGACCCGTCGCGGGTGGCCAGATCGACGTCCAGGCGTGAGTCGACGGCCGAGCGGTTGGGGACGATGAAGACGTCGTTATAGGTCAGGTCATGGGTGGGGTCGTATCCGCTGACGAACCTCATTGGGCGACCACCACCGGTCTGTCGGGTTCCGAAGAGCCCATCTGTTCGCCTCCACATGTCATGAGCCGGCCTTCACCACGCACCGGCCGGATCCGTTTCGGCCCGGTCAGCCACGCTACCGCCAGCATGACGACGGACACCACCTGACGCGATATCAACCGAATGAAAAATTGATCTTCCTCACAGCAGGTTAGTCGGTTAAACTCATGGAGACTTTTAAGGGAGCGGAGATGACAGTTAGCTGCAACCAGCGAGGCGCCGCCACCGCGGCCCCGGTTGCGGCTTCTTGCGTCCCCCCGGTGGTCGGTCGTGGCGTCCGCCGACAGGCGATCGAAGCGAGGCTGGAGCGGCGGGAATGCACCGTCGAGGGATACCTGCAGCGCAAACTGCACCGGCAGTGGCGCAACCGGGGATCGTAACCCGCCCAATCCGACTCGAATTCGGCCGCGAAGGCTCGGCTTGGTGCTCTGTCTTGGATTGCAGCACAGGTAATTTGACGGGGCTATCTGCTGACGAGCAGATCGGCGAGCTTCGACCTTCCGGTTCGATTGACGATCTCCGACGCCGAAGCGGCGTAACCCCTTGGGGGTGCAGAGCGAGATACGAAGCGCTCTTGCGCAGCATCGAACGTGATCGTGGACGGCGCGGGCACGGCAACTGAAGAACCCGCAGTCGACTGCGTGATGATCTGGCCCTATTGCAGTTAGCTCGCTTGCGACTGAATAGCGCTGCCCAAACTGAGAAATAGCTGAAACATTGCTGAACTCGATAACTCCAAAAGAGGTAGGCGCCATGCAGGCAAGCCACGTTCTGTCCCTCACCGCCAGCGCCGCGCTGGCCGGTGGCATCGCCGTCGTCCCGGTCGCGGCGTCGTCGCCACCGGCGGCCGCGGCCGCATTCGACATCCAGCTCACCGCCCAAGACATCGTTATCGACTTCGTGCGGCACGCAGAGATGATCTCGCCGTACGAAAACATGCTCACCCCCTCCCCGGATCATCCCGGGGCTCCGCTCAGCGAACTCGGACAGGAACAGGCGTCCGATGTCGGGAACCAGCTCTACAGCGAACTCGGCCAGGTCGCCGGCCTCTTCACCGGGCAGGGTCTCCGGGTGACGGAAACCGCCGCGCCGTTCGCTGAGCTGGTGGGCATGACCCCACAGTTATTGCCCCAACTCGACGAGGTTGACAGCGGAATCTACGCGCTCGATCCCATCGAAAGCCTCGGCGGCCGCCTGGGCTTTCTGACCGTGGGCGGCTGGACGTTGGGAGCGCCGCTGGGGTTGGCACTGCTGTCAGCCCCGGGCTCGCACGACGCGAACGGGATCGTCATGGGTGAAAGATTCGACGACGGTGTTCAAACAATGTATGACCACGCACTGGCCAACAGCGACGTCATCAGCGACAACGGCCAGGTCACCGATGTCGCGTTCACCAGCACAGCATCGATCTTCACATGGGTGATGCAGAACGTCGACAACCCCGACCTGCCGTTCTTCCTGAACCTCATCAAAGAGGCAAACAGTGTCCCGAACGGCCAGACAACCATTTTCCTGCCCAACACCGCCGTCGTCGAAGTCGAGGGCAACCCCACCGACGGCTGGAAGCTGGTCAGCTGGGACGGGCACGCCATCGCGGAGAATCCGGATCTGCTGAGCGCGCTGTTCGTCGACGTGCGCGACGTGATGCTGCCGGCGCAAGCGGCGCTCTGGCACACCTGGGAGGCCATCCTCGGCGGCGATCCCACGACGATCATGAATGCGATGCAGACCGGCTTCGACGACGTCGGCTCGGCACTGGTCCAGTTCCCCGGGTCGGTGTTCACCGACATCGTCGACGCCATCGGAAATCTCGGTTAGGAGGTAGACGCCATGCAGATATCTTCGATCTCTCCGATTGCCGCCGGTGTCGCCCTCGTCGGAGCCGGTGTCATAGCCGTCGTCCCGCCGGCGCAACCCGGTGGCGCGGTCTCCGGCATTACGCTCACCAGCGGCGAGGCCCAAGACATCGTCATCGATATCGTGCGGCACGGGCAGCGAATGCCGCCGTTCAACGATGTCATCACCCCTTCACCAGACCATCCCGGCCCGCCGCTCAGCGATCTCGGCGTGCAGCAGGCGCAGGCCGTGGCGAACAAGCTTCACGACGAACTCGGCGACCACGTCGCGGGGATCTTCTCCGGACAAGCCATCAGAGACATGGACACCGCTGCGCCGTTCGCCGACCTGGAGCACATGACGACGCAGATCCTGTCCGGGCTCAACGAGATCGACAGCGGCATCTACGCCGGCCAACCGATCGCCAGCCTGTCCGGCTTCCTCTACCAGTTCACGCCGATGCTGTGGACGCTGTTCGGACTGGTGCTGGCGCCCATCCCCGGCTCGGTCGAGGACCCCAACGGGGTGGTGATGAACCAGAACTTCACCGGCGCCGTCAACGCCATGTACAGCGCCGCGATGGCCAATCCGGTCGTCAGCGACAACGGCGACATCACCGCGGTGGCCTTCAACAACGAAGCCGACATCGCCGCCTGGGTGGCGCTCAACGTCAAGAACCCCGACATCTCACTGCTGCTGCCGTTGACGCTGCAGACCATGTTCGCCAACGACGACGGATCACCGATGTTGCCCAACACCGGCATTGTGCAGATCGAAGGCAACCCCACCGACGGCTGGACGCTGGTCAGCTGGGACGGGATCGCCGTCCCCGAGGACCCGGGGCTGCTGACGAAGCTGATCATGGACGTGCGGGATCTGATCACCACACCGCAGGTAGCCGCGTGGAACCTCTACCAGGCCCTGCTCGGCGGCGACACCACCACGATCGGTGACGCGCTGCAGACCGGACTGCACGACATCAGCGCGACCTTCCTGGGATTCCCCGAGGCGGTGTTCAACGACATCACCGATGCGTTGGCGAACCTCGGGGCGGCCGACGCGAGCGGCTCGGCACTTGCCGATCTGCTGGCGCTGATCTGAGGCACAGCGCACAATGACCGCGATGACGAATACGGCGTGGCGAAGCAGTGTCAGCGAGTGGCATGACGGCGGCGGGTGGGTGCCTACCGGCGCAGGCCGGGTGTTTGTGCGATCAGGCGTGGGGGATGGGCCGACCATTCTTCTGCTGCACGGCTTTCCGTCCTGCTCCTATGATTTCCGGTCGGTCGTGGCCCGGCTTTCCGGTCGGTCCTGGCTGACGATGGATTTCCTCGGGTTCGGCTTGTCGGACAAGCCGCGTCCGCATCGCTACAGCCTGTTCGAGCAGGCCGACCTGGTGGAGCAGGTGGTGGCATCGAGAACAACGGGTCCGGTGGTGTTGGCCGCCCACGACATGGGCACCTCGGTGGCCACCGAACTGTTGGCGCGCGACCTTGAGGGCAACCTGACCTTCGACCTGGCACGCGCGGTGCTGACCAACGGCAGCGTGATCTTGGAGCGGGCCAGCCTGCGGCCGATCCAGAAGATACTGCGCGGCCCGCTCGGTGGCGTCGCCGCCCGACTGACCAACCGGCGCAGCTTCATTCGCGGCTTCGGCCGGCTGTTCAGCCCGGATCATCCGCTGACCGCTGATGAGGCCGCCGCACAGTGGGCCATGCTGACCCACAACGGCGGAAACCGGATTGCACACCTGCTCTCCGCCTATCTCGACGAACGGGTGCGGTATGCCCAGCGCTGGCACGGCGCGGTGCGCGACTGGCCCAAGCCGCTGGGCTTCGTGTGGGGGCTGGGCGATCCGGTGGCCACCACCAATGTGCTGGACGGCCTGCGGCAGCTGCGCCCGTCAGCCGACGTCGTCGAGCTGCCCGGGTTGGGGCATTACCCACAGGTCGAGGACCCGCAGGCCTTCACCGACGCCGTACTGCGCCTCTTGGTTTAGGCCCCTAGACCGGCACTTCGCTGCGGTCGGCGCTCCACAGCGTGTGGTACTTGCCTTCCGCGTCCACCCGGCCGTAGCTGTGGGCGCCGAAGAAGTCGCGCTGGGCCTGGGTCAGGGCGGCCGGCAGCCGCTCGGTCCGCAGCCCGTCGTAGTAGGCCAGGGCCGAGGAGAAACCGGGGGCCGGAATACCCAGGCTGATCGCCGTGGTCACCACTCGACGCCAGGAGTCGATGGCGGCCTCGACTGCGCTGCGGAAATACGGCGCGGCGAGCAGGCTCACCAGGTCGGGGTCGGTGTCGAAGGCCTCTTTGATGCGGTTGAGGAACTTCGCGCGAATGATGCAGCCGCCCCGCCAGATCGTCGCCAGGTCTCCCGGGGTGACGTTCCAGCCGTACTCGGCGCTGCCGGCCTGAATCTGGTTGAAGCCCTGCGCGTACGCGACGATTTTGGAGGCGTACAGGGCCTGGCGGACGTCCTCGGTGAATCGGGCCGCGTCCGAGGGCCGCTCGCCGAGGGCCCCGGCGGCCAGTCCCGCCGCGGCGCGCCGCTGCGGGACCGAGCCCGACAGCGCCCGGGCGAACACCGCCTCGGCGATGCCGGTGACCGGAACCCCCAGGTCCAGAGCGGACTTCACGGTCCAGCGTCCGGTGCCCTTCTGCTCGGCTTCGTCGACGATGATGTCGACCAGCGGCTGGCCGGTCTTGGCGTCGACCTGTCGCAGCACCTCGGCGGTGATCTCCACCAGGTAGCTGTCCAGCTCCCCGGCGTTCCACTCGGTGAATACGTCGGCGATCTGCGGCGCCGAGAGCCCAAGACCGTCGCGCAGCAGCTGGTAGGCCTCACCGATCAGCTGCATGTCGGAGTACTCGATGCCGTTGTGCACCATCTTCACGAAGTGTCCCGCGCCGTCCGGCCCGATGTGGGTGCAGCAGGGCACCCCGTCGACGTGGGCGGAGATCTCCTCCAGCAGCGGGCCCAGTGACTCGTAGGACTTCTTGGGGCCGCCCGGCATGATCGACGGCCCGTTCAGCGCGCCCTCCTCACCGCCGGAGATACCCGCCCCCACGAAGTGCAGGCCGCGCGCGGCCATCGCCTTCTCCCGGCGGATGGTGTCGGTGTAGAGCGCGTTGCCGCCGTCGATGATGATGTCGCCGGGCTCCATCGCGTCGGCGAGTTCGTTGATCACGGCGTCGGTCGGGTCACCGGCCTTGACCATGATCAGCACGCGCCGCGGCTTCTCAAGTGCGGCAAGGAATTCCGGAATCGATTCGCTGCGCACGAAATTTCCGTCGGAGCCGTATGCGTCGAGCAGCGCGTCGGTTTTGGCGACCGACCGGTTGTGCAGTGCCACGGTGTAGCCATGGCGGGCGAAGTTGCGCGCGATGTTGGATCCCATGACTGCCAGTCCGGTCACGCCGATCTGGGCGGTGCCAACAACTTCCGACGCGCTCATGTATTCGCCTCTCGGTGGTAGGTGATTCGATCCCGGCAGGCCGGGTGGCGCGGGTTACCCCGCGATCAGTCGATGCAGCTCGGTCAGCCACGGTACCGCGAGCGCCACCGTGGGTACCGTCAGCACCCCGGCCGCGGCCGAATAGGCGGCGGCGGCCAGCGCCGGGCTGTTGCCCCGCCCCGACAGCCGTTGCACGCGCAGCACCGTGTTGGTGCCGCCGGCCGCCAGCGCGCCGGTGGGGACTTTGCTTGAGGCACAGGTCACCAGGGCGCGGGCCAGGGGAGGGGCGCCGGCCACCCGCACGGCCGCGTCGTCGGCGAGCAGTTCGATCAACAGCCGCACCGCGTCCAGGGCGCTGGCGCTGCGCACGAACCAGGGGAACGCGGTGTGCACGGCCGAGAAGGCCTCCAGCACGAGGTCATGTCGGGCGCGCAGATGAGCTCGTTCATGGCACAACAGCGCCGCCAACTCGGTGTCACCGAGCGCGTGCAGCGTGCCCGAACTGACCACCACCCGGCTTCGCACCCCGGGCAGGCAGTAGGCGAGCGGCTGCATCACCTGCAGAATCCGCAGGCCGCTGGTGCGCACGGCGGGCGGGCGGTCGGTGACACCCACCAGGTCGACGAGCATGCGGTGGTGGGCCCGGCGCTGCCGGGTGCGGATCGCGACCCGCAACACCGTCCACGTGAGGCGCAGCCCGACCATCAGGGTCAAGGCGAAGACCGCGACGTAGAAGGTCCACAGCCCCCAACCCAGGCGGTCCAGTGAGCCGAGGATCGTTGAGGTGGGTCGGCCGTCCGGGCCCGGCATCAGCAGGCGGCTCGCGGTGGCCAGGCCCGCGCTGAACGCCGACAGCACAGCGGCGATCGCGATGGCCTGCCAGAGCACCAGCGCGGCCCGGGGGGCGCGTAGCGGCCAGTCGGCGCGCGCCAGCAGGGCGGGGACCGGCCCTACGAGCAACAGCGCGACGATGGAAAAGGCCAGCGCGGACACGCTGTTAGTCTCCCTCAGGAAGCGGGTCGGCCGCTACCTGGCAGCCGAATGCGGTGTTTGGCCTCGAGTTCGTCCAGTGCACGCCGCAACGCATCGGCCTCGTCGACACCGACCCGTTCGACGAAATGCACCAGTGCAGCCCGGCGGTCACCGGAGTCAGCAGCCTGATCGAGTGCTTCCACCATCAGCCCGGCGACCAGTTCGTCGCGGCCCCGGACCGGTGTGTAGCGGTGCGCGCGGTCGTCGCGAATCTGCGACACCAGATTCTTCTTGGCCAGTCGCTGCAGGACCGTCATCACGGTCGTGTAGGCCAGGTCGCGTTGCACTGACAGCGCTTCGTGGACCTCGCGCACCGTCTGAGACTCCGGCGACGACCACAGATGGTCCATCACCGCACGTTCCAAGTCCCCTAAATGGGTCTGTTTCGCCATGTTTGTTATCAACTCCCCGGGCAACGGAGCAAGCCTACCCTTAATTACTACCGGGCGTCGTATCAGAAGCTGAGGGTCTGCTGCGACCCCGGTGTGAGGGGAACGGATCGGCCGGGCGGGCATCGTGTAAAACCATCACATGGCTGCCACCGGAGTTCCGTCCGATTTCTCTGCGCCCTTCGACAAAGAGATCGGCCTGGTCTACACCGAGATCGGCCCGGACGGCGCGCACGCCCAGCTGGAGCTGCAGCCCAAACTCTGCCAGCCGGCGGGCATCGTGCACGGCGGCGTGTACTGCTCGATCATCGAAAGCGTGGCCAGCGTTTCGGCGCACACCTGGCTCCACCGCGACGGCGGTGACGCGGCCGGCACCGTGGTCGGGGTCAACAACAACACCGATTTCCTGCGGGCGGTCTCGTCCGGAACCGTCTACGCGGCGTCCACCCCCATCCATCGCGGCCGACGCCAGCAGTTGTGGTTGGTGACGATCACCGACGCCGACCAGCGGATGCTCGCCCGCGGCCAGGTCCGGTTGCAGAACCTGTCGGATTAGGCCGGCCGATGACGGCGGACCGTCGCTAGCTGACCGCGCGCTCCGCACCGCGCTGTGCCTCGGCCGCCAGCACTTCGAGCTGTTCCAGCCGGGTTCTGGCGAAGGCCTGCTGCTCGGTGATGGTGAGCTGTCCGCGCCGGGTGCTCAGGAAGGTCACGTTCCACGACAGCAGGGTGCTGATCTTGTTCTTGAACCCGACCAGGTAGATCAGGTGCAGCCCCAACCAGGCCAGCCAGGCCAGGAAACCGCTGAACTCCAGCGGCCCGATCTTGGTGACCGCGGAGAACCGGGACACGGTGGCCATCGAACCCTTGTCCAGGTACTGGAAGGGCTCCCGGTCGGCCGGGTCGGCGCCGCCGAGCTCGGCCTTGATGGTGCTGGCGGCGTGCTTGGCGCCCTGGATGGCGCCCTGCGCCATACCGGGGACACCGTCGACGGCCGCCATGTCGCCGACCACGAAGACGTTCGGGTGACCCGGCACGGACAGGTCCGGCAACACCTTGACCCGCCCGGCGCGGTCGAGCTCCACGTCAGACTGCTCGGCGAGATCACGGCCCAGCGGGCTGGCCGACACACCGGCGGACCACACCTTGCACTGGGACTCGATCCGCCGGATCTTGCCGTCGGCGTCCTTGACGGTCAGCCCGTTGCGGTCGACATCGGTGACCATGGCGCCGAGCTGGATCTCCACGCCCATCTTCTGCAGCCGCTCGGCTGCCTTGGCACCCAGCTTCTCGCCCATCGGCGGCAGCACGGCCGGAGCGGCATCGAGCAGGATGACCCGCGCCTTGGTCGAGTCGATGTTGCGGAACGCGCCCTTGAGTGTGTAATTGGCCAATTCGGCGATCTGCCCGGCCATTTCGACACCGGTGGGGCCCGCGCCGACCACGGTGAAGGTCAGCAGCTTCTCCCGCCGGGCCTCGTCTCGGGACCGCTCGGCCTGCTCGAAGGCGCTCAGGATGCGACCCCGCAACTCCAGGGCGTCATCGATGGTCTTCATGCCGGGCGCGAACTCGGCGAACTGGTCGTTGCCGAAGTAGGACTGCCCGGCGCCGGCCGCGATGATCAAGCTGTCGAACGGGGTGTCGTAGGTGTGGCCGAGCACCTCGGAGGTGACGAACTTGCCGGCCAGGTCGATGCGTGTGACGTCGCCGAGCAGCACCTGGGCGTTGCGCTGCTTGCGCAGCACGACACGGGTGGACGGTGCGATCTCGCCCTCGGACAGGATGCCCGTCGCAACTTGGTACAGCAGCGGCTGGAACAGGTGGTGGGTGGTACGGGCGATCAGCTTGACGTCGACGTCGGCCCGCTTGAGCTTCTTCGCCGCGGTCAACCCACCGAATCCCGAGCCGATGATGACGACCTGGTGGCGTCGGCTCTGCTGCGCAGTGACTTCAGGCTGGGCGCTCATGGGAATCCGGTTGCTCCTCGACGGTGACTGCGTTCCCCCAATACGCTAGTCGACCTAAAAGGCGGTCACCGCATCCAGTGGTTGTGGGATTAGCCACTCCCGTCACAGTCAGCTGAAGCAGGCCAGCGCTCCGTGACCGACGTGCAGCGTCTGGCCGGTGATGTGCCGGGCAGCCGGCGAGGTCAAAAACACCGCGAGACGGGCGATTTCAGCGGCCCCGGTGGGCGGCACGCGGGTCAGCCCGTCGTAGCCCGGGCGGGCGCCTTCGCCGGCGGCTACCACGTTGACGGTGATCCCGCGGGTGCCGAAGGTGGTGGCCTGTCCGGCGGTCCAGTTCGACAAGGCGGCCTTGACCGCCGCGTCGGCACTGCCGTCGCCGGGGTTGTCCGGCAGCACCGAGATGATCGAGCCGCCCGAGCGCAGGTGGTCGCCGATGGTCCCGACGGTCAGCACCGCCGAGAGCACGGTGGCGTCGAGCGCGCTGCGCCAAGCGGTGGCCTGGTCGGCCAGCGTGTAGCCGCGGGGGTCGCCGCCCTGCCAACGTGGTGCCGGGACGTTGACGATGGTGTCGAGGTGGTGCGGAAACAGTCCGCGGGCAGCCAGCATGCTTGTCGGGTCGGTGTTATCGCAGACGACCGCGTTGGCGTCGAGTTCTTTGGCGGCGACCTCGAGCTCGGGGCCCCGCAGGCCGGCGAGCGTCACCTTGTGCCCGGCCTCGCTGAAACCCTCGGCAATGGTGCGACCCAAGTCGGTGTCACCACCGGTGACCAGCACATCCATCGGTAGATCCTCCTCGTGTTGGAAGCTATGTTACTGGACGGTAGCCGGTTTTCGGGGATGGGGCGGAACTCGGCACAGACACGATCCGGCCACGGTCCGGGGTGCGCCCCGCGCCGGCCCGCTGCGCGCTGCTTCGCAGCGCTTGCGATCGCCGCTGTGTTGACGGCGTCGACCCGCGGCGCGCTGCTTCGCAGCGCTTGCGATCGCCGCTAGGCTGCCTGACCATGGGGCGTACCCAGGCGGTCTGCGGCGCGGTGGCGGTCATGCTGGCGACGGGACTGGCCGGCTGTAGCTCCGGGCCGGCGACGCCGACGATCACGGTGTTCGCCGCGGCATCACTGGAGCCGGCGTTCACCGAGATCGCCGAGCAGTTCAAAACCGACAATCCCGGCGTGGCGGTGGCCTTCAACTTCGCCGGATCGTCAGACCTGGCCACCCAACTGACGCAAGGGGCGCGCGCCGACGTCTTCGCCTCGGCCAACACCACCCAGATGGACAAGGTCGCGCAGGCCGGCCTGCTGGACGGCGCGGCGGTGCCGTTCGCCACGAACACGCTGGTGATCGTGACGGCCCCCGGCAACCCGCACCGGGTGCGCTCCTTCGCCGATCTCGCCGAACCCGGACTCGCCGTGGTGGTGTGTCAATCGCCGGTCCCGTGCGGCGCGGCGACCCAGAAAGTCGAAGAGGCCACCGGAGTCACGGTCACACCGGTCAGCGAGGAACCCGACGTCACCGACGTCCTCAACAAGGTCACCACCGGCCAGGCCGATGCCGGTGTGGTTTATCGCACAGATGCGCAACACGCCGGAGACAAGGTGGCCACCATCGAGTTCCCCGAGGCTGCCGGCGCGGTCAACACCTACCCGATCGTGCTGCTGCGGGAAGCGCCGTCGCCCGGGCCGGCCCGCGCGTTCGTCGATCTGGTCACCGGTGAGGCGGGGCGCAAGGTGCTGCACGCGGCCGGTTTCGGTAAGCCCTGACCCGCCGTGGTCGGCCGGCCTGATCACCTGCCGGGCTGGGTCTATGTGCCCGCCGCGATCGGTGCGGCGTTCGTGGTGTTGCCGCTGGTGGGGATTGCAACCAAAGTCGACTGGCCACATTTCTGGTCGCTGATCAGCAGTCCGTCGGCCACCACTGCGCTGGGACTGAGCCTGCGCACCGCCGCGGCCAGCACGGTGCTGTGTCTGCTGCTCGGCGTGCCGATGGCGTTGGTGCTGGCGCGCAGCCATGCGCGGGTGGTGCGCCTGCTACGGCCGCTGGTGCTGTTGCCGCTGGTCCTGCCACCGGTGGTGGGTGGAATTGCCCTGCTGTACGCATTCGGCCGGCTCGGATTGCTGGGACGCTATCTGGAGGCCGCCGGAATCCATATCGCGTTCACCACCACCGCGGTGGTGCTGGCACAGACATTCGTGTCGCTGCCGTTTCTGGTGATCGCCCTGGAAGGCGCGGCGCGGACCGCCGGCGCCGACTACGAGACGGTGGCGGCCACGCTGGGTGCCCGGCCCAGCGCGGTGTGGTGGCGGGTCACGCTGCCGCTGCTGACTCCGGGCCTGATCTCGGGAGCGGTGCTGGCATTCGCGCGCTCCCTCGGGGAATTCGGGGCGACGCTGACTTTCGCCGGCTCCCTTGAAGGCGTCACCCGGACGTTGCCGTTGGCCATCTATCTACAGCGAGTGTCGGATGCCGACGCCGCGGCGGCGATGTCGCTGTTGCTGGTGGCTGTCGCCGCAGTGGTGGTGCTGGGACTGGGCGTTCGGCGACTGGGCGGGATCAGATGACCGCCGAGTCCGGGGGGCTCAGCGTGGTGGCGGTGATGGCGCAGCGCGGCTTGGACGTGCGGTTCAGCGTTGCGCCGGGCGAAGTGTTGGCGGTCTTAGGGGCGAACGGCGCCGGCAAGTCCACCCTGCTGCATGTGATCGCGGGTCTGCTGCGGCCCGATGAAGGACTGGTTCGCACGGGTGATCGGGTGCTGACCGACACCCGGGCCGGGGTGCAGGTGGCCACCTGCGAGCGCCGGGTCGGGTTGCTGCTGCAGGATCCGCTGCTTTTCCCGCATCTGAATGTGGCGGCCAATGTGGCGTTCGGGTCGGGGCGCGGGCGTCGCCTCGACCGGCGCCGGGGGCACGCTCGGGCGGTCGCGGCGCCGTGGTTGCGCGCGGTCGACGCCGAGGGGCTGGCCGAGCGGCGGCCGCGGCGGCTCTCGGGAGGGCAGGCGCAGCGGGTCGCGATCGCGCGTGCGCTGGCCGCCGAACCGGAGGTGCTGTTGCTCGACGAGCCACTGGCCGGGCTCGACGTGGGAGCGGCGGCCGCGGTACGCACCGTGCTTCGCGACGTGCTCAGTGCGGCCGGTCGCACCACCGTGCTGGTCACCCACGACCTCCTCGACGTATTCGCGTTGGCTGACCGGGTGCTGGTGCTGGAGTCCGGCCGGGTCGCTGAGATCGGTCGCACCGCAGATGTATTGGCCGCGCCACGTAGTCGGTTCGGGGCACAGATCGCCGGATTCAATCTGGTGGCGGGGGTCCTTGACGGCGATGGCGTACTGCGCACCGGGTGGGGGGACAAGTGGTACGGGACCGCCGATGACGGTGTGAGCGCGGGCCGGCCGGCAGTCGCGGTCAGCACACCTCAGGCGGTGGCGGTGTACCGGGAGCCGCCGCGCCACGGCAGTCCGCGCAATCTCCTGGCGGTGACCGTGGCCGAACTCGCGGTACGCGGCAGCACGGTTCAGGTGCGCGGTGTGGACCAGCCCGACGGTGCGCCGGGACTGGCGGCAGACATCACCGCAGACGCGGCGGCGGAACTGCGCCTGACGCCGGGGGAGACGGTCTGGCTGGGGGTCAAAGCCCAGGAAGTGACGCTGCGCGCGACACACCTCGGCACGGCGTAACTTGCGTAGCGATGGCAACGCGGTAGGTTTTTCTGCCATGAAGCAGGTGGACCTGACCTCCAGGGGAATTCGGGCGATGGCCGCGACCGCGGTCGCCGGTGCGTTGGCGTTCGCCGTTGCGGCGCCGGTATACGCGGACCCGGTGCCGCCGCCGCCCCCCGCACCCCCGGCCTCCGCGGATGCCCCGGCAGCCGACCCGAACGCCCCGGCTCCGCCCGCCGAGCCCGCCGCTCCCGAGGTGGGCCGCGTCGACGACGTCGCGGGCGGGTTCAGTTTCGTGCTGCCGGGCGGCTGGGTGCAGTCCGACACCAGCCACCTTGAATACGGTTCGTCGCTGTTGAGCAAGAAGACCGGCGAGCCGATGCTGCCGGGGCAACCGGCGCCGGTGGCCAACGACACCAGGATCGTGCTCGGCAAGCTCGACCAGCGGCTGTACGCCAGCGCTGAGGCGGACAACGCCAAGGCCGCGACCCGCCTCGGATCGGACATGGGCGAGTTCTTCATGCCCTACCCGGGAACCCGCGCCAACCAGGTGAACGCGCCTCTCACCGGGGGCGGCCTGACCGGCAGCGCGTCGTACTACGAGGTCAAGTTCACCGACCCGGCCAAGCCGGTCGGCCAGATCTGGAGCGGCGTGATCGGTGTGCCGCCGGCCGAGGGCACCGGCCCGCAGGCCGAGCGGTGGTTCGTGGTGTGGCTGGGCACGGCCAACAATCCGGTGGACACCAACGCGGCGATCGCGCTGGCCGAGTCCATCCGGCCGCTGGGCGCGCCCCCCGCGGAAGCAGCGCCCGCACCGGCGCCGGGCATTCCGGGAATCCCGGCACCGGCGCCCGCTCCGGCACCCGCGCCCGCCCCGGCCCCCGCCCCGGCCCCGGCCCCGGCACCTGCTGCGTAAACCCCGCTGATCACGCCCATGGCCGGAAGCTACCTCGCTGCTGCACTGTCCACGCCGACGTCGGTCAGCTGGCTGGCGTATGTCCTGATCGGCGGCGTCGCCGGCTGGTTGGCGAACCGCATCATGAAGCGCGGCGGATCGGGGATCCTGCTCAACGTCGTGATCGGGGTGATCGGCGGATTCATCGGCGGCATGCTGCTCGGCTGGCTCGGTGTCGACGTTGAGCACGGCCGCAGGTGGTTCACCTTCTTCGTCTCGCTGGGCGGGGCCATCATCTTGCTGTGGGTCGTCGGACTGGCTCGCCGCAGGTAGCCGTCCCGGCTCTCGAACGCGCACCATAGGTCTATGGCGTCGCAGATGGCCGGTGTGTCGATGGCGGGATGGCGTGTCCAACGGCCCGGCCCGATAGCCAACCGACCACTCGAGCGGGTCAGCACCGCGGTGCCGCGACCGCAGCCCACGGAACTGCTGGTGGCCGTGCATGCCTGCGGCGTGTGCCGCACCGACCTGCACGTCGCCGAAGGAGACCTTCCCGTACACCGGACCGGTGTGATCCCCGGCCACGAGGTGGTCGCCGAAGTCGTCGAGGTCGGTGCCGAGGTCGGTGACGAGTTCGCGGTGGGGGACCGGGTCGGAATCGCCTGGCTACGACACACCTGCGGAACATGTCGCTACTGCCGGCGAGGCGACGAGAACCTCTGCCCGCAGTCGCGCTACACCGGCTGGGATGACGATGGCGGCTATGCCGAATTCGCCACCGTGCCAGCGGCTTTCGCGCTGCGCCTGCCCGGCGGCTACAGCGACACCGAGTTGGCGCCGTTGCTGTGCGCGGGCATCATCGGCTACCGGTCCTTGCAGCGAGCCGACCTGCCCCCGGGTGGGCGGCTGGGGATCTACGGGTTCGGGGGCAGTGCGCACATCACCGCGCAGGTCGCCCTCGCCAGCGGCGCCGAGGTACACGTGATGACCCGCGGTGAACGTGCGCGGGGACTGGCTCTGGAGCTGGGCGTTGCCTCGGCCCAGGGAGCCGCGGATCCGCCACCGGTGCCGCTGGACTCCGCGATCCTGTTCGCGCCGGTCGGCGAGCTGGTGCTGCCCGCCTGTCAGGCACTGGACGCCGGCGGAACCCTGGCCATTGCCGGCATCCATCTCAGCGACATCCCACCGCTGAACTACCAGCGTCACCTGTTCCGTGAGCGTCAGATCCGGTCGGTCACGTCCAACACTCGCGCGGATGCCCACGCTTTCCTCGACTTCGCCGCCGCGCACCACATCGACGTGACCACGCCGGTGTACTCGCTGGGCGAGGCGGACCGGGCCCTGGCGGACCTGGCTGCGGGCCGGATCGCCGGTGCGGCAGTGCTGTTGGTCTGAACCGGGGCGCTATGCGGGGTTCATGCGGCGGTCCCAGCTTCGGCTCTCCTTCGTCGAGCCTCGCTGAACCGCCGGGGCTCAGCCAGACACCTGCCACACCAGTGCGGCCGCCAGCGCCCCGACGCCATTGAGCGACCAGTGCAGCGCGATGGGCGCGATCAGGCTGCCGCTGCGCCGCCGCAACCAGCTGAACACGAAACCCGCGGCCCCGGTGGCCAGCACCGCGAGCGTCACGCCGGCCAGCATGCCGAAGAACCCGCCCCCAAGAATGCGGGTGAATCCGACGTTGCTGCTGGTCAGACCCAGGGAGGTGGCGACATGCCACAGGCCGAACAACAGCGAGCCGGCCGCGGCCACCCCACGAAACCCCCAGGCCCGGTGCAGTGCGCCGTGCAGCGCACCGCGAAACGCCAACTCCTCGGGGATCACGGTCTGCAGCGGGATGACGACCATCGATGCCACCAGCGCACCGGAAACCGTGGCGTAGTGGTTGTTCAAGAACATCGGCCGGGTCACCGGCAGCATCACGCCGATCGCGATCACCGACACCACGACCACTACCGCGGCCAGCGCGTAGCCAAAGCCGGCCTTCCAATGCGCGCGGCCCAGGCCCAGCTCGCTCCAGCTCAGGCCGTTGTAGCGGACCAGGGCGATCAAGCCGACCGCGGTGGCCGGGACAGTGGCAACCGCGGCCCACGGGGTGGTGAAGTGGGCGATCAAATTGGCGAGCGCCAGTACCACCACGACGACGGCGACGTCGACGAAGGCGCGGAAGTGATTCAGCGCCGAGAGTTGCGACACCAATGGGTGCCGCCCCCAGGGCACCGCGAACTCGTGGCCAGACATTGGACCGAATTCTACGCGCGACGGCGCTTCGGGGGCGGTGGCGTCATTGGGGACGCCCTACCGACGGGTCAGACTCGGCCTACTTGGGGCCGTGCGTCTCGCACAGCACCCGCGCCGGGTTGCCGGTGGCGGTGTTCTCGCTGACCACCTTGCCGTTGACGGTGACCGTGCAGGTCAGGGCGCCGGGACCGGCGCTCTGGGCGCTCAGCGAGTAGGACGCCGGACTGGCCGCGTTCGTCATCGAGCCGGTCAGCTGAATGGACCACGGCAGGGGGGCGTTGGTGGCGTGCGCCTGACCGTTCTGGCCCTGGTAGGTGATGTAACTGGCGACCCCGGTACCGGTGAGGTCGTAGCGGACCGGCACCTTGGTGTGGTCCGGCGTGGCGCCGGCCGGCCCGGCACCGGCGAGGGTGGCCGACGCGACGAGGGCGCCGAGGAGCAACGACATCGCCTTGCGGGGCATCCGGACCGGTGCGGGGTGAGCAGTCATGGCCGTCACCTTATCTCCCCGCCGCTGGGGTCTGCGCCCGATCGCCAGGTCCAGTTGGTGATCCGCGGATCGTCTTCCCCGTGCTCGCGGGTGTAGAGCCGCGCCGCCATTCGCGCATCGACCATCTGCTGGCGCAGCACCGCGTGGCGACCGCCCAACCGCGGCACCCGGTCGATGACGTCCATCACCAAGTGAAAGCGATCCAGATCGTTGAGCATCACCATGTCGAACGGTGTTGTCGTGGTGCCGCGTTCGCGGTACCCGCGCACATGCATCTGGTCGTGGTTCGCCCGCGAGTAGGTGAGCCGGTGGATCAGCCAGGGGTAGCCGTGATAGGCGAAGATCACCGGCTTGTCGCGGGTAAACAGCGCATCGAACTCGTTGTCCGGCAACCCGTGCGGATGTTCGGTCGTCGGTTGCAGGCGCATGATGTCCACGACGTTGACCACCCGCACGGCGAGATCGGGCAGTTCATCGCGCAGAATGTCGGCGGCGGCCAGGGTTTCCAGCGTCGGAATATCCCCGGCGCAGGCGAGCACCACGTCCGGCTCACCGGTGGTGGTGCCGGCCCAGTCCCAGATCCCCAGTCCGCGAGTGCAGTGCGCCACCGCTGCCGGCATATCCAGGTAGGTCAGAGCGGGCTGCTTGCCGGCGACGATCACGTTGACGTAGTTCCGGCTGCGCAGGCAGTGATCGGCCACCGACAGCAGCGTGTTGGCGTCCGGCGCCAGGTAAACCCGCACCACTTCTGGCCGTTTGTTGGCGACCAGATCGATGAACCCGGGATCCTGGTGCGACGCCCCGTTGTGGTCCTGGCGCCAGACGTGGGAGGTCAGCAGGTAGTTCAGCGAGGCGATCGGCGCTCGCCACGGGAGTTCGCGGCTGACGGCCAGCCACTTGGCGTGCTGGTTGAACATCGAGTCGACGATGTGCACGAACGCCTCGTAGCAGTTGAACAGCCCGTGCCGGCCGGTCAGCAGATAGCCCTCCAGCCAGCCCTGGCACAGGTGCTCCGAGAGCACTTCCAGGACTCGCCCGTCCGGGCCCAGGTGATCGTCACCGGGAACGGTCTGCGACAACCAGACCCGGTCGGTCGTGTCGAAGACCGCCGAGAGCCGGTTGGAGGCCGTTTCGTCCGGACCCATCAACCGGAACCGGTCACGGTTGCGGTCGATGACATCGCGCAGGAAGGTGCCGAGCACCCGAGTGGCCTCATGCATCTCGGTCGCGGGCTCGGTCACCGGCACCGCGTAGTTGCGGAAATCAGGCAGGTCCAGATCGCGCAGCAGCAGCCCTCCGTTGGCATGCGGGTTGGCGCTCATCCGCCGGTGCCCGCGCGGCGCCAGCGCCGACAGCTCCGGCACCAGGCGTCCGGAGGAGTCGAACAGTTCCGCCGGGCGGTAGCTGCGGAGCCAGTCCTCCAGTTGGCGGCGATGCTCGGGGTCGGTACGGGTCTGTGCGAGCGGCACCTGATGTGCCCGCCAGGTTCCCTCCACCTGTTGTCCGTCGACCACCTTCGGTCCGGTCCAGCCCTTCGGGGTGCGCAGCACGATCATCGGCCACACCGGCCGCATCGACGAGCCCTCGGCGCGCGCGGCTCGTTGGATCGCCGCGATGTCGTCGAACGCGTCATCGAGGGCGGCGGCGAGCAGTTGGTGTACGACGGCGGGGTCGTCGCCGGCGACGGTGATCGGCCGGTACCCGTAACCGCGTAGCAACGACTCCAATTCTGGCTGCGGAATACGAGCCAGCACAGTGGGATTGGCGATCTTGTAGCCGTTGAGATGCAGAATCGGCAGCACCGCGCCGTCCACGGCGGGGTTGAGAAACTTGTTCGCGTGCCAGCTGGCAGCCAGCGGTCCGGTCTCGGCCTCGCCGTCGCCGATCACGCAGGCGACCACCAGTTGCGGGTTGTCGAAGGCGGCACCGAATGCATGCACCAGCGCGTAGCCGAGCTCGCCGCCTTCATGGATGGAGCCCGGCGTCTCGGCCGCCACGTGACTGGGAATCCCCCCGGGAAAAGAGAACTGCCGGAACAACTTCCGCAGCCCGTCGACGTTCTCGCCGATGCCGGTGTAGACCTCGCTGTAGGTGCCCTCGAGGTAGGCGTTGGCGACCAGCGCCGGTCCGCCGTGGCCGGGCCCGGTGACGAAGACGACGTCGGCGTCGCGGTCCCGGATGATCCGGTTCAGGTGGAGGTAGAGCAGGTTCAGCCCCGGCGTAGTACCCCAATGCCCCAGCAGTCGGGGCTTGACGTGCTCGGCCCGCAGCGGCTCGGCCAGCAGGGGATTGTCCAGCAGATAGATCTGGCCTACGGAGAGATAATTGGCGGCCCGCCAGTAGGCATCGAGGCGGGCCAGTTCATCGTCGGAGAGTGTGGGCTTAGGTGGAGTCGCGTTGGCTGCACTCACCTTTTCCATTGTCGCGCCCAACTCCGAACCCGGCAACCGATTCATTACCCTGACTGCGTGCTGCTGAAATCGGTTCGTGTGCTCGATCTGGCCGGCGGCGACGCCGACGCGGTCACCCGGTTGCTCGCCGATCTGGGGGCCGATGTGCTCAAGGTGGAACCCCCCGGCGGCAGTCCGGCGCGTGCCGCCGCTCCGCTGCTGGGCGGTGTGAGCATCGCATTCGCGCTGCACAACGCCAACAAGCGCAGCATCACCCTGGACCCCATCGACGAGCGGGACCGCCGCCGCTTCGAGGAGTTGGCGAGCACCGCCGACATCGTGGTGGACAGCGGCCTGCCGGGCCGCGCCGCGGACTTCGGGACCTCCTGTGGTGAGCTGGCCGACCGGTTCGCTCACCTGGTGACGATGTCGGTCACCGATTTCGGGACGAGCGGGCCGCGCTCACAATGGCAGGCCACCGACGCGGTGCTCTACGCACTCTCCGGCGCCCTGTCCCGGTCGGGCCCCACCACCGGGACCCCGGTATTGCCGCCCGACGGGATCGCCTCGGCGACCGCGGCGGTGCAGGCTGCCTGGGCGGTGCTGGTCGCCTACTACAACCGGTTGCGCTGCGGAACCGGGGATTACATCGACTTCTCCCGGTTCGATGCGGTGGCCACCGTGCTCGACCCGATATTCGGCGCGCACGGCCAGGTCGCCGCGGCCCAACGCGCATCAAGCCGCTGGCGCGGGCGGCCCCGCAACCAGGACGCCTACCCGATCTACCCGTGCCGCGACGGCTACGTCCGGCTCTGCGTCATGTCGCCGCGCCAGTGGCGCGCACTGTGGAGCTGGCTGGGGGAGCCGGCCGAGTACGCCGACCCCAAATTCGGCGTGATCGGCGAACGGTTCGCGGTCTGGCCGCAGATCAGTGCCCTGATACGGGAACTGTTCGCCGGCCAGGACATGGCGGATCTGGTCACCGCCGGGCAGGCCCGCGGTGTGCCCATCGCCGCAGTCGGCGATCCGGCGCAGGTACTGACCGAGGAACACTTCGCGGCCGCGGCGGCGGTCACCCGGACCGAGCTGGCCCCGGGGCTGCCCGCGGTGATCCCGACCGGCTACTACGTGGTCGACGACCAGCGCGCCGGTTTTCGGACCCCGGCCCCGACCGTCGGCACGGCGGACGCCGGATGGCTGGCCGAACCGTTGCCGGAGCACACCTTCGGTGGCGCCGTGGGCGCCCGGCCGTTCGAGGGTCTGCGGATCGTCGACCTGGGAGTGATCGTCGCCGGCGGCGAGGCCAGCCGGCTCTTCGGCGACCTGGGCGCCGAGATCATCAAGGTGGAGAGTGCGGCCTACCCCGACGGGCTGCGGCAGGCCCGCCCCGGTTCGGCGATGAGCGAGTCATTCGCCTGGACACACCGCAACAACTCCGGGCTCGGCCTGGATCTGCGCAGCCCGGCCGGCAAGGAGATCTTCACTCGCCTGGTCGGGGCCGCGGACGCGGTGTTCGCCAACTTCAAGCCGGGAACACTTGCCGCCCTGGGCTTTTCCTACGATGCCTTGCGTGATATCAACCCGCGGATCGTCCTCGCCCAGAGCAGCGCGTTCGGTGAGACCGGGCCGTGGAGTGACCGGATGGGGTACGGCCCACTGGTACGTGCCACCACCGGGGTCACCGCACTGTGGACGGCCCCGGAGGGGTCCAGCGACACGGAGCGCCATCCGTTCTACGACGCGACCACGGTCTTCCCCGATCATGTGGTCGCGCGAGTCGCGGCGATCGGGGCGCTGGCCGCGCTGATCGCGAGCCGGCGCACCGCCGCCGGCAGCCACGTCCACGTGTCGCAGGCCGAGACCGCGGTCAACCAGCTCGACACCAGCTACGTGGCCCGCGCCGCGGGCTCGGCCGTCCAGCCGGACACCGCGGTGGATCTGGTCTGCCCGTGCATCGGCGACGACGAATGGTGTGTGATCTCGATCCGGACCGACGCCGACATGCGTGCTGTCGCTGCGGCTTTCGGTGACGACGCGTTGGCCGGCGAGTCAAGCTTCAGCATCGGTGCCGGTCGCGCGGTCCACCATGCGCAGCTGGCGGCGGCGTTGGGCCGCCACACCGCGGTCCTTACCCCCGCCGGGGTAGCCGAACTGCTGCAGGGCCGCGGCGTGGCCGCCGCGCCGATGAGCCGGCCGCCCGACGTCGCCGACGACCCCCAGCTGGCACACCGCGCGGTGTTCGCGCCCATGACCCACCCCCTGATCGAACATCCGCTGCCGGCCGAAACCGGCCCCGCCCCCTTCCGCAACATCCCGGTGGCGCCGCAGCGGCCCGCGCCGCTGCCCGGTCAGGACACTCGGGAGATTTGCCGCAAGCTGCTCGGGCTCGACGACGGCGAGACCGACCGGTTGATCGCCGACGGCGTGCTGTTCGCCGGCGGTTCAGCGAGGCTCGACGGAGGAGAGGCGAAGCTGGGACCGCCGCAGGAACTCGCGGATTAGTCTGACGTCCATGCCTGTCGACCCCCGGACACCGGTGCTGATCGGCTACGGCCAGGTCAACCACCGCGACGACACCGACGCGATAGAACCCGTCGATCTCATGGTGGCCGCGGCGCGCCACGCCGCCCACGACCGGGTGCTGCGCGCCGTCGACTCGATTCGGGTGGTCAACCTGCTCTCGGCGCGCTACCGCGATCCGGGCGTACTGCTCGGACAGCGGATCGGGGCGCAGCGCCCCGCCACCCGGTACAGCCCGGTGGGCGGCAACGTGCCGCAGGCCCTGGTGAACCAGGCTTGCCTGGATATCCGCGACGGTCGAGCCGGCGTGGTGCTGGTAGCCGGGGGCGAGACGTGGCGCACCCGGACCAGGCTGCGGCGTGCCGGCGCGAAACTGGTCTGGACGCAGCAGGACGACTCGGTCCCGATGGCCCGCTGCGAAGGCGAAGACGTGCCGATGGTCGGCCCGGCTGAAGAGCGCATCGGATTGGACCGGCCCGCCTACGTCTATCCGCTTTTCGAACAGGCGTTGCGCATCGCCGCGGGGGAGAAGGTCGAAGACCACCGCCGGCGCATCGGTGACCTGTGGTCGCGGTTCAATGCGGTCGCCGTCGACAACCCGCACGCGTGGATCCGGTACCCGGTCACCGCAGAGGAGATCTGGCAGCCGGGCCCGAAGAACCGGATGATCAGCTGGCCCTACACCAAGTTGATGAACTCCAACAACATGGTCGATCAGGCGGCCGCGCTGGTGCTGACCTCGGTCGAGACCGCTACCGAGTTGCGGATCCCCACCGAGAACTGGGTTTTCCCCCAGGCCGGTGCCGACGCCCACGACACCTACGCCATTGCCGACCGCGCCGAACTGCACCGATCGCCGGCGATCCGGATCGCGGGGGCCCGGGCATTGGAGCTGGCCGGCGTCGCCGGTATCGGCGAGATCGATCACGTCGACCTGTACTCCTGTTTCCCGTCCGCGGTGCAGGTTGCGGCGGCCGAACTCGGGCTGCCCACCGATGATCCCGGCCGACCGCTGACCGTGACCGGCGGGCTCACCTTCGCCGGTGGCCCGTGGAACAACTACGTCATGCATTCGATCGCCACCCTGGCAGAACTGCTGGTGGCCAATCCCGGGCGGCGCGGCCTGATCACCGCCAACGGCGGTTACCTGACCAAACACAGTTTCGGCGTGTACGGAACGCAGCCGCCGCCGGCCGGATTCCGTTGGGAAGACGTGCAACCCGAGGTGGACGCCCAGGCCACCCGGCCATCGGTGGTGCAGTGGCAGGGCGCCGGCGAGGTGGAGTCCTGGACCACACCGTTCGACCGCGACGGGCAGCCGCTGCAGGCGTTCCTGGCGGTCCGCACCCCAGACGGGGCACGGACCCTGGCGGTGATCCGGGACCCCGATTCCGCCGAAGCGACCGTGCGCGAGGACATCGCTGGTGCCGCGGTCGACGTGCACGAAGACGGCACCGCGACGTTGCGTTAGCCCCCGGGCGCCGGCGCCTAACTCGACAGGTCGCCCAGCGGTACCCCGGCGTCGGCCAGCCGGTCCGGATGGACCGGGACCTGGGCGTTGATCAGGGCCTTGATGTCGTCGAGGCCCTCCCAGATGTTGACATTCATCCCGGCGAGCACGCGATTGTCGTCGTCGAGCCAGAAGCTGGTGTATTCGCGGCCGGTGGGTTCACCGCGAAACACCACGCGGGCGTAGTGCGGCGCATAGCCGACGTATTCCATTCCGAGGTCGTACTGGTCGGTGAAAAAGTAAGGCAGTTCGGTGTATTCGGCCACTTCGCCGAGCATGCCCGCCGCAGCGACAGCGGGTTGCTTGAGGGCGTTGGCCCAGTGTTCGGTGCGGATCCGGGTGCCGAACAATCGATGCTGCGCGGCCGCGATGTCGCCGACGGCGTAGATGTCGGGGTCGCTGCTGCGCAGCCCGGCGTCCACCAGGACGCCACCGTCACCGGTGGAAAGGCCGGCTTGCTCAGCCAGTTCGATGTTGGGCTGCGCGCCGACTGCGACGAGCACCGCGTCCGCGCGGATCTGCGAGCCGTCGCCCAACCGCAGGCCGGCGGCGGCACCGCCGGCGGTGGTGATCTCGGCGACCGTCGACCCGGTACGCAGGTCGACGCCGTGCTCGCGGTGCAGGTCGGCGAAGACCGCGGCGTTCTCCGCGCCGAGGCCGGCCAGCAGCGGCAGGGCGGCGCTTTCCACCACGGTGACGTCGACTCCGCGCTGGCGTGCGGCGGCGGCCACCTCCATACCGATCCAGCCCCCACCCACCACCGCCAGCGAATCTCCGCCCGCCAGCGCCGAATCCAGCGCGGACGCGTCCTCGACGGTCCGCAGATAATGCACGCCGGGGGCGTCGGCGCCCGGGAGCGGTATCCGCCGAGACCGCGAGCCCGTCGCCAACAGCAGTTTGTCGTAGCCGAGGCTGGTGCCGTCGGCCAGCGTGACGCTGCGACCTGGCGGATCCGCGCCGATGACGCGGAGGCCCAGCCGCAGGTCGATCTCGTGTTCCCGATACCAGGACACGGGTTTCACGGTGAAGTCGTCAAGGGTCTTCTTGCCCGCAAGGAACTCCTTGGACAGTGGCGGGCGCTCGTAGGGCAGCTGGTGCTCCTCCCCGACAAGCACGATGGTTCCATCGAAGTTCTTGTCGACGAGGGCTTCAGTGGCCCTGGCCCCGGCCAGGCCGGCGCCGACGATCACAAACGTGGTCGATGTAGACACGTGCTGTCCTCTGCTCGTCATTCGCTCAGTCGCTCGCGGACGCCGGCGTCGGCGGAGTAGCGCACCAGCGCCGCGGCGAGTTCGGCATTGCGGCCCTGCGACAGTGCCCCGAGTTGGTTTGCATCACTGGGCAACCCGAGATCACGCGCGGCATCCAGCGCGCGATCGTCGAAGGTGGAGCGGGCCCACGGCCAGACGTCTTGGACTTCGCGGAGAAAGATGCTGGCGCCGACATCACCGATGCCCTTGAAGGCCTTCAGTGCTTCGGTGGCCGCTGCGACATCGCGTCCACTGCGTTCGGCCAGCAGCCGAAGGTCACCGCCGTAGTCAGTCTGCACCGCTTCGGCCAACTCGACGAGCATGGTGGCCGAGCTCTCGTCATAGCGGCGGTAGTGTGCCCGCGCCATGGCGTCGATCAAGGTCTGTCGATCGGCTTCGAGGAGTTTGTGCGGCGTGCGCAACCCACTCTTGAACAGCTCGTGGGCAGCACGGGCAGCGACGGTGGCGTCGATGGGCTTGCTGGCCAGCATGCACAGCATCAGCAGCTGGAACAGCGGCATCGGTTGATTGCGCAACCGGATGCCGGCCTCCTGGGCATAGGTCGTACCCGCACGCCGCAATAGCCGACGTACCAGTTCCTTGTGGGCAATCACAGCAGCGCATATACCCGGATTCGCCGGGGCGAAAACCCGGCGTGACCTGCCCTGCGCGACTGCTAGTGCAAAAGGCTGCGCACCGGATATCTCGGCGCGGTCTGTGCCACGTCGATGATCTCCAGACCGACGGCCGCCAGCATCTCCGGGATGGCCCGCACGAAGATCCGGTCGACCTCAGCGACCTCGGGTGGCAACTGCGCCATCGGCACCAGGTGCGGGTCCTTCTTCAGCACCGGGTCCTCCTCACCCAGGGTCCAACCGGCGGCGAGTTTCTCCTGCATCCAGCGGTCGTGCTCCATGGTGCCCAGCTTGTCCATCTCGTCATCGGTGAACTGGAAGTCCCTGGCGTGCCAGTTGCGCAGCGGCGCGATCACGCATCCAATGCTGCGCAGCTTCACCCCGATGTGCCGAGCCTGGGCCCGACTGGAGTTCTTGAGCGCATCCGCCAATTCCGGCCAGGGCGGGGGTGCCGGCGCACCCGCGGGTTGCATCAGGCAGTACCGGCGGTGGATCTCCTGGGCAACGGCCTCCAGCGATCCGCCCTCGACGAGCTCCACGGTGCAGGTCTCCTGCAAGGTCCGGAAGACGGTGACCCCCGAGCCGCCGAGCGCCTGCTCCTCGAGCAGGTCGGCCACGCCGTACGCGCGTGAGATGGTTGTGACCACCGGTACCGCGTTGTCGAGGGCCCGACGCAGGTTCAACGCCGACTCGACGTTGCGTTCATCGTGGTAACCGGTCACGTAGGCCTGGGTAATAGGCCAGTCGGTGTCCTGTGCCACCCGATCGATGTCGCGCACGGAGGCCGGTGAGCAACGGAACTCGCAGACCTCATCGAGGGCGGGGTAATCGGCGAGCAGCTTGGCCAGTTTTTCGGCCGCATGGTCGTCGATCACCGTTACCCGCAACCTCTGGTCGCCCACGCGTTCCTGGTGCCATTGGCGAGCGGCCTGGAACACCAGCCCCGACCCGATACCGTCGAGGTGGGCGACCGCAATGTGGGGCCGTTGCGCGGTCCGCAGCGGATGCCTGTTCAGCAGCAGTCGGGCGCCGACCGTGTCGATGTTGAAGAAGTCGACGACCAACCGGTCGTCGCCGCGGTTGAACTCCGCGAGCCGCAACAGCACACACAGTCCGGGGTCCTCGATGCGTGCCAGGCAGCGCAAGTGGTCGTTGCTCGAGCGGCCGAAGATCCGGCGTCTGCTCTTGGAGTCATCGGCTAAACGTCTTGCCAGCGTGACGATTTCGGTGTTGGCGACGCTGTCCGAAGTCACCGCGAGCAGCCGGGCCGCGCGCCGCGTTCCGGCGGATTCGAGGGTCGCGCTGAGCTGGGCATCACCGATGACGACCGGGAAACCCCAGTTGCGGCACGTCCGTATCCGAGGGTTGGCCTCGTCGGACTCGATGACCACGGCCCGATATCCCGCCGCGCGCAGCGCGCGGACGAATTCGAACCCGGCGTAGCCCAGACCGCAGACCACCACATGCCCCTTCTTGAACGGAATAAGCAGCTGCTGGACTCGGTCTCGAAACACCGACACCAGCGCGATGAGCGCTGCCCACCCGGCTACCACCGGAGCCAGGAAGCGGGCGACGTCCAACGCGAGGCCCACGTGGTTCTCCGGCTGCGGAGCCGCGTGCAGGAAGAACAACTTGACGGCGCCATAGACCGCGTCGGAGTACGAATGCCCGCCGCCCTCATAGGAGCCGTAGCCCCAGAGGCCCAGCACGAAGGCAATGATTCCCGCTGGGATCAGCAGCCAGTACCAGTGGGGATCGGTCAGACCGGTCAGAACCTTGTGCTGCAGGGTCTCCGGCGGCGGGGCTTCGCGCCCGGGCTTTGCCGGAGCACTCGATTCGGCCGCACGACCGGTCATCGGCGTTTCTCCTCCCGCGCTTTCTTTGCTGGGCCTGCTCGGCCCATCGCAAAAGCGCTCTGTTCTCTCGTACACTAACCCGGACGCAGGACGACCGATGTCGGCCTTCAGTCTGACAAACTGGAGAGCAATTCGGTCCGCTTCTGCGCATGCCGGCCCTGGAGAGGATCATGCTGTTTGTCAGTTACGCCAGCCAGGATCGCGCGTTGGTCGATCCGCTGGTTTCCGTCTTGCGCAGCGCTGACCAGCAGGTGTGGCTGGACGAAGAGCTGGGTGGCGGCGAGGCGTGGTGGCAGACGATCCTGGACCGAATTCGGTGCTGCTCGGTGTTCGTCGTCGCGTTGTCCAACAATTCGCTACGGTCCAAGCCCTGTCAGGCCGAGCTCGCCTATGCACGAGCGTTGCAACGGCCGGTTCTGCCGGTCCAGATCGGCCCGGTCGACAGTGTGCGTGTCACCCCACTGGCCGCGACCCAGATTATCGACTACCGAATCCGTGACGGCGCCGCCCATGCCCGGTTGGTCGCCGCCCTGCAGAGCCTGTCGCGCCGCGCGGTACCGCTGCCCGCACAGTTGCCCGAAGAACCGATGGTGCCCTTCGCCTACCTGATGCGGCTCTCCTCGGAGTTGTCGGGATCCGAGCTGAGCTACCACAAGCAGGGTGAACTCGTCCTAGAACTTCGATCCCGACTCGATGAGGACTGCCACGACCCCACCGTGCGCAACGACATCGTTCAGCTGCTGTGCCGGTTGCGCGACCGGCCGGACGTCACCGTGCGTACCCGCGCCGATGTCGACGCCGTCCTGGCCGCTAACGATCCGAGCTTCACCGCCGCCACCGTCGGCATGCCGGTCGCCGCGGTGACCGGCCCGCGACCGGTGCTCAGCCGGCCGGACACCGGAGGTTTTGCTGCCGGTGCACACGGCACGGATCCCGGCGGGGCCGGCGAACGACATCGAGGACGGCCGGCAAAGAAGCTACTGGTGGCCGGCGCCGTGGTGGCGGTGGCGGCTGCGGGTGCGCTGGCGTTCGGACTCACCCGCACTTCGCCGGATGCCCCCACGCCGAACCTGGCCGCTGATGATGACGTACAGGCCGTGATGGCCACCCCCGCGATGGAGACCGTGCAGGCCGACCTCGAGTCGCTGAAGCCGGCCGGATCGATAGCGGCGTCACAGCCGGAATGCCTGGGTGTTCTCTACCCGGGCCTGGACGAGACCTACCGGAACAGCCAGGTCCAGCGGGCGGCGTGGAAGGTGCTGGAAGAGCCGGGCGGCCTGCAACGCGCCGGGGTCAACGGCCGGCCGTTCGTGGACCAGGACATTGTGGCCTTCGCCCCGAACTCCGGGCAGGCCGTGGCGTTCGTCGAGCAGTCGGTGGCGAAGTGGCGGGGCTGTGTGGGCCAGACGGTCACCGTGACCTATCCCGACCACAACACCTACACCTGGACCATCGGGGACGAGGCGGGTGATCCACCGCGGATCTCCCAGACCTACACCCTGGGTTCCGAGGACTACGGCTGCCAGCGGGTGCTTAATGCGGTGGCGGACACGGTGATCGACGTCAAGGCCTGCGGTGCGCATATCACCGACGAGGCGAGTGTGCTCACCGACATGATCGCCGCCTTGGTGACGCGGGCGCCGGCCTTCTGAGGGCGAGACGCGGCGACTACCGACGGGGCATCAGTCGCTGCAGCTGGGTGACATGCTGCGGCGACAGCTCGGCCAGTTCGCTGACCCCGAGCAACCGCATGGTGCGCCGGATCTGTTCGGCGAGGATGTCGATCACGCGGTCCACCCCGGCCTGTCCACCGGCCATCAGCCCGTAGAGGTACGCCCGCCCGATCAGGGTGCAGCGGGCGCCCAGCGCGATCGCGGCGACGATGTCGGCGCCGGACATGATGCCGGTGTCCAGCAGGATCTCGGTATCGCGTCCAACTTCGCGCGCCACCTCGGGCAGCAGCCAAAACGGTATAGGCGCCCGGTCGAGCTGGCGGCCACCGTGGTTGGACAACACGATGCCGTCCACACCGAGCTCGACCACGGCGCGCGCGTCGGCGACGCTCTGGATGCCTTTGACCACGAATCGGCCCGGCCATTGGGACTTGACCCAGGCCAGGTCGTCGAAGGTCAGGCTCGGGTCGAACATGGTGTCCATGTACTGCGCGACGGTGCCCGACCATCGGTCCAGTGACGCGAAGGACAACGGTTCTGTGGTGAGCAGGTCGAACCACCACGCCGGATGGACGGCGGCATCGGCGACCGTGCGCAGCGTCAGCGCCGGCGGAATGGACATGCCGTTACGGGAGTCGCGCCGCCGCGCCCCGGCGACCGGGCAGTCGACGGTCGCCAGCAGGGTGTCGTAGCCGGCGTCGGCGGCGCGGCGCAGCAGCGCCATCGACCGGTCGCGGTCGTGCCACATGTACAGCTGAAACCAGCGGCGGGCGCCGGGGGCGGCCGCCGCGACGTCTTCGATCGAGGCGGTCCCCAGGGTCGACAGGGAGAACGGGATGCCGGCGGCTTCGGCGGCGCGGGCGCCGGCCAGCTCTCCCGCGGTGTGCATCAGCCGGGTGAAGCCAGTCGGTGCGATCGCGAATGGCAACGCCACCGGAGCGCCGAGCACCTCGCGGCTGGTGTCGACGCTGGAGACGTCGCGCAGGATGGCCGGATGAAACTCGATGTCCCGGAATGCCTGTCGGGCTCGTTCCAGTGAGATCTCGTCCTCGGCGGCGCCGTCGGTGTAGTCGAAGGCGGCTCGGGGAGTGCGACGCTTGGCGAGCAGGCGAAGGTCCTCGACGGTCAGGGCCGTCTCAAGACGCCGCGCCGTGCGGTTCAATCGTGGCCTGCGGAAACGGATCAGTGGCGCAAGTTCACCGATCCTGGGAACGCGCCGCCTGATCGTCGACATCGCTGACTCCTTCCCTGCCGTACGTCGAACTGTGCCACGGTTGATGGCATGGCCGGAACTTCCGACCCCTTTGGGCTACAGCGTTTCGTCGACGCACAGGCCGGTGTGTACGACACCGTGGTGGCCGAGCTGCGCGCCGGCCGCAAGCGCAGCCACTGGATGTGGTTCGTCTTTCCGCAGCTCTCCGGCTTGGGGGCCAGCGCGATGGCCCAGCGTTACGGCATCGCGTCGCCCGCCGAGGCCCGCGCCTACCTGGCTCACGGCGTACTGGGACCGCGATTGCGGGAGTGCGTGGGCTTGGTCAACGCGGTGAGCGGCCGGTCCATCGAGGAGATTCTGGGCTGGCCCGACGACATCAAGCTGCGTTCGTCGATGACATTGTTCGGCCGGGCATGTGAGGGTGGCGGCCACACCGGCAACTGCTACTGCAGCGGCTTTCGTGCGGTGCTCGACCGCTTCTACGACGGGCAGGAGGACCCGGTGACACTGGACCGACTGGCGTGGCTTACCCGAGAGTGAGCGTGGTGCGCGTTACCGGCCTTGGTAGCGGGCCCTAAACAGCGCCTTCAGTTCTTCCTCGAATTCCGGCGCCGGCCCGTCAACCACTACGTGCGGGGCGACTGTGGTGATCGGCAGCGGCGCCACCGGGGCCGCCGGCACCTGCAGAGCGCGCAGCCATTCGGTCAGTTGCGCCGCCGACGACGCGTAGACGATCCGGCCCAGTCCGACCCAGGCGTGGGCCGCAGCGCACATCGCGCAATGTTCGCCGGAGGTGTAGACGGTGGTCGGAACACGTTGCGCCGGGCTGAGATTGGCCACCGCCCACTGGGCGATGGCGAACTCAGGGTGGCGGGTGGCATCGCCGTCACCGGCGCGGTTGCGGTCCTCGAAGAGCACCGTGCCGTCGGCGTCGACCAACAGTGAACCGAACGGATCGTCGCCGTGCGCCGCCGCCTCGCCGGCCAATTCGACGCAGCGGGCCAGGAAACCACGGTCGGCATCGCGGAGCGTCACAGGACAAAAGTCTACGGCGCGGGCCGGGTATCACCCGGCGCGCGCCGATAGGGACTTAGACCGCCTTGGAACGCCTAAGTAGCGGTGGGGTCGGCGCTGGCGGCGAAGACCGCCTGCGCCACCCCGGCCACGATCGAGGCGACCTTGAGGGCTTCCAGAACCGCCTCGCGGCCGACGCCCGCCTCCCGCACGACCTGCTCGTGGGAGGCAACGCACGCCTGGCAGCCGTTGATCGCCGAGACCGCGAAGCTCCACAACTCGAAGTTCGCCTTGTCGACCCCCGGGTTGCCGATGATGTTCATCCGCAACCCGGGCCTCAGGTCGTCGTAGCTGCCGTCCAGGAAGTGCCGACCACGGTAGAACACGTTGTTCATACCCATGATCGATGCGGCGCCCAGGGCGGCCTGATAGGCCTCCGCCGACAGGTTGTCGGCGGCCTCGGCCCCGATCTCGGCCAGCACCGTGGCGTTGCGAGTGGCCGCCGCAGTGGCCAGCAGGCTGCCCCAGAGCTGCTCCTCGTTCAGGACCGTGGTGCGGGCGATCGAACCCAGGTTGAGCTTGAGGTCCTTGGCGTACTCCGGAATCGCGTTCTTGAGGTTCTCAATACTCATTGGCGCTGTTCCTCCTCATCCTGGCGCTCGACATCACCGCGAGCGCGATTCATCCGGCTGCGATCTAGAGAGATTCCTTGAGCAGCTCGCCGACGTTCAGGGTCGCCTCGCCCTTCTTCCAGTTGCAGGCGCACAGCTCGTCGGACTGCAGGGCATCCAGCACCCGCAGCACCTCGTCCACGTTGCGGCCCACCGATCCCGCCGTCACCGAGACGAACTGAATCTCGTTGTTGGGGTCGACGATGAAGGTGGCCCGGTCGGCGACGCCGTCGGCGTTGAGCACGCCGGTGGCCTCGACCAGCTCGCGCTTGAGGTCGGCGAGCATCGGGAACGGCAGCGTCTTGAGGTCCGCGTGATCGAGGCGCCAGTTGTAGTGCACGAACTCGTTATCGGTCGACGCCCCGAGAACCTGCGCGTCGCGGTCGGCGAACTCGTCGTTCAGCTTGCCGAAGGCGGCGATCTCGGTGGGGCACACGAAGGTGAAGTCCTTGGGCCAGAAGAAGATGATCCGCCACTTGCCCTTGTGGTCGTCGCTGGTGATGGTGGTGAAGAAGTCCTCGGGACCCTTCGCGTCGATCTTGGTCAGATCGCCCGCGACCAGCGCGGTCAGACTGTAGGCCGGAAACTGGTCGCCGATGGTCAGCAGTGCCATGTCACTCCTCATGGTTTTGAGTTTTAAGGGTGTTCGGGGCGAGTCGATCGCCCGCAGGCTCCATCCTGCCTCATCTTGATTAAAAACGAAAGGTGATGCTTTGCACTATACTAATCGGCATGGCCGATACAAGTTATCATCCGACGCTGGCGGGGCTGCGGGCGTTCACCGCCGTCGCGGAGAAGCACCACTTCAGTCTCGCGGCGGCCGGCCTGGGCCTGAGCCAGTCAACACTGTCGCAGGCGTTGTCGTCGTTGGAAGCTGGCTTGGGCGTCCAACTGATCGAGCGCTCCACCCGGCGGGTCTTCCTGACCGCCGAGGGGCAGCAGTTGCTGCCGTACGCCCACGCAGTATTGGATGCGGCGGCGCAGTTTTCGGCGGCCGCCGCCGGGGTGGCCGACCCGCTGCAGGGGGCCATGCGGCTCGGGTTGATCCCGACGGTGGCGCCCTATGTGTTGCCCGCCGTGCTGGCCGGATTGTCCGATCAACTGCCGGACCTGAATCTGCGCGTGATCGAGGACCAGACCGAACGGCTGCTCACTGGGCTGCGGGAGGGCGCGGTCGACGCGGCCGTGATGGCGTTGCCGGCTGAGGTGGCCGGGCTGACCGAAATACCGATCTACGACGAGGATTTCGTGTTGGCATTGCCGCCCGGTCATGCGCTGGCCGGCAAGCGCCGGGTACCGCCGACCGCGCTGGCGGACCTACCGTTGCTGCTGCTCGACGAGGGCCACTGCCTGCGTGACCAGACGCTGGAGATCTGCCGTAACGCAGGAGTGCGGGCGGAGTTGGCCACCACCCGCGCCGCATCGCTGGCCACCGCGGTTCAGTGCGTCAACGGTGGGCTGGGGGTGACGTTGATTCCGCAGACCGCGGTGGCGGTCGAAGCGGAGCGCAACGGCCTGGCATTGGCCTATTTCGCGCCGCCCCAGCCCGGCCGGCGGATCGGGCTGGTGTTTCGCACCTCCAGTGGACGCGACGAGTCCTATCGGCGGCTGGCGGGCATCATCGGCCGCGTCGTCGCCGCGGGTCACCAGGTCGAGCTGGTCTGAGGAGCGTCGCGGTCTCGGGTCGGTGGGCGGCGTTTAGGCTGCACGAGTGATCTTGACGATCGAAGACCAGGACCGGGTTCGGACGCTGACGCTGAATCGCCCCGAGGCGCTCAACGCCTTCAACGAGGCGCTCTACGACGCCACGGCCGAGGCGCTGCTGGCCGCCGCGGACGACCCAGAGGTCGCGGTGGTGCTGATCACCGGGGCGGGGCGGGCGTTCAGCGCCGGTACCGACCTGGCCGAGATGCAGGCCATGGTGACCGACCCGGGCTTCGTGCCCGGAAAGCACGGATTCCGCGGTCTCATCACCGCGCTGGGGCGTTTCCCGAAGCCGCTGATCTGCGCGGTCAACGGTCTGGGCCTGGGGATCGGAACGACGATCCTGGGCTTTGCCGACCTGGCGTTCATGTCTTCGACGGCCAGGCTGAAATGTCCGTTCACCAGCCTGGGGGTGGCCCCGGAGGCGGCCTCGTCCTATCTGCTTCCGCAGTTGATGGGGCGGCAGAACGCGGCCTGGCTGTTGATGTCCTCGGAGTGGATCACCGCCGACGAGGCGCTGCGGATGGGCTTGGTCTTCGCGGTCTGCGAGCCCGACGGGCTCCTGGGCGAGGCTCGTCGGCATGCGGAGGTTCTTGCGTCCCGGCCGATTTCCAGCCTGATGGCGGTCAAGAGCGCGATGGTCGAGCCGACCCGGGCCGAGACCCTGGCTGCGGTCGAGCGGGAGAACGCGTTCTTCGCCGAACTCTTGGGTGGTCAGGCCAACGCCGACGCGCTGGCCGAGTTCACCGGCCGGCGAGGCGAATCAGTGTGATCCGACGGGGCTGATGTCCAGCGCGAGGCGCCGCAGTGCCCCGTTGTCGGCAGCGGTGGGCGTCGCGGCCAGCGTGGCCTCGATGATCCCGCGAACGGTGCAGCGGCACCGGCCGCAGTCGCCACCCGCACCGCACATCGCGGCAACCTCTTTCGACGTCGACGCCCCGGCGGCGACGGCATCGGACACCATCTGATTGGTGGCTCCGACACACAGGCATACGTACATGCGGTACCCCTACCGACCGTCGCCCACGGGCGCCATCAGATCGATCGAGGTGGCGAACTTCCCGACGAACGGCCGGGGGTAACCACCGATTCCGATGCCGGACATCCACTCCGCGGCGGTGTCCGGGTGGTCGATCCATCGCTGTGCGCTTGCCGCACTGTCGATTTCCAGCAGTGTCATCACCTCATGACCGTCGTCGACTGCTTGATATACCCACACTTTGCGCACTCCCGCGCCGGCGAACCGGTCCAACCCGGCGTGCACCTTGGCCATCAGGTCCGCGGGGTCGGCAATGGTGGCAACCGCGCCGACGATCACCTCCGAACCGTCCGGTTCGTGCGGCGCATCGCCGGACTGAGCCAAGCTGATCTTCTCGGTGACCTCGCCCGCGAAGATCGCGGGCAGATCGTTGACCCCGGAGCGGTCGAACCAGGCGAAGATCGCGGGGGAGCGCAGCAGCTCTTTGACCGATACCCGATGCCGCAGGCCGATCGTGACCAGCACCCGGTCCGGCTCGAACTCCGAGGTGTAGAGCACCGCATGGCGGGCGCCCAGATCCAGAAGCGGGGAATGATCCTGCTCGATCAGCGACCACGTCCGGCCCACGTCGTCGACGCGGTAGTCCAGCGCCAGCACCAGCGAATGCGGATCGTTGCGGTGCGAGAGACCGGCGCGCGAAATACCGACACGATTGTCGGGCGAAACCAGTCTCATATTAGTAGAGTCTAACCTAAGTAAGGCGCACCTTGCACGGGTCCGGTGACGTACGGCGATCCCACACTCGCCCGAAGACCCCGTTGCGGTGCGGCGATTCGACGCGCCGAGACGCGGGTAAACAGCCCACTGCGGGCGCTGGCCTGCATTAGATTGAATTTGGCGCGTTACGGCGATGATTAAAGCCCCGTCCGTCGCGGCCGGCATGCGAGGTTCTTCACATCAGAGGAGAGATCATGCAAGGCGACCCCGAGGTTCTCAAACTGCTCAACGAGCAGTTGACCAGTGAGCTCACCGCGATCAACCAGTACTTCCTGCACGCGAAGATGCAGGACAACTGGGGTTTCACCGAACTGGCCGGCCACACCCGCGAAGAGTCGATGGAGGAGATGCGCCACGCCGAGACGGTCACCGACCGGATTCTGGTGCTTGGCGGCCTGCCGAACTATCAGCGCATCGGGTCCCTGCGGATCGGGCAGACCCTGCGCGAACAGTTCGAGAGTGACCTGGCGCTGGAAATCGATGTGCTCAACCGGCTGCGGCCCGGGATCGTCATGTGCCGGGAGAAGCAGGACAGCACCACCGCCCAGATTCTGGAGACCATCCTCGCCGATGAGGAATCCCACATCGACCACCTGGAAACCCAACTGGAGCTGATGGACAAGCTCGGCGAGGCGTTGTACTCGGCGCAGTGCGTCTCCCGCCCGCCGTCGTGATCGACGCAGCGGAGCGCCGCTGTTGACCCCACCTCCGTCCCCGACGGGAAGGCGAGTATGACCGCATCGTCGCCGGTCGCCGACGATGTGCGACCTGCGCCGGTCAGTCCGCACCGCCGCAACCTGATCTTCACCGCGATCGTGTTCGGCATGCTGATGGCCGCCCTCGACCAGACCATCGTGGCGACCGCCTTGCCGACGATCGTCTCGGATCTGGGCAACGCCGGGCATCAGTCGTGGGTTGTCACCAGCTACCTGCTGACGTCGACGATCGCGACCATCCTGGCGGGCAAGCTCGGCGACCTGTTCGGCCGCAAGCGGGTGTTCCAGGCCGCCGTGTTGTGCTTCGTCGCCGGATCGGTGCTGTGCGGGTTGTCCGCCTCAATGGAGATGCTGGTCGGCGCCCGCGCGCTGCAGGGCATCGGCGGGGGTGCCGTGACCGTCACCGCCGCGGCACTCATCGGTGAAGTCATTCCGCTGCGTGATCGGGGCCGCTACCAGGGCATGTTGGGTGCGGTGTTCGGGGTCACCACCGTGATCGGCCCGCTGCTGGGCGGCTACGTCACCGACTACCTCACCTGGCGGTGGGCGTTCTGGATCAATCTGCCGATTTCGGTGGTGGTGTTGATCGTGGCCGGCGTGGCGATCCCGGCCTTGGCGGGCCGCTCCAAGCCCGTCATCGACTATGCCGGGATCGTGTTGATCGGTTTGGGCGCTACTGGATTGACGCTGGCCACCAGCTGGGGTGGCAGCCGCTATGCGTGGGGATCACCGGCGATCATCGGACTGTTCGGCGGGTCGGTGCTGGCACTGGCGCTGTTCGTCTGGGTGGAGAACCGGGCTGCGGCGCCCATCCTGCCGATCCGGCTGTTCGCCGACCCGGTGTTCGCGGTCTGCTGTGTGCTGGCGTTCGTCGTCGGCTTCGCGATGCTGGGTGCGCTGACCTTCCTGCCCACCTTCATGCAGTACGTCGACGGTGTTTCGGCGATCACCTCGGGTCTGCGCACCCTGCCGATGGTGGTGGGAATGTTGGTGACCTCCACCGGTAGCGGCGCCCTGGTGGGACGGACCGGCCGTTACAAGATCTTTCCGGTGGTCGGCACCGCCCTGATGACGATCGCGTTCGCGCTGATGTCGCAGATGGACGCCGCCACTCCCGCGCTGCTGCAATCGGTCTACCTGCTGATCCTGGGAGCCGGTATCGGGCTGTCGATGCAGGTTCTGGTGCTCGTCGTGCAGAACACCTCGAGTTTCGCCGACCTCGGGGTCACCACGTCCGGGGTCACGTTCTTCCGGACCATCGGCAGCTCCTTCGGCGCGGCCGTGTTCGGGTCGCTGTTCGTGAACTTCCTCGGCCACCGGCTGGGACCGGCGCTGAGCGGCGCCGGGCTGGCCGCGGGCGCGGCCGACTCACCCGAGGCGGTGCGTCGACTTTCGCCGCAGCAGGCGGAGCCGATCGTGGCGGCCTATGCCGATTCGCTGGGGCAGGTGTTCTTGTGCGCCGCGCCGGTCGCGCTGCTCGGGTTCGCGCTGGCCCTGTTCCTGCGCGAGGTTCCGCTCAAGGAGCTGCGCGACAGCGCGGTCGACCTGGGCGACGGGTTCGGCATGCCCACCAACGCGTCGTCGGACGATCTGCTGGAGAGCGCGATCGGGCGCCTGTTGCACAACGAACCGGGGATGCGGCTGCGCTCCATCGCACTGCGGCCGGACTGCCGGCTCGACGTCGCCGGGCTGTGGACGGTGCTGCGGATCTACCGGTACACGCAGGTGTTCCGGACCGCGCGGCTCAGCGACATCGGCAAGCGGCTACGGGTGCCCTACGAGATCCTCGAACCCACCGTCGATCGGCTGGTGGCTCAGGGCTATGTACTGCGCGAAGGCGATCACCTCGGTCTGACCCGGGCCGGTCTGCGCCAGGTCGGGTTCGTGTCCTCGCTGGTGCAGGACTGGGTGGTCGACAAACTCGCCCGTTCGCCCGGTTTCGAGGGCCGCCCGGATCGCGTCGAGGTTTCCGCCGCGCTGCAGCGGATCGCGCGCCGGGCCATCATCGATCCCGACGACGCGGGGGAGTCGGCGGAGTTCACCAGCACCGCCCACGGGTGACCGCAAAGACCGCTAGCATCGCTAAGTATGAGTCGAATCGGGACATTCGCCGCAGACGACGTGATGGGCTGGATGGTCAAATCGCCTGACCTGGCAGCGGGAATCGGCGGATTCAGCACAGCGGTCTACAACAAGGGCCGGTTGCCGATGCGTACGCGCGAGCTGGCCCGCATGGTGATCGCTTTCGACAACGAGTGCACGGTGTGCGTCAACACCCGTGACGCCGACGGCCCGGCGGCCGGGGTCGACGAGGAACTGTACGAGCACGTGTCGGAGTGGCGCACCTGGCCGGGCTACAGCCCGCAGGAGCGGCTTGCCGCCGAGTTCGCCCACCGCTTCGCCACCGACCACACCGGCCTGCGCGACGACGAGGACTTCTGGTCGCGCTGCGCCGAGCACCTCAGCGACGAACTGCTCGCCGACCTCGCGCTGTCGTGCGCGCTCTGGCTGGGGATGGGGCGGCTGCTGCGCACCCTGGACATCGGACAGGCCTGCTCGCTGACCCTGCCCAGCAGGGCTTGATCCGGACTCAGATCAGGCCGGTCGCGTCGAATATCCACGACATGTCGGCCTCGGCAAACTCTTCCAACCAGGTCGGCGGCGCGTGGGCCGTCAGGCCGGCCATGTCCCAATAGTCTTTCCACAGCGTGATCTTTCCGTCGATCACCTTGTGCACCGTGACGAAGCGCAGCAGCGCGGTCTCTCCGGTGGCCCACCTCCATGTCTCCGAGTGCTCGTAGAGCACGTCGGGGCCCTCGGCGACCAGCAGGCCGGAGTGGTTCTCGTATCCGGCCAGCGGCTCCAGACCGATCTTGAGGCGCTTGACGATGTCGTGTGGCCCACGGGCGGCCGCAGCCGGGCCCACCGGCATGTCGACATAGATGCAGTCTTGCGCCAGAAAGGGTTTCAGCCCCTCCCAGTCACGACGCGACAAGGCCTTCCACATCTCGGTGACGATGTGTTTGACGTCAGCCGGCATGCCGATGCCCCTTTCCGGCGAAGCACATGACACGCCGGAATATACGCCGGTGCTGGACAGGTGTCCGAGCGGGATGGGCGCGGTGTTTAGAGTCTGGTGCGGAGGTGGCCATGGCTGATCTGCGGATGGTGCGAAAAGTCGGATGGGTGCTGGCGGCAGCCGCTGCGGCGGGGGCAGCCGGTGTCGTGGCGGGTAAGTTGCGCGCCCCTAGGACCCGCAAGGCGAACCCTTCGCCGCTGAGCCCGGAGTGGACCGCACCGCCCGCGCGCTACGGCGTCGGGATCAAGCGCAATGTCGCTGTGCCGATGAGCGACGGTGTCGTACTGCGCGCCAACATCCACTACCCGACGATTCCCGAGACCGGCGCACCCGCCGAAGGACCGTTCCCGGTGCTGCTGTCGGTGACCCCCTACGGCAAGTTGGCGCCGCCACCGGCGGCTCAGATCGGTGGCGGTCCCTCGCCGCATCTGATCAAGCGGGGCTACATCGAGGTGATGGTCGACGTCCGTGGCACCGGCGCATCCGGCGGCTCGTTCGAGATGTTCGGCCCGGACCAGACGCGGGACGGCGTCGAGCTGGTCACCTGGGCCTCGACGCTGCCCAACGCCAATGGCCGGGTCGGCATGTTCGGCATCTCCTACTTGGCCATCAATCAGCTGTTCACCGCGGCTGCGGTGGGACCGGACTCTCCGCTCAAGGCGATTTTCCCGGTGATGGCCGCCAACGACTTCTATCGGGATGCCGCTGCCATGGGCGGGGTATCGCACCTGCGGACGGTGCGCGCCTACGGCTCGATCTACGCGTTGCTCAACGTGATCAACCCGGCGCTGGAGTTCCTCACCCCCGGAGCGCATTCGCGGCCCCGGGCCGGCGGGCTGGCGGCGGTGCGCCAGCGCGGCAAAGACCAGCGCGGCTACTTCGGGCCATTGATCGCCGAGGCGGGCGCCGGCGGCGACGCCGCCTACGACGGCCCGTTCTGGGATGACATGCGGCCGGACTTAGTGCTGCCCGAGATCGCCGCCAACAACGTGGCTGTCTTCCTCACAGGTGGCTGGCATGACGCGTTTCAGCGCGGCGCGCCGCTGAACTACGCGGCGCTACAGAACGCATACACCGGCCGCCCCGCGAATGCGCCGATGCAGCCCGGACAACCGCTGACCGATCGAGTCAAACTGATGATGGGGCCGTGGTACCACGTCTCGGACTACGACGGTCTGCACCTGCTGGACCTGCAGCTGCGCTGGTTCGACCATTGGCTGAAAGACGATGCAGCCGCTGCCATTTCGGGATCGCCGTTCACCTTTCAGCCGATCGGCGACCGCCGCTGGTACCACACCCGCGAATACCCGATTCCCGCGGCGACACCGACCCGGCTCTACCTGTCGCACGCCGGCCGCTTGACTGTCGACGCCCAGCAGGAACAAAGCCTGGCCGCGTTGCCGTACCGCTCCCACGGTCCGGTATCCGGGCGCAGCCTCGAACAGTGGTCGTTGGGGCTGAACAGTTTCGCCACCACTGCGGCCGGTGGCCGTACCCGCCATGACCAGGACAACCGGCGGGTGCAACGCGGAGCGCTGACCTACACCACCGAGGCGTTCGACTCGCCGACGTTGATCGCCGGACCGATCACCCTGCGCGTGCAGGCGAGCGCCGACACCACCGAGACGCTGTGGGTCGCGCACCTCGACGACGTCGCGCCCGAGGGGGTCAACCGCCCGCTGACCCTGGGCGCCTTGCTCGGCTCGCACCGTGAGTTGGATCCGGACCGTACCTGGTACCTGCCGGATGGCACCGTGCTGCGCCCGCATCACATCAGCACCCGCGCTGCGGTGCGACCGGTGGAACCGGGGGAGTTGACCGGCTACGACATCGAGATCTTCCCGACCGCGGCGCTGATCGCGCCAGGACACCGGTTGCGACTGACGTTGACCACCTACGATTTTCCGCACCTGGTACCGACGGCGTCCACCCGCCGGGCGCTGGCTGGCGGGCTGTACCAGGTGCATCAGGGCGGTCCCACCCCGTCGTTCCTGCTGCTGCCGCTGGCCGACCCGGACAGCCTGGACTGAGCCGTTAGGGCTGCGCCGGCCCTTCCGCGACGTCGCGGACGCGCTCCAGGGTGCGCCGCATGTCGCGAATGTTGTTGCGCTGCCGCAGAAAACCGCCAAACACGTAGTAGTACACGGTGGTGAGGAAGGACTTGGCCAGCTGGAACGATTCGGTGACGTCGGTGCCATCCCCAGCGGGGGTGAGCTCGTAGCGCCACCGGTTCACCGCGCGGTCACCGGCGAGCACCGCGAAGCCGAATACCCGGTTCGGTTCGCACTCGGTAACCCGGCACGTGGTCCAGTACACCGGCCCGATCCCATTGCGCCGGACATGCCCACGGAATCGTGCGCCCACCGCGGGTCCATCGGCGCCGTCGAGCCATTCGGCCTCGAAGGTCTCCGGAGAAAACTTCCCGATGTTGCGAACGTCGGCCACCAGATCCCAGATCCGCTCGGCCGGGGCCGCCATATGAACTGTCGCCGAACCCTGCATGTTCGCCATCCAACCACGTCGGCGACGCCACGGTAACCCATCGGCGGCAAAGCACTGGGCCCCATCCGGAATCGGATGGGGCCCAGTGGCAAGACCGCTGCGGGTCGGTGCAGGCTTAGCTGCCGCCGCCGCTGGCGCCCAGGTGACTCTGCAGGTCCGGCTTCATGGCCTGCAGCTGCTGGCCCCAGTACTCCCAGCTGTGGGTGCCGTAGTCCGGGAAGTTGAACACCGCGTTGTTGCCACCGGCCGCGGTGTAGAGCTCCTGGAACTTCTTGTTCTGACCGATCATGAAGTTGCCCTCGAGGAACGTCGCGGGGATGTTGTCGCCGCCCAACTCGTTCGGACGACCGTTACCGCAGTAGACCCACAGGCGGGTGTTGTTGGCCACCAGCTTGCCGACGTTGACGGTCGGGTCGTTGCGCAACCAGGCCGGGTCGTCGTCCGGGCCCCACATGTCTTCCTTCTTGTAGCCGCCGGCGTCACCCATGGCCAGACCGATCCAGCTCTTGCCATCCGAGGGGTTGATGTAACCCGACAGCGAGCCGGCGTAGGTGAACTGGTTGGGGTGGTAGATGGCCAGGGTCAGTGCCGACGCGCCGGCCATCGACAGGCCGACCGCGGCGTTGCGGCTCTGGCTCACGCCGTACTCCGAGGCCAGGTAGGACGGCAGCTCGCTGGTGAGGAAGGTCTCCCACTTGTAGGTGGAGCAGCCCGCCTTGCCGCAAGCCGGCTTGTACCAGTCGCTGTAGAAGCTGGACTGGCCGCCGACCGGCATGATCACCGAGATACCCGACTGGTAGTACCACTCGAATGCCGGGGTGTTGATGTCCCAGCCGTTGTAATCGTCCTGGGCCCGCATGCCGTCGAGCAGGTAGAGGCCGGGGGAGCCCGAGCCGCCGGGCTGGAACTGGACCTTGATGTCACGGCCCATACCTGCCGAAGGCACCTGCAGATACTCGACCGGCAGACCAGGCCGGGAGAACGCCGATGCGGTTGCCTCGCTACCTGTCAGGCCGATCAGGCCCGGCAGCGCTGCGGCAGCTACCGCGCCGACCAAAAGTCGGCGTGCCCAGCGCAATCCCTTGCTCACGTCTGTCATTCCTGCCCCTTGTCGTCTTGCTGTGGAACGTTCAATCTCTCGATCGCGACGCCACGCGCGCCACCACTTCGGCATCGGCCCTTACATGCAGCAACGGCCGCAATTTGCAAGTCACGCGGCCGTCTAGGGATCCGACTCGCATATAGCATACCCGATTTTCGCTTCGGACCCGGTTAGGACAAGCCGGACGACACGCGTAGGCTCCCCTCCGGTAAGCCGACAAGACCACACAGTCCTGAGCTGTCCCCGGTCCGTTCCGGCGCCCTGCCGATCCCGTTGACGGGCCCGGTGAAGGCCCCGAGCAGACGCGGTGACATCGCAGATCAGGACGATTGGGGCGCGCGATTTTGGACACCGTACTGGGGCTGGCGATCACGCCGTCGACCATCGGCTGGGTCATGGCTGACGCCGGGGGCTCGGGCTGCCCGACGGTTATCGGTGAAGAAATAAGTGTCGCGGCCGGCGACGCCGGAGTCGACGCGGTGGATCTTGCGGCCCAGGCGTCAGCGGTGGCGGCCGGGGTCCGCACCATGCTGGCCTCGCGCAGCGAGCGATTGCACGGCGTGGCGGTGACCTGGAGCGATGAAGCCGCAGTCGGGGCTGCACTGCTGCTCGAGTCGCTGGCGGACGCGGACTTCGAACACGTGGTTCCGGTGCGCTACAGCCAGGCCGCCGCATCGCTGGCCGGCGGAATCGGCCCGCGACACGCACGGGCCGCGGTATGTGTCGTCGAATCGGGTGTGGCCACCCTGGTCCTGCCCGACCACCCCGAATCGGGGGAACCGATCGTCACGGCGTGTCCGATCAGCGCCGTCGACGATGTGCCCGGCTGGCTGGGCAACACCTTGGCCTCGGGCGATCAGCGGCCGGAAGTGCTCATGGTGGCCGGATCGCTGCGGGGCATGGACCGGCTCGGGCGCCGGTTGGAGTCCGCGCTGTCGATGCCGGTCTTCGTCCAGGGCGGAGCGTTTCAGGCCCTGGCGCGCGGGGCGGCCCAGACGCTGGCGCCGCACGCCGAATTGACCTCGGCACCGCTGGAGGCGCCTGCGGCCGGCTTGGAGACCGGAAACGCCGGTCGGCGCCGGGTGCGGTCGCTGTCCTACGCCGCAGCCCTGCTGATGTTGGGGGCGGGAGCGGTGACACTGGTGGCGTCGGTGGCCGCCGCGTTGAGCCTGCAGCTCGGCCCCGGCCGGGCTGACCCGGATGTGCCGCGACCGCAGCACGCGACCGTGGCGCGCGTCGCCGTGCCCGCCGCACCACCGGCGGCCGCCCCGGCCCTGCCGCCACCTGCCGCGCCGGCGCCCCCGACCGAGACCTCGGAGGAGCCGCCCGCGGAGTTCGGTTCGCTGTGGGACGCACCGTCTGACCCGGACCTGCAGGAATCGTCGCCGGATGGCGTCCCATCATTGCGGGAACGCATCCGGGACCACATTTTCGGCCTACCCGGCCGCTGAGTCAGGCACCGCCGGAGGCGTCGGCCGGGATTGCCCCCGAAAAGGACACCGTCACCTCGTCGGCGACCTGCATCGCTCCCATGAGCATCGAATAGCGCCGCACACCGAAGTCGCTGTGGAGCACCCGGCTGTCGCCGCTCACCTGTCGGTCGCCGGTCACCCGAACCTCCAGGACGTGCGGCTTGCGCCGGCCGTGGATCTCCAGCTCGCCGGTCAGCCGATACCCGTCGTCGGTCGGGGCGATGTCGCTGGACCCGAACCGGATCAGCCGATGCTTCTTGCTGTCGAGGCATTTGAGCGCATTGCTGCGGATCAGCGTCTTCTCCGGCGCGGTCAGCGGTGTCATTCCGCCGTCACCCTGCAACACCCGCAGCGAATCCACTTCGACGGCCAGCTCGACCGCCGCCGGCCGGTCGCCGGACCATGACACGGTTGCTTCCCAGCGCTCCATCACGATGGTGAGCCGATGGCCCATCTTTGCCGCTCGCCCCGCCACATCGGTGCGGACCAGTAGCTGGCCGTGCGATGCGTCGAGCTGCCACTGCTTTCCGGTCACCCGCGGCACTTTAGCGGGCCCGGCCCGCGGGGTTTCGGCGGATTCGCGATGGCGTGCGACCACCACCCGTTAGGCTCTGACGCGTCGCCGATGGGTGGCCTGGATCGACAGACTGAGGGCGAAGAATGATTCGTGAACTAGCTGCAGCTGCTTTCATCGCGGGAGCCGCGAGTGCCGTCGCTATCAGCGCCGCGCCGGATGCCGCTGCCTACCCCGGCGACGTGCCGGGCATGGTCGATGGCCAGCGCCAGGGCGACGCCTGCTTCAGCTGGGAGCGCTTTACCTATGGCCACGGCCCCAACGGCCAAGCGCTGGCATGCCACTTCATCGCCAACCAGTTCCCGGCCAAGGACACCGGTTTCTGGCAGATCTCCTACCCGCTCTACGGGGTGCAGGAGATCGGTTCGCCGTGCCCCAATCCGCAGTCGGCCGCGCAATCACCCGACGGGCTGCCGCTGCTGTGCCTGGGCGCGCGGGGCTGGCAGCCCGGTATCTACACCGGAGGCATCGGCCCCTACTTCCCGCCTGGGATCGCCCAGGTCGGGTAAGCGCACCCGGCGCATCTGCCGGTCAGGCTCTGTCCAGACTGGTGCGTTAGCTTCGAGCGGAGGACGGCCGCTCACGGTAAGGAGCAACGCAGCATGCAACTGGGGATGATCGGACTGGGCCGAATGGGCGCCAATCTCGTTCGGCGCATGGTCGACGGCGGTCACGAATGCGTCGTCTACGACCACAACGCCGACGCGGTCAGCGCATTGGCCACCGAGGCCAACACCACCGGAGTGTCGTCGTTGGCCGAGCTCGCGGCGCAGCTTTCCGCTCCGCGGGTGGTGTGGGTGATGGTGCCCGCCGGTGCCATCACCACGAGCGTCATCGAAGAACTTGCCGGCACACTGGCGGCCGGCGACATCGTGATCGACGGCGGAAACTCCTACTATCGCGACGACATCGCGCACGCAAAGATCTTGGCTGACAAGGGCATTCATCTGCTCGATTGCGGTACCAGCGGCGGGGTGTGGGGCCGCGAACGGGGCTACTGCCTGATGGTCGGTGGGGACCGGCCGGCGTTCGACCACGTCGAGCCGATCTTCGCGACCGTGGCGCCGGGGGTGGACGCGGCCCCTCGCACTCCGGGGCGCGAGGGTGAGATCGCGCAAGCCGAAAAGGGCTATCTGTACTGCGGCCCGTCGGGGGCCGGACACTTCGTGAAGATGGTGCACAACGGCATCGAGTACGGAATGATGGCCTCGATCGCCGAGGGGCTGAACATCTTGCACCACGCCAACATCGGCAAGCAGGATCAACAGGGTGATGCCGAAACCGCGCCGTTGAGCAATCCGGAGTTCTATCGGTACGACATCGACATCGAGCAGGTCACCGAGGTCTGGCGGCGGGGCAGTGTGATCGGTTCCTGGCTGCTGGATCTGACTGCCAGTGCGTTGCAGAAGTCACCGCAATTGGAGGAATTCGCCGGTCGGGTCTCTGATTCCGGCGAAGGCCGGTGGACTGTCATCGCCGCCATCGATGAGGGCGTACCCGCGCCGGTGCTCACCACCGCGTTGTACGCGCGATTCGCCTCGCGCCAGTTGTTCGAGTTCGGCGCGAAGGTGCTCTCGGCCATGCGCAAGCAGTTCGGCGGGCACGACGAGAAGTCCGAGTGACCGGACCGGTCTGAACCGACACCGGGTCTTTCCGGCGAGTTGTCCTCGGCGCGATCCTGGCCGCTGCCAGCCCGCGCATGCCAGTATGGGGAATGCCGCGGCCACGGCGGGAAACCCAGATGACTGGTGTTCCGGTGAAAGCCGGTAGCGACAGCACGACCGTGCGGGTGATCGCCCCGATCGTGCTGTTGCTCGTGGCCGGTGCCGCGACGCGCGGTTACCTGCCCGGCGCGCCGCCCGAGCCGCGCCGAGCGACTGCCGCAAGCACGGTCGAACCGATCGTGATGGCGGTCTTGCTGGCGGTGTCGGGCACCATCATCGCGGTCGCTGTCGTGCACCGGGCCCGTCATCACCGTGCGCGGGTCGGCAGCATCGGCCAGCTGTCGTCAACCGCCGGAGCGAGCCGCGGTCCGGTCTGGCGATCGGTGCTGATCGTGCTGGCGGCGCTGGCGTTATGGCTGCTGACGGTCCTGGTGCTGGCGAAGTTCGGCGCCGGGCTCCGTATCGAGCTCCCGGCCGAGGTTCCCGGCACGGGTGAGACGCCGCCGGGCACATCGGGAGCACCGGCCCCGCCGTCGCCGGCGGTGCCCGGCGGGCCGGCCAGTGGCATGTCCGGTTACCTGCTGGCCGTTGCCACCCTGCTGCTGGCGGTGATCGTCACGGTGATCGTCGCCGCACGCGCCCGGCGACCCGATCCCGCACCGCCCGTGACCCCTGGGATTCCGCCGACGGCGGACGTATCGAGCGCCGATGAGAACCTGGCGCGGGCAGCGGAACTCGGCCTGGCCCGGATCGTCGATCGCAGCCGCGAGCCGCGGGCCGCGATCATCGCCTGCTACGCGGTGATGGAACAACACCTCGGCACGGTTCCTGATATCGCGCCGCGCGCCTTCGACACACCTACCGAAGTGCTGGCGCGGGCCGTGGAACACCATGCCCTGCCGGCGCACAACGCGACCCGGCTGGTGGAGCTGTTCACCGAGGCACGCTTCAGCGTCCACCTGATGACCGAGCGCGATCGTGCTGACGCGGTTGCAGCGCTGCGGCTGGTTCTCGACGAACTGCGAACTCCACGATGAAAACGCTTGCTCTGCAAGGCATCATCTTGATCACCGGCGCTGAGCTGGTGACGCTGATGATCCACCAGCGGCAATTTCTACTCTGGGCGGCGGGCGTTGCCGTCGCACTGCCGGCAGTGGGGATCCGGCGCCTGCTGACCACGGGCGGCGCGGGACCTCCCGCCGCCCCGGCGGCCACCGATGAGCCCGGTGAGGCGTTGCACCGGTGGCTGTCGGGTACCGAAGCGCGGATCCGCTGGTCGGAATCGACCAGGGCCGACTGGGACAGGCGTTGGCGGCCGATCCTGGCGCGTCGGTTCGAGGTCTCCACCGGGCAGGGCAGGACGAAGGATCCCGCGGCATTCGGTGCCACCGGGGCGCTACTGTTCGGCGACCAGCTGTGGCAGTGGGTGGATCCGGGCAATGTCGCGCCGACCGGAGTCAGTGGGCCCGGCCCGGGACGCGCTGTGCTGGAAGAGATCCTGTGCCGCCTGGAGCAACGATGAGCACCGGGCTGTCCGGCGCTGCGGCCACCACCGGGGAACGCTGCACCGCGGTGCTCGACGAGATCGAACGGGCCGTGGTGGGTAAGCGATCCGCGCTCACCCTCATTTTGACCACGGTGCTCGCCGGCGGTCATGTGCTCATCGAGGACTTGCCGGGCCTGGGCAAGACGTTGATCGCACGGTCGTTCGCGGCCGCGCTCGGACTGGACTTCATCAGGGTGCAGTTCACCCCCGACCTGCTGCCCGCCGACCTACTCGGTACCACGATCTACGACATGTCCTCGGCCCGCTTCGAGTTCCGGCGCGGGCCGATCTTCACCAACCTGGTGTTGGCCGACGAGATCAACCGGACACCACCCAAAACCCAGGCGGCCCTACTGGAGGCGATGGCCGAAGGCCAGGTCAGCATCGACGGCAACACACATCGGTTGCCGTCGCCGTTCATCGTGCTGGCCACCGACAACCCGATCGAATACGAGGGCACCTACCCGCTGCCGGAGGCCCAACTGGACCGGTTCGCGATCAGGCTGCGGCTGGGTTACCTCTCGGAGCAGGGGGAGGCGGCCATGCTGCGCCGGCGCCTGGACCGCGGTGCCGCCTTGCCGACGGTGCGCAAGGTGGTCGACGCCGACGACCTGGTGGCGATGCGCGAATCGGTGGAACAGGTCAGCGTGCACGACGACGTGCTGCGCTACGTGGTGGCGCTGGCGACCGGGACCCGGCGTCATCCGCAGGTGGCCGTGGGCGCCAGCCCGCGGTCGGAACTCGACCTGGTTCAGCTCGCCCGGGCCCGCGCCCTGCTGCTCGGCCGCGACTACGTGATCCCTGAGGACGTCAAGGCGCTGGCCACCTCGGCGATCGCCCATCGGATCACGCTGAGGCCGGAGATGTGGGTACGGCGCGTCCAGGGCTCCGATGTGGTGGAGGAGCTGCTGCGGCGGCTGCCGGTGCCGCGAACTCCGGAGGCGACGCCGACGTGACGCATGCCTCCGACTTCCATGAGGTGGATGTTGTCATGCATTGGCGGGCTTCGTCATTGGCCAAGGCGCTGGCCACCGGTGCCGCGCTGGCCCTGGTGGTGGCGGTGGGTGCATCGCGTTGGCAGCTGATCGCTTTCGCCGCGCCGCTGCTCGCAGTGCTGTGCTCGCTGAACAGTCAGCGCGGAGTTCCGGCGTTGCGCGTGCAGGCCACGCCCGCGGAGCAACGTTGCTTCGAAACCGAGTCGGTCGAATTGACGGTCGGCGCAACGGCATCGGATCCCGATCTGATCGACCTGAGTCTGGCGGTGACGGCGCATCCGGCGCTCATACTCGAGATCACCAAGTCGTCGACCGCGGCTGGAAGCCGAAAATCGGTGACTGCCACGGCCGAACGCTGGGGCCGCTATCCGATTCGCGCCACCGTGGATGCCGTGGGCCGGGGCGGTCTGTTGGTCGGGAGGGGAGCCGTCGACGTCGCCGAGGTCACCGTGTTCCCACCGGCGCCGCCACAGGCCACGCCGATCCCGCACAGCGACCTGCTCGATCGGGTCGGAACCCACCTGACCCGGCACCCGGGCCGCGGTGTGGAATACGCCGACATCCGCGCCTACGTACCCGGCGATCCGTTGCGCTCGGTGAATTGGCCGGTCAGCGCGCGACGCGGGAGCCTGCATGTGACCCGGCGGCTGACCGATCGTGGCGCCGACGTCGTGGTGCTGATCGACGCGTATCCGCAGCCCGCCGGCCCGGCGACCGAGGCGACCGAACGGTCGGTACTCGGTGCGGCGCAGGTGGTGCAGACCGCATTGCGCAACGGCGATCGTGCCGGAGTCGTCATTCTCGGTGGCCGCCACCCGCGCTGGGTCGGCGCGGAGATCGGGCAGCGCCAGTTCTACCGCATCGTCGATGCAGTACTGGGCGCCGCTGACCGCATCGAGTCGACAACCGGAACGTTGGCACCCCGGGCCGCGGTGCCGGCGGGCGCCCTGATCATCGCGTTCTCCACGCTGCTCGACACCGAATTCGCGTTGGCGCTGACCGATCTGCGCAAGCGGGGGCACGTGGTCCTCGCCGTCGACGTGCTGGCCGGCTCGCCCTTCGAGATTGAGCTGGATCCGTTGGTGGCCCGGATCTGGATGTTGCAGCGCAGCGCCATGTATCGCGACATGGCCACAGTCGGCGTTGACGTCGCCTCGTGGCCGCACGAACAGCCGCTGGAGCAGGCGATGCGCGTGGTGACGCAGCGGCGCAGGCCCGCGGCGGTGCGGTGATGACGCTTTCGTCCGGAGTCGACAGGCCCCTGCCGCTGGCGCTGTCGGGCCTGTGCGGTCTGGCGATGGTTGCAGTCGCTGGTTTGGGTGCCTCGGGTATGGCAGCGACCGCGGCGTTGCTGGCCGGTGGCGCGGTGCTACTCGGGCTGCGGTGGCGGGTGGCGGCGACGACGGCGGTGCTGCTCGTCGTCGTCGCGATCGGCCTGGCCGATTCGCCCAACGTTTCCGCGGCGGCGGCCGGACTGGCCGCGGTCGGCTACCTCGCGTTGCGGCACACCGGCACGGTGTCCCCACCGACAGCGATCTTCGCCCTCGGGTTCACCGCCGCGGGGTTGGTCGCGACGGTGTTCCCATGGCGGCTTCCTTGGCTACCGCTGTTGGCGCCTTTCGCGGTGTTCGGCCTCTACTGCGTTGCCGCACATCCGCTTATACGCGCCGAGCGGTAGCCGATCAGACGCCCGATGCTTCGTTGAGGGCTTCCAGGGTGCTGGTGGACTCGAGGTATTCCTGAATCCACCGCTCGATGACGGTCGCGGTCTTCTCCACCTTGGTGAACTGTCCGACGACCTGGCCGACCGGGTTGAACGCGACATCGACGCTCTCGTTCGGGTACTTGTTCGTGGCACGCACGGCCATACCGGAGACCATGTACTGCAGCGGCATGCCCAGCGGCTTCGGGTTCTCCGGAGCTTCCCACGCCTCGGTCCAGTCGTTGCGCAGCATCCGTGCCGGCTTGCCCGTGAAGGAGCGGCTGCGGACGGTGTCGCGACTGCCGGCCTTGATGTAGGCCGCGTGCTGGGCCTCGGTGTTCGAGGACTCCTCGACCATCAGCCACTGCGAACCGGTCCAGGCGCCCTGTGCGCCCAGCGCCAGCGCCGCAGCGATCTGCTGGCCGCTACCGATGCCGCCCGCCGCCAGCACCGGCACCGGTGCGACCGCCTTGACGACCTCGGGCCACAGCACGATCGAGCCCACGTCGCCGCAGTGTCCGCCGGCTTCGCCGCCCTGGGCGATGATGATGTCCACGCCGGCCGCGGCGTGCTTCTGGGCCTGTCGCGCGGAGCCGCACAGCGCGGCGACCTTGCGACCCGCCTCGTGGATGTGCTTGATCATGTCGGCCGGGGGAGTCCCGAGCGCGTTGGCGATCATCGTCACCTTCGGGTGCTGCAGCGCCACCTCGACCTGCGGGGTGGCGGTCGCCTCGGTCCAGCCGAGCAGCTGCAGGCTGTCCGCGTCGGCGCCCTCGACGGGCACGCCGTGTTCGGCGAGGAGCTTCTTGCCGAAGTCGAGGTGCTGCTGGGGAACCATCTTGCGCAGCGATTCGGCCAGTTCCTCGGCGGACTGTCCGGAGTCCATGCCCTCGTACTTGTTCGGGATGACGATGTCGACACCGTACGGGTGGTCGCCGATGTTCTCGTCGATCCACTTCAGCTCGATCTCGAGCTGCTCCGGGGTGAAGCCCACCGCGCCCAGCACCCCGAAACCGCCGGCCTTACTCACCGCGACGACCACGTCGCGACAGTGGGTAAAAGCGAAGATCGGGAACTCGATGCCGAGTTCGTCGCAGAGGGGAGTGTGCATGACGGACTCCTTCACGGGGCGTGGGATCGAAGTGAAACGTGTTCTAATTAAGTACCAGATGCGGCATCACGAGGCCAGTCGGGCCTAGGTGTGCTGGTGAAACCTAACACTACCGGCAATCGTGTCTTGGGGCATCGGGTAGGTCAGCGAGTGGAGAATGCGCGCAGCACCGCCACCCCGAAATCGGCCGCGCGGCGCCAGGACCGCCCGCCCGTGCGACCGGGGCCGGTGATGCGCAGTACCGGCCAGCCGTGCTGGGCGGCCAGCGCCGCCAGCCGGGGCCGGGGGTTGACCGGCCGAGGTCGGCCGACCAGCGCCATCAGAGCGGCGTCCTCGTCGCCATCGGCGTAGAAGAAGCTCTGGTCCAGGTCGACCCCGTTGGCAGTGCAGAACTCCTGCACGGTGGCCGCCTTCTGCGCCCCCCACACCACGGGCTTGACGATGTCACCGGTGAGGATGCCCCGGTCGTCGAGCTCGAAGCGATTGCACAGCACCTGCGCGATCCCCAGGAAGCGGGCCACCGGTTCGGCATGGATGGTCAGTGCCGAGGAACTCAGCACGACGGTGTGGCCACGCTGCTGATGCGCCCGCACGATCTCGCGCATGTGGGGATAGATCCGGCTGGTGATGTGGTCGGAGAACAGCCGCGCGCCGACGTCGTCGAGTTCACTGATGGACTCGCCGCGCAGATAACCCGCCGCGCGCACCAGCAATCGTTCGAATTGCATGCGTCCAAGGCGATACCGCACGGCAGCCTCGACGACGCCGAACACTTCACCGGCACGGGCTTGGCGTCGGCGGATCCGGTCGCCGGCATGTGCGGTGGCAGTGAACCCGGACACCAACGTGCCGTCCAGGTCGAAGAACGCCCCGATCCGGGCGCCCGGTTCGGTTCGGGCGACATCGGCGATCGGATCGCTCGGTACTGCGGTCATCGCCGTCGATGTTACGTCGGTGCCTCGTCGACCGGGCTGGTGTCGCGCCGCGCCGCAGGGGGAGGCATCTGGGCAGCTGATAGCGTGTTTGGCCTATGCGAAAAGAGGGTCGGCTTCATGACCAGTGAGACCACCGCGACCGACGCGCGGGAAACTTTGTCGGAAAAGGCAGAGCAGCAAGGCTGGCGGCGTACCCAGCGTGAGCGTGTCGATATCTACAGCCGCGGGATCTACCAGGTTCACGCGATTTGGCGCGACAGCACCACCATCAATGGCGGGGCCCACTACGAGGACGGCATCCTGCTGGCCTACACCACCGAACTCGCGAAGACGGCGAGCTGGTTGGCCCGCTGACGCCGGCTCGGTAACTGCCGCGGCTCCGGTTCGCAACGGTTGCATAAACGCCCCTCGTGTCACACAGGCATCAGTTTTCACACGGCTAACTTCGGTCCCGACCTTGTAGTTGTTGGGATTGGGGAAAAGCCATGTCACGAATCCGTAAGTACCTGACCGCCGCGGCCGGCGCCGCGGCGGGACTGTTCATTGCCGCGCTGGCGTCCAGCGCCACCGCCAACGCCGACACGGTGCCGATCAACCCGGGGCTGCCCGGCGTGGTCGAGCAGATGGTCGCGTCCTCGACGAGCCTCCCGCAGCAATTGCTGCAGACCACTACGTCGGCCTTGAGCGGCACCACCTTCGCTCCGCCCGCGACGCCGGGCCAAGCACCGCTGGCGACCGCGACCTTCAACGTGCCGCCGTCGCCGAGTGCGATGCCGCAGCAGCAGGCCTCGGCCACCGGCCTGCCCGGTTTGGGGAACCTTCCGGCGAGCCTGAGCTCGGTCCTGCCGTTCCCGATGCCGAACTTCGGCGGTCCGGCGCCGGTGGCGGCGGCGCCGACGGCGTTCGCACCCACCGGGTATCTGCCGACCGTTCCGGTTGCTCCGGCGTCGCCGATGGAGGTCATGCTGATTCCGGGCTTGCCCTGACGCTGACTGCGTAATCTCGGACCGGTGAGCGCACGCGCAGGAATCGTCGTCACCGGTACCGAGGTACTCACCGGACGTGTGACCGACCGGAACGGACCGTGGTTGGCTGATCGGCTCCTGGAACTGGGAGTCGAGTTGGCGCACATCACGATCTGTGGCGACCGGCCCAGGGACATCGAGAGTCAGCTGCGGTTCCTGGCCGCCGAGGGTGTGGACTTGATCATCACCAGCGGCGGCCTGGGGCCGACGGCCGACGATCTGACGGTCGAGACCGTCGCCAGGTTCTGCGGTCGTGACGTCGTGCTCGACGACGAGCTGGAAGCCCGGATCGCCGACATCATCAAACCCATGATGGCGCGCTACACGGGTCCGGGCGCTCCGGATTTCGCGACGGTCCGGGCAGCCAATCGCAAACAGGCGATGGTCCCGGCCGGCGCGACGATCCTGGACCCGGTAGGCACCGCGCCCGGCGTGGTGGTGCCCGGCACGCCGACAGTTGTGGTGCTGCCGGGACCACCTCGCGAGCTGCAGCCGATGTGGCACAAGGCGATACAGACGGCGGCGGTGAAGGAGGCGCTGGCCGGGCGGACGCATTACGAGCAGCAGATGATCCGGATGTTCGGCTTGCCCGAATCCGGCCTGGCTGACACGCTGCGCCACGCGCAGGATGTCATCGGTGATTTCCACCGGCTGGAGATCACCACCTGCCTGCGCCGCGGTGAACTGGAGATCGTCACGCGCTACGAACCGGACGCCGCCGGCGCCTACGACCAGTTGCTCGCATTGCTCCGTGAGCGGCATTCGCGCGCGATCTTTTCCGAAGACGGTTCGCAGATCGACGATCTGGTGGCGGCGTTGTTGTCCGGTCGACAGATCGCGACCGCCGAATCCTGCACCGCGGGCCTGCTGGCGGGTCGGCTGGCCGACCCACCGGGCGCCTCGAATTACTTGGCCGGCGGGGTGGTGTCCTATTCCAATGAGGCGAAGATCGAACTGCTCGGCGTCGACGCCGCATTGATCGCCGAACACGGTGCGGTGTCCGAGCCGGTGGCCGAGGCCATGGCCGCCGGTGCGCTGCGCCGCTTCGGTGCCGACACCGCCGTGGCGATCACCGGCATTGCCGGGCCCGGCGGCGGAACGCCGGACAAACCGGTGGGCACGGTGTGCTTCTGTGTGGCGCTCGGTGACGGCCGGATGACCACGCGGACCACCAGGTTGCCTGGGGACCGGGCCGACGTCCGGGAACGCTCGACGACGGTGGCCATGCATCTGCTGTACCGCGCACTGTCAACCGGCTGATTCCTGCCCCGACCGGTGGTATGAACATCACACCGAGGAGTTGCAGGTGTGAGCACACAGTGGGCGTGGTTGAGCGGTTCCGGGTACTGGCTGGGACGGCTGGTCCTCGAACGCGGGATCGCGGCCATCTACGTCATCGCCTTTGTGGCCGCCGCACGGCAGTTCCGCGCCCTGATCGGCGAACACGGCATGACGCCGGTACCGCAGCATCTGCGACGCCGCCCGTTTCGACTGACACCCAGCATCTTTCATCTGCATTACTCGGATCGGTTCTTTGCTTTCGTGTGCTGGCTGGGTGCGGGACTGGCCGCGGCTCTGGTGGTGGGCGCTGGAGAACTGGTTCCGCTGTGGGCGGTGATGGCCCTCTGGCTGCTGTTGTGGGGGCTGTATCTGTCGATCGTCAACGTCGGCCAGACGTGGTACGCGTTCGGCTGGGAGTCGATTCTGCTGGAAAGCGGGTTGCTGGCCGTCTTCCTGGGCAACGACCGCGTTGCACCGCCAGTGCTCATCATGTGGCTGTCCCGTTGGCTGCTGTTCCGCATCGAGTTCGGCGCTGGCCTGATCAAGCTGCGGGGCGATTCTTGCTGGCGCGACCTGACCTGCCTTTACTACCACCACGAGACCCAGCCGATGCCCGGCCCGTTGAGCTGGCTCTTCCACCAGCTGCCCAAACCGTTGCACCGCATAGAGGCCGCGGGTAACCACGTCGCTCAACTGGCGGTGCCGTTCGGGTTGTTCGCTCCGCAGCCCATTGCAGGCGTGGCCGCCGCGATCATCATCGTCACCCAGTTGTGGCTGGTGGCCTCGGGCAACTTCGCCTGGCTGAACTGGATCACGATCGTTTTGGCCGCCGGGGCTCTCGACGAATCGTGGTTCACTGGAACGATTTCGGGACTGAAGCCCCCGGAGATGCCTAATGCCCCGACGTGGTTCGCCGCGCTGGTGATGGTGTACGCGGCAGCGGTCGTGGTACTGAGCTACTGGCCAGTGCGCAACATGGCATCGCGCAATCAGCGCATGAATGCCAGCTTCAACCCGCTTCATCTGGTCAACAGCTACGGCGCGTTCGGGACTGTTGGCCGCTCCCGTCGGGAGCTGGTGATCGAGGGAACGGCGGAGGCGGATCCCACCGAGGGAACCGTCTGGCAGGAGTACGAGTTCAAGGGAAAACCCGGTGCAGTGGACCGACTTCCGCATCAATGGGCGCCCTACCATCTTCGCCTGGACTGGCTGATGTGGTTCGCCGCGCTCTCGCCCCGGTACGGGTTGGCGTGGCGTGATGCGCTGCTGCAGCGGTTACTGCGCAACGACCGGGACACGTTACGTCTGTTGCGCTACAACCCATTTCCGGATAGTCCACCATATTTCGTCCGGATTCTGCTCTACGAGTACCGCTTCACCACGTGGGCCGAGCGGCGACGGGACGGGGCCTGGTGGCATCGCACTCTTATAGGCGTCTATCTGTCCCCGGTCTCGGCGAGCGTGCCAGCGCCGCCGAGCCCCCGTTAGTGCTGCGGCAGTCACCCAGCTGCGGGCCAATCGTCGATGCGCGGTGGCTGTTCCTCGGGCAGATCGCCATCATTGTCAGGCTTTGGGTTGGCCCGGGTGTGGTAGTCGATGACGGCTTCGATGAAATGAAAGGGATTGGTTCGGGGTTGGCCGCGTTCAAGTTTCGGTGGGGGAATCCATGCGACGCGCCCGTCGTCTCCGAGGGTGGTGGTCCAGCCTTGCTCGGTCGCCATCCGGTTATCGGGTGCACACGCCAACGCGAGGGCGTCGACGTCGGTTTGTCCGTTGTGGGCCCAGTCCTGTTCGATATGATGCGCCTGGGATAAATACCCCGATACGGTGCAACCGGGTCGCGTGCAGCCGCGATCTCGGGCATGCAGCACGATGCGCTGATCCGCTGAGGCGAGCCGCTTGCTACGCCCCAGCCAGAGCGCCCGGCCCTTGCCGTCGAACACGCTCAAGTAGTGGTAACTGTGCCCGGCCATCCGCAACAGATCGGTCATCGGCAGCAGCGACCCTCCGGCGGTGTGGGCCTTGCCGGTGGCGGCGGAGTCGATCACCGGTGCGTGGCCGGCTGCGGCGTGTAGCTCGGCCAGGGTGGTCGAGATGATGACGGTCACCGGCAGCCCGTTGAGTTGGCCGAGGTCTCCGCAGGCGAGCACTGCGCGGCAAGCGGCGAGTAGGGCGTCGTGGGTGCGTTGATCGGGTCGGCGATCATCACGCTGGATCTGCTGCTGGGATGGGGTACCACTGACACAGGGCTGTTCGTCGGCGGCATTGCACATACCGGGGGCGGCGAGTTTGGCCAGGATCGGCTCCAGGGTGGCTCGCAGCTCCGGTGTGATGCGCCCCGACAGTGAACTCATCCCATCGATGCCCTGCCGGCCGAGCCGCAGCCCGCGCCGGGCCAGGCGTTCCCGGTCGGTGAAATCCCCATCCGGGTCCAGGACGGCCACCAGATGCTCGGCTAGGCGCTGGAAGGTTTCCGGCCCGAATTGGCTCGCCAGCACTGCGAGGTCACGCTCGGCCCGCTGGCGATAGGTAGCGCTGACCGTGGCCGGTATTTTCGCCAACGCCTTGCGGGCGATCACCATATGCTCCGGCCCGATCCGACCCATAGCCTGTGCGGCGGCCAGTTCCGGCAAGGCCGGCTCCAAGGGTTCCCCGGTCACCGCGGCGCGTGGACCCAACTCAGCGGCCTCCGCTAATCGACGCCGCGCGCTCGCGCTGCTGATCCGCAACCGCTCGGCCAATGCCTTGGTCAGCGAGCATGCCCCCAAAGCGCCGGGATCGCCGTCGGTGACCAGCCGGGCCAGGATCCGGTGATCGACCACCGGTGCCCGCCACGCCAACGCTTCCCGGCGGGCCAGCACCGCGACCAACTCCTCGGCATTCAAGGCATCCAGCGAGCACTGTTCGAGCTGGGCATAGGCGGCCTCGATCGCGTCCAGGCACCCCAGAAGGGTGTCCCGATCCGCGATCGCATTCCTACCCATGTATCGAACAATAGTTCGATGGTCTGACAGGGGAGCCGGCTGATCAAGGTCTGTTGACAGGATCGCCAACTGTGGATAGCCGTGGCCACTGGGGAACGCCGACCGTCGCGGCCCTACCGCGTATCGACCCACAGGGTGGCGCCGACCAGCACCAGCGTGACCACGGCCAGCAGTGCCGTATCGAGCGCACCCAGCCGTGGCGCCGATGCACCCTCGGCGGCCAGCCGACGTTCGCGGGCGATCAGAAACAACGGGAACGTGAAACTGATGGCAGTGAGGAAGCCGCCGAAGATATAGGCCCAGACGAACCGCACGTTGTGCTTGCGGGCCTCGGCGACCATCAACACCGCCGCCGACAGAAACAGCATCAGGATGTCGGCGGTTATCGAGCGTGATGCCGGTGTCACTACGGTGTCCGGCAGCCACCGGGAGAAAAACGAGTCGGTCCCTTGGTAGGCCAGATTCTGGCTCCAGGTGGCAACCAACGCGGCAACGGCAATCACGGCGTAGACGCCACAACGGACCTTGGCGGCTGTATTCATCGGGCCACGTTAGCGTCCACGGCACCGGGCGCAGTGCGGTTTCGGCTCAGAGCTCGAGCAGCACTGTCACCGGGCCGTCGTTGACCAATTCCACCTGCATATGCGCCCCGAACTGCCCGGTCGCCACCTGCGCGCCCAAGCCTCGCAGTGCCTCGGCGAACTCGGCGACCAGCGGTTCGGCGACCGGGCCCGGGGCCGCGGCATTCCACGATGGCCGCCGCCCCTTGGCGGTGTCGGCGTAGAGCGTGAACTGGCTGACCACCAGAATCGGCGCACCCACATCGGCTGCCGACTTCTGATCGTCGAGAATGCGCAACTGCCAAAGCTTTTCGGCGAGCCGCCGCGCCGTGGCGGAATCGTCGGCGTGGGTCACGCCGACCAGAGCGAGCAGACCCTGGCCGTCCGGCTCGATCGCGCCGACCGTCTGACCGTCGACCTTGACGCGGGCCGATGAGACACGCTGGACCAGAACTCGCACGGCCTCGATGCTAAGTAGGCTTGCGGTGGTGCCTTCCGGGAGGGGTGAGTCGCGTGTCGGTCTTGGTTGCGTTCTCGGTTACGCCGCTCGGTGTGGGGGAGGGAGTCGGCGAGATCGTCGCGGAAGCGGTGCGCGTCGTTCGGGAGTCGGGACTGCCCAATCGCACCGATTCCATGTTCACCGTGATCGAAAGCGACACCTGGGCCGAAGCGATGGCTGTGGTGCAACGGGCGGTGGAAGCGGTAGCGGCCCGCTCACCTCGGGTCAGCACGGTGATCAAAGCCGACTGGCGAGACGGCGCGGTCGACGCCATGCACACCAAGGTCGAATCGGTGGAACGGCACCTGGCGGCGCCGCCACCTAATTGACCGGCACGTCGAGGATCGGGCGCCCCACGTCGGCGCCGGGGCCGTTGAAATGCCACCACTCGCCCGAATACACAGCCAGACCACCGGCACTCATCGCGTCACGCAGGGCGGCCCGCTCGGCCGCGGCGCGAGCGCTGATCCCGTCGGCGAATGCCGTTGCGGCCGGCGAGAAGTCATCGAATCCGGTGCCCATCTCCGACAGCCGCCCATACGCGTCGGCGGTGGTCACGTCGACCGACCGCCCGGTCTCGTGGCTGCGGGCCAGCGATCCCGGCCGGGCCACCCAGTTCGGGTTCGGCACCACTTCGAACATCCGCACCTGCACGTTGTGTGGCCGGTAGCAGTCCCAGAACACCAGAATTCGGCCTCGGCTGCGCAGCGCGGCGCCCGCCGTGGCCAACCCCGGCGCCATCGACTCGTGCACCAGACACCGAGCGTTGGACGGGTAGAGCTGTTCGCCCACAAAGTTGTTCGCGGTGGCATATCGCAGATCGATGATCGCGTCCGGCACCGCGGTGCGGACATCCACGAACCCGGCGGCGCCGGCCTTCGGGCTGACCGGCGGCACCGCCGGGGCGGCGGATGCCAGGCCGGTAGCCGATCCCGCCATGATCAGCGCGATCGCGGCCAGCCTCCCGATCATGCGGCCACCACGATCGTCAGCCGACGGACGTCGCGTTCCACCCGCATCCCGGCCCGCCGAGCTATGGCGGCCACCGCGGCGGCATCATCGGGTTCGGTCCTGGTGGTGGCCAGGACCCGCGCCAATTGGCCCTTGTGCGCTTTGTTGAAGTGACTCACCGAGACTCGTCGCCCATCGGGGTGCTCGGCGACCACGTCGACGCGAACGGAGCCCGGAACGGCGGCCAGTGCCGCATAGGAACCGGACCTCAGATCGACGACCAGCTCGGCCGCGGCGATCTCGGCCAGCACCGGTTCCAGCACCGGCCGCCAGCGCTTGACCAATCCCGGTTGGCCGGGCAGCTTCGAGGACGCCGAGAGGCGGTAGGCGGGCACCGGATCCGTGGCCCGCAACAGCCCGAACAAAGCGGAACCCACGGCCAACCGGGCGCCGGCCCGGGCGGCAGCGGCGCCGCGCAACGAGTCGACGTCCAGTGCCTCGTACAGCACGCCCGTATAGCGGTTGATCGCCGGCGCGGTGGGAGCGGTACGCAGTGCGGCGTTGCGCTCGATCTCGGCGTCCTGCGACGCCGACAACCCCAGTGCGCTGCGGCTGGCCGCGCGATCAGCGGCCAAACCCACCAGCTCGTCGACCAGTTCCGCCCTCAGGCCGGTGAGTTCCGGAGACGCCAATGCATCGAGGCGCAGCGGTGGTCCGTCGCCGCCGGCGCGTTTGGTCTCCGACGGGGGCAGCAGCACGATCACAGCGCAGACGTTAACCGAGCCGTTCCACAGACCAGCGCGGTGGCGAGCATCGCCGCACCCACGGTGTCGGTGAAGAAGTGGTAGCCGCAGGCCACCAACCCGAGCATGCCCAGCAGGCTGACCAGCGCGGCTGCGGTCAGGGCCCACGGTCGGGCCACCTTCGAACCGGCCACCACGACCATCATGCCAAGCACCGCCACCAACAGCGCGGTGTGGCCGCTGGGGTATTCGAGGTAGGGCCCATTACGCCGGTCGAAGAGATGCTTGAGTGCCATGGTGGCGACGGTGACCGCGAACGGGCAGGCCAGCACCGCGGCCGCCAAAGCCCACTGCCTGCGCGATAAGGCCACCGCCAGGCACGCCACCGTCACCCCCAACACCAACCAGCCGCTGGTGAAGATCAGCAGCCACCGGGGCTGCTCGCCGATCAGGGTGAAGGTGGCGTGACTGAACCAGTTATCGATGGGTGTCGAGCCGCGGCCCACCGCCCAGCCGAGGGCCAATGTCGCCAGCACGCCGACCGGCGGCCACCAGCGCAGGGCGGTGGCGAGGCTCCGACCTATCTCAGGCCGACTTCTGGAACAGCGGCAGCAGCATCTGGCGGCGCTGGTCGTTGCCGTCGGCAAGGGCGTGCAGCGCCTGGTCCACCGAGCGTGACGTCGGGAACATGGCGTCCTCGTCGAAGTCGCCGAGCAGTTCCCGGACCGGCGAGCTCTCGATGAGGGTCCACTCCACGCCCGCGGCACGGCAGTCGCCGTCCAGGACGCACAGCAGCCAGATGCCGGCGGCGGCGAACGAGGTGACCCCGCTCAGGTCGAGCACCAGCGGCTCCTTCGCAAGGACGAAGCGCCGGGCGTGTTCGCTGAGCTGGTCCACGTTGCTGGCATCGATCCGGCCCCGGATCGCGATCACCGTCGCGAGGTGACGGTAGTGCGCCCGAATCTGCGCCTCGCCGCACTCGACGACCGGGTTGATCCGAGCAGTGCCTCGTGTAGTGATCTCGATTGCCATGCCAGCCCCCGCCTTCCATGTCGATCGTTGTCGGCAGCTGTGCCGACCTCGATGTTTCCCGACGTTATGCGGCGAAGTTAAGGCCTCTTGGGCGGCCGATTAACGCTTTGGTGAGATCTCGAACGGCTCGGTTGCCCCGGTGAACGCACTGATACGCCCGTCTCGGTCCAACGCGTCGCCGTCATAGCGAAGCCGGTACCGCCCGGCGGCGGTGCTTTCGGGAATCGCCCAGGTCACGGTGATGGTCGACCCGCGCCGGCCGGCGCGTCGCCAGCGGAAGGTCGTCGACCAGTCGCTGTCGTCGGCCACGGTGGTCCACCCGTCGCCGCTCTGCTGCTCCACCCGCACATAGGTGCCGCCGCGGTGCAGATCATTGTTCGGGTACGCGCCGGCGAACACCGCCGAGACCGTGGCACCCGGAAGGTACGCCGGCTGTGGAGCTTCCAAGACATCGCCGAACCGCTGACCGGCGGCCAGCGCATCCGGTTTTGCCCGGCGACGTGACCGCCGCCGGCGGGACGGCTCGGCGGGGCGCCGGCCTTCGGGCGCCGGCCGCCGCTCCCGCATCGCCGTGGCCAGCTCGGCCACCACCTGCTGCAGTGCGGGCAGCTCCCAGCGCCCGAACAGCGTGCTGCCACCCTCGTAGCGCTGCTCGTCGTATTCCTCCGGCGTCGTCACGTAGTGCAGATAGCCGTTGCTGTAGCCCGCCACCAGCACGTCTCGCAGTTCGGCGCCGACGATCTCGGCCACCGTGCGGCGCAACCGCAGACCAGCCACGATGGTCACTTCGGCCGGAATGCCGATCAGGTACAGCTGCCCGATGCGCAGCAGCTGCACCGGTCCGCCCTCGGGCATCAGCATCGACAGCGCCTTGTTCAGCCGGGTTCCCGGCCCTACCGCGCCCTTCGGCGCCTGCGCGTCGCGCAGTCGGGGGGAGAGCCGGAACACCGTGTTGGCGACCAGGCCGTCGAAGATGCGATTTCGGCCCTGCTTGAACACGGGGTACAACGGGCCGGCACCCTCGTCGGTGCCGGCCAGGCACGACGCGCCCGCGATCGCGGGCCCGGTGCGGTGGGTCCGGCCGTCACCGGTGAACTCGGGCCGGACCTCGAAGTCCGTCAGGTCGACGTAGGTGGTGCGGGCGTCCAGACCCCCGGTGACCTCGGTGCCGTGCCCCAGCGTCAGTTCGGTGGCCGCGGCGGCTTGGCGGGACCCGATGATTCGGGTGTTCTCGAACTCGTCCTCGGTGGGGCCGCTGCCGGGGCGATGGTTCAGATTCGGCGACATGTCGCCGGAGTTGGTCTGGGCGAAGGCCGCGATGAAGTCCGGTGGCGTGGCTGCCAGATAGTCGACGCCGTGGTCCAGGCGTTCGCACTGGTAGGCGGCGTAGCCCTTGTTGTCCCCGCTGATCAACGTGTTGCGGTTGGTCATGGACGTGCCGTGGGTGGCGAACCAGTTCACCGCACCGACCAGCCGGCCGTCGCGCTCGATGCGCAGCAAGGTGGTCTGCGGGTCGATCTTGTCCGGGAAGTGGGCGCGTTCGGGCTCGGGGTTGCGGGCGAACGACGACGGCGAACGGTTGCTGCTGGCATCGTGCAGGCGGCCCACGGCAAGACTCAAGCTGGCGGGAGCCAGGTCGGCGTGCGCCCCGTCGACGGCTTCGCAGATCCCATCGACGATCGCGTTGAAGGTCTGGTGCCGGAACCCGTTGGTGTTCGAGTTGTAGAGCCGGTGGTCGGAGTAACCGCCAGGGCCGCAATGGGTGTGCGTCGCCGTCAGCATCACGTTGTGGAACGTGTACAGGTCGCCATAGGTCGCGGCCAGGCGTTCGAGCACGTCGTGGTGCACGCTTTCCAGCAGCAGCGGCACCTCGCAGACCACCAGTAGCAGCCGGGTGCCGGCGGCCGCGTCGGCGATGACGAACGCCCGCGCGCGCAGCCGGTTGTGCAGTCCGTCGGTCTGCTGTGAGGCCACGCCGTAGCCGAGCATTCCGCACTCGGCCGGCTCGCCGGTGATGTCGGCGATTCCGCGCCCAACCTGGTAGTCGTCTGGCATCGCTACAGTATTCACAACCGCCCCGTCGGTATCGTCGCCGACGTGCCCGGCTGATTACTTCACCCGGGACGGTCCCGCTGCTAGTCTTCGATGGCTGCCGGCTACCGGGTTGCGGCTGCCGATCACCGGGCCGTCTCGGCGGGCCCGCACCCGAGGCAGCCAGGACATGCGGAATCACCCGGCGAAAGAGTGTTGTGCGCAGCGGAGAGATCAAGGCCCTGACCGGGCTTCGCATCATCGCCGCGGTGTGGGTGGTGCTGTTTCACTTCCGGCCCTTGCTGCGATTGGCGTCCCCGGAGCTGAGCGATGCGCTCGCCCCGGTGCTCGACCGTGGTGCTCAGGGCGTCGACCTGTTCTTCATCCTCAGTGGTTTCGTACTGACCTGGAACTACCTGGAGCGAATGGGGGAGACGTTCTCCGCACGCGCCACGGTGCACTTCTTGTGGTTGCGCCTGGCCCGGGTCTGGCCGATTTACCTGGTCACGATGCACCTGGCGCTGCTGTGGGTCATCTTCACGTTGCACGTCGGGCATGTCCCCACCGAGGATCTCAGCCGGATCACCGCGATCAGCTATGTGCGCCAGGTCCTGCTGGTGCAGTTGTGGTTCGAGCCGTTCTTCGACGGGTCGAGTTGGGACGGTCCGGCCTGGTCGATCAGTGCCGAGTGGCTGGCCTATCTGTTGTTCGGGGTGCTGGTGCTGGCGGTGTACCGGATGATGCGGGTGACCTCGGCGCGCGGGCTGGCGGCGTTGGCGATCATCGCTTCGCTCCCGCCGCTGCTGCTGTTGCTGGCGACCGGCCAGTTCTACAGCCCGTGGAGCTGGTTGCCGCGCATCGTCATGCAGTTCACCGCGGGCGCGCTGGCCTGTGCCGCGGTGCGCAAGATCAACCCGACGGACCGGTTCCGCCGTGCCGCGGGCTATTGCTCCGCACTGCTCATCGTCGCGATGGTCGGTGTCCTGTACTACTTCGACGGCCACCCGATCTCGGGGCTCTACGACAGCGGCGGCCTGGTCGATGTGCTGTTCGTGCCGCTGGTGATGGCCCTGGCGATCGGCATCGGCAGCCTTCCGGCGCTGTTGTCCACCCGCGTGATGGTCTACGGCGGGCAGATCTCGTTCTGCCTGTACATGGTCCACGAGCTGGTGCACACGTCCTGGAATTGGGCGGCACAGCAATTCGAGATTGTGCTCGACGAGGGGGCGACCGCGGCCAAGTGGATGGTGTGCGGCTTGCTGGTGGCGGCGACGCTGCTCTCGATGCTGCTGTTCCACGCTGTTGAAGAGCCCGGTCGGCACTGGATGCGCAAGATGATCGGCGCCCGGCCCGAGTCGGCCCAGGTGACACCGACCGAAGATCCCCTGGCGGTCGAACCGGTGGAGCCGGACGGCTTGGATGACCTGGACGATTCGAACGACTCGGACGACGGTGTCCTAGGCGAACCCAAGGTCGCGGTTCCGGCTAGTCTTCGCTGAAGTTGATTGGGGGAGGTAGCCGTGAGTCGGGTGATGGCGTTCGCCGTCGTGATGGTGGCCGGAGTCGTCGCGGTGGTGGCAGGGACCGGTTACCTGACGCGCGATCACGAGTCGCCGCGCCACTACGAGACGGTGCCGCTGAGTGCCTCCCCGAATCGGATTGCGGTGGTCGGTGACTCCTACACCGCCGGCTACGAGGACACCGGCCGCGGTGCGGCGAACTGGACCGAGCGGGCATGGCAGAACCTGGCCGGCCGCGGGGTGTACGTCAGTGCCGACGTGGCCGCCGAGGGCGGTGCGGGTTACGGCGTGCGCGGCAACCGCGGCGCCCTGTACGGCGACCTGACCCGCCGCGCGGTGCAACCCGACGACGCGCTGGTGGTGTTCTTCGGCTCGCGTAACGACCAGGACGTCGATCCGGGCGAGTTGGGCCGACTGATCGCCGACACCCTGGGCTTGGCCCGCCGGACCGCGCCGGGGGCGCGGATGCTGGTGATCGGGCCGCCGTGGCCCACCGCCGACGTCCCGGGCAACGTGTGGCGGATCCGCGATGTCCTCAGTACCGAGGCGCGCGTGGTCGGTGCGGAGTTCGTCGATCCGCTCGCCGAGCGGTGGTTCGTCGGCCTGCCCGACCTGATCGGTCCGGACGGTGTACACCCCACCGACGCCGGTCACGCCTACATGGCCGACAAGATCGCACCGTTGATCGCGGGACAGCTGCCGAAACGGACTTAGCGCAAAACCGGACGAAATCGGGCTGTCCTCAGCAGTATTGGCGAATGGACACCATGCGCGTACTGATCACCGGTGGCACTGGATTCGTAGGAGGCTGGACCGCCAAGGCGATCGCCGATGCCGGGCACCGGGTGCGGTTCCTGGTCCGAAACCCCGCGGGGCTGCACAGCAGCGTGGAGCGGCTGGGTGTCGATGTGTCCGACTACGTCGTCGGTGACATCACCGACGCGGACTCGGTGCGCGAGGCTCTGCGCGGCTGCGATGCGGTCATACACGCTGCCGCCGTGGTGGCCACCGATCCACGCCAGACGGCGCAGATGCTGGCCACGAACTCGGCCGGCGCCCACAACGTGCTCGGCGGAGCGGTCGAGCTGGGGCTGGACCCGATCATTCACGTCTCCAGTTTCACTGCGCTGTTTCACCCGGGACTGACGATGCTGCGGGCTGACCTGCCGGTGGCCGGGGGCGCTGACGGATATGGACAGTCGAAAGCCCGTGAAGACCTCTACGCGCGCGGACTGCAGGACGCAGGTGCCCCCGTCAACATCACCTATCCGGGCATGGTGCTCGGGCCGCCGGTCGGAGACCGGCTGGGGGAGGCCGGCGAAGGTGTACGCGCCGCGCTGCAGATGCATGTCATCCCCGGGCGCGGCAGTGCCTGGATGGTGATCGACGTTCGTGACCTCGCGGCAATGCATCTCGCGCTGCTGGAGCCGGGCCGGGGCCCGCGCCGCTACATGGCCGGTGGCCAGCGGGTACCGCCGGGAGAGTTGGCGAGCCTGCTGCAAGAGCTGTCGGGTTCGCCCATGGTCGCGCTGCCGATACCGGACGTCGCGCTGCGCTGGGCGGGCCGCGTCTTGGATCAAGTCGAGCAGGTGCTGCCGATCTCGACTCCGTTCACCGAGGCCGGGATGCAGTACTACACCCAGATGCCCGAATCCGATGACACCCCTGCCGAGCGTGAGCTCGGCATCGTGTTCCGAACCCCTCGGGAAACACTGGCCGACACCATTGCGGGGATCCGCGGTTAGCCGCGTTCTCGGGGCCTACTCGGGCCAGGGGTTGTTGAGGATCAGTTCGGCGAAGTTGACGGGCATGAACTCGGGGTCGAAATGAGCGAGGACATCGGCGTTCATGGTGCCGAAGGTGCTCTGCGGCCCATGCTTCATACCGGCGTTGAAAGCCGCCAGAATCCGCCGCTTGACGTAGTCGCGACATAATGGCTGCGTGACTGACGTCGGTGCCGGGTCGCGGCTGGTGGTGATCGTCGTCTTCGATGAGGTGACGATGCTCGATGTCGCAGGGGCAGCAGAAGTCTTCGTCGAAGCCACTCGGTTTGGCGCGAACTACGTGGTCAAGATCGCCTCGGTGGATGGCCGCGATGTGACAACCTCGATCGGCGCACGGTTGGGTGTCACCGACAGCCTTGCCGCCATCGGTTCCGCCGACACCGTCTTGGTCGCCGGCGGTGATTATCTGCCCCGACGCCCCATCGACCCCGCACTTGTTGAAGCCGTCAAATCGCTGGCTGGCCGAACACGGCGCTTGGCGTCCATTTGCACCGGGTCGTTCATCCTGGCTCAGGCCGGCATGCTCAGCGGCCGTCGTGCCACCACCCACTGGCACGACGCCCGGCTGCTCGCGCGGGCATTCCCCGACATCTCGGTCGAGCCGGACGCCATCTTCGTACGTGATGGCGATGTCTACACCTCGGCCGGCGTGTCAGCCGGTATCGACCTCGCGTTGGCGTTGGTCGAAATGGATCACGGCAGCAAGTTGGTTCGCGAGGTCGCGCGATGGTTGGTGGTCTATCTGAAACGCGCAGGCGGACAGTCACAATTCTCGACGCTGGTCGAGGCCGATCCGCCCCCGGAGTCTGCGCTGCGCAGGGTCACCGATGCGGTCGCGGCCGACCCGGCCGCCGACCACAGCGTGAATGCGCTCGCCCGGCGAGCCGCCTTGAGCAGCCGTCAACTGACGAGGCTGTTTCAGGCCGAGCTCGGGACCACCCCGGCACGCTACGTCGAAACGGTACGTATCGATGCCGCCCGCGCCGCGCTCGATGCCGGCCACAGCGTCACCGAATCCGCGCACCGAGCAGGTTTCGGCAGCCCCGAAACTCTCCGTCGGGTATTCACCGACCACTTAGGCGTGTCGCCGAAGGCCTACCGGGATCGGTTCCGCACGACGGTCCGCTGAGACCGTGGGGCCAATGCTGCCACGGGCTCACACCGCCGGAAACCGCTTGCTCAGCTTCTCCAGAGTCAGCATTTCGCGCCCCGCGTCATCAAGGTAGGGGATACCGATCCCATATTCTGCCCACCGGCCGGCGATACGAGATTCCAGTTCGGGAGCGAGCCGATCAGTCGGCGGGAAGCGGCGCCCACCCCACACCTCCCGGGGCGCGACCTCCCAGCTGCGGGTGGCATCGACGAGGACCCGGGTCCATTCCCCGGCGCCGTACTTGTTGGCGTCGTTGTGCTCCGGCGGAGTCGATGGATCCAGTGATGACCCGAAACCCGGTCCGAAGAAGGCGATGTCGCCTAGGCCGGCGTTGACTCGGTATGACAAGGCCCAGTCCAGCGCCGCCGGGTCATGGAGATCGATGTCTTCCTCGACAACCACGACGTTCTTGTGGAACCAGACTGCGCCGCCGGTTCCCCATAGCGCCGCGGCGATCTGTTGCGCATGACCGCGGTATCGCTTTTGGATCTGCACCAGGGTGTTCTGACCGTTGGTGACCTCTGTCATCCATAGGTCGGTGATGCCACCGATCCCTAGATCGTCAAGCGCGTTCCAGGTGATCGCCGATCGCGCGAAGTTGACGATGCTGTCCTCGTTCAACATCCCGGGCCGAATGCCCTCGAGGGTTCCACGTAGCACCGGATCGTTGCGGTGGGTGATGCAGGTGACGCGCAGGACCGGCGCCGGCGCCGCATCGCCGATGAAACCCGGGTACTCCGCGAACGGGCCCTCCATAGCAAAAGTGGCGGGGTCCGGATCGATAAACCCTTCGACCACGATCTCCGCGGACGCCGGTACGTGTAGTGGAACTGACTCGCAGGCAACCAAATCGACCGGACGATCAAGTAAGGCGCCCATCATGTCCCATTCGCAGATGCTTTTCGGGAAGGGGCTGCCGGCGCAGAACGGCAGCACGTCGTGCCAACCGTAGACGACGGCAACCGGCATCGGCTCCGGCTTGTACTCCGCCATATGACCGCCCCAGCCCTGACTCGGCACCAGGAGTTTGGCGATCTTGTCGCGGTCGATGATCATGCCCCGGTAAAGGCCGATGTTGTCACGGCCCGTCCCTTTGTCTTGGGTGACCACACCGCAGTAGGTGTCGATGTAACGGCCGCCGTCTTCGCCATGCCACTTCGGTACTGGCAGCTCATTCAGGTCTATGGCGGCGCCCTCGACGACGTTCTCCTTGACCGGACCGGTCTGGACCACGCGCGGCGAAATGGGCTTTCTGAAGGTATCTCGAAGGTGTGCGACGATCTGTGAATCGCTGGTGCCCTCGGGCAGCCCCAACATCAGCAGGATTTGGCGCCGACTCCCAAGTGCCGACGTCACCAGCTTGGTGCATCGGGTGTTGTTGTGGCCGATGATGTTCTCGAACAGCAATGCGGGCCCGCCCAGGGAAAGGTTGGCGCGGGTAATAGCGCCGATCTCTTCGTTCCAGTCGACCGGAACGGTAATGCGGCGCAACTGGTCCGCGGCCTCCAGGGTGGCGAGCCAGCTACGCATATCCGGACCGGTATCGACTTGCTCAGTGACGGCGGTGCGGCGGGGAATGCCTGTTGCGGAAGTCATTTCGCTCTCCTCACGATCTCCAGCCGAGCTGCAGGATCGTCTTTCCAACGATTGATCAGCGAGTGTTCGATTCCGAGCTGATCGATGATGCGGCCGACCACGTAGTCGGTCACCTCGTCGACGGAGCTGGGCCGGCTGTAATAGGCGATGGTCGGCGGGAAAATCACCGCGCCGGCACGGGCCAGGTAGTGCATGTTTTCCAGGTGAATCTCGCTCAGTGGCGCTTCCCGAGCAACCAGAACCAGCTTGCGTCGCTCCTTGAGCGTCACATCGGCGGCGCGGGTGATCAGGTTGTCGCTGAAGCCGATTCGGATGGCGCTCAACGTCTTCATGCTGCACGGGCACACAACCATGCCGTCAGTGCGGAAGGATCCACTGGAAATGGCTGCTGCGAGATCCCTAGCGCTGTAGCTGTGGGTGGCCAGTGCTCGGACATCGGTGACGGTGGTATCGGTCTCGATCTTGATCGTTGCTCGTGCCCACTCGCTGAGGACCAGGTGCGTCTCCACACCCAGCTCTCCGAGCGTTTCCAACAGGCGGATACCCAAGGTGGCGCCTGTTGCTCCGGTCATCGCGACGACTAGGCGCATCTTGTTCTCCTCTCACCCGATGGTCCGGTTGATCGACGGATCATTGCCAGGAGCTCTGAGTCAGTCTGCGGGGCAGGATGGCGGGACTGGACGGTCATTTCCGCCGTCAAACCCACAGAATCCGACACACGTGCCGGGACTAGACCCTGTCGCATTCTGTGGGATCCGCGGCCGATCAGCCATGGCTGATCTGTCAGTTCCACGACCAAGATTGGAAGACAGCACGCCGCAGGAGAGGAGCCCCGATGTCCCAGACCGCGCCGACACGGCGAATATTGATCACCGGTGCGTCTAAGGGCATCGGTCGGGCAGTCGCAGACCGCCTGGCCGACGCCGGCGTCGAGCCGATCGGTATCGCCCGCACCGCACCCCAGGATTTCCCGGGCAAGTTCTACGCGGTGGACCTCGCCGACCGCGCGGCGACCGCAACGACTCTGGATGCGATCCTCGCCGACGGTCCTGTCGATGCGGTGGTCAACAACGTCGGTTTCGCGCGGTTCGGCCGAATCGGTTCGGTCGATCTCGAGGACTTGTTCGACACCTATGACCTCAACGTGCGCACGGCTGTGCAGGTCGTCCAAAGCGTGTTGCCGGGAATGCTTACTCGGGGCTGGGGCCGCATTGTCAACGTCACAAGCCTGACGGCATTGGGTACCCCCGAACGCACGCCCTATGCCGCCGCCAAGGCGGCCCTAGACGCTTGTACCCGGATTTGGGCCGTCGAGTTGGCCGCCACGGGGATCACCGTGAATGCCGTTGCGCCTGGCCCCACTGAAACGGAGATGTACCGGGAGCGAAGCCCGATCGGGTCCGAGCGGGAAAGCCTTTTCCTGCAGAGCATCCCGATGGGTCGCGTCGGAAAGCCATCGGAGATCGCGCACGCGATCTGCTTCCTGCTGCACGAGGACGCCGGGTACATCACCGGGCAGATCATCCGGGTGGACGGTGGCGGAAGCGTCGGCCGTTAGAAGACAGCAGTTTCGAAACCAAAGGAGTCAGACCAATGACCAGAGCAGTTGACACCATCGCAGGCGTTGCGATTCCCGACACCGCGCTGGTGCGGGAAACCACCGAGTACATCCGCGATGTCGAAAGCGATTTGTTGTTTCATCATTCTCGCCGGGTTTTCCTCTTCGGAGCGCTGCACGGGCGCCTACGCGGTCTGACGCCCGACTTGGAACTGCTGTATGTGGGGGCGATGTTTCACGACCTGGGGTTGACCGAGCGCTATCACGGTTCGCAGCTGCGCTTCGAGGTGGACAGCGCGAACGCTGCCCGCGACTTTCTGCGCCAGGCAGGTATCAACGAATCCGATGCTCGCAAGGTCTGGTTGGGGATCGCGTTGCACACCACCCCGGGTGTGCCGGAGTTTCTGGACCCGGAGATCGCTCTGGTCACCGCCGGCGTCGAAACCGATGTGCTCGGGATCGGCCGCGCCGAGCTGCCGGCACACCTACTCGACGCGGTGACCGACGCGCACCCGCGGCCGGACTTCAAACGCCGGATCCTGCATGCTTTCACCGAAGGTGTCCGGCACCGCCCAGACAGCACTTTCGGCACGGTGAACGCCGACGTACTCGCGCACTTCGACCCGTCCTTTGTCCGCGGCGATTTCGTCGAGACGATTCTCGGCAACGCTTGGCCGGACTAGTGCCGGCAACCGCATTACCGAGGGGCGGCGCTAGCCCTCTTTGCTGATCAGCTTGCCCAGCGCCGCCCGGTCCGATGCCAGCAGCTCGTCGATGCGCGGCTGGTTGACATCGGCGACGATGATCTCGCCGACCTCCTGGTTGACGCTGCTGAAGATGCCGTGCTCCATCATCTTCTCCGTCTGATACAGGTTGTCCTGGGTGGGCGTGACGTAGTGCACCGCCGCAGCCTTGAACCGGTGGATCAGCCACAGGTGGGCCAGGTCCATCAGCCGCTTCTGGCGGAGCTTCTCGGCGAAGGTGTTCTGGTCGCGCACCGTCAAGATGCTGCGACCGTGCCGGTCCTTGATCGGGTCGACGATCACGTTGGCGAGCTTCTCGTCGCCCTCGCCGTAGATCCCCAGTTCCAGCACGTCGGATCCGGGACGGGTGGGCCGCAGTTGCGCACGCAGCTTCTCGCCGAGCTGATAGTGCTCGGCCCACAACGCCAGCCAATCCTCCAGCAGCTTCTTGGGCACCTCGGTCTGCACCAAATGCTGATGTTGGGTGGACCCGGCGCCCATCGCCTTGGTGGTGGCGGTGCGGCCCGACGACGCGGCCAGCGCAGCGTCGCTGCGCGGCCCGCCGACCAGCGTCTGCGGTGTGCGGTACGGCGACTCCACCAGCCGCATCTTGCGCTGCAGACGGGCCAGCGCCAGCATGCCGTCCTGCAACAGGGTGGCCGCGAACTCCTCGGAGGCCACGCCGTCGACCTGGTGGCCGCCGTAGGTGATGAAGTTGAAGACGAAGCCCAACTTGCCGATCTCGGCGGGGAATGCCCGCATCTGGTCGTCGGTCATGCCGGTGGTGTCCCAGTTGAACGACGGGGACAGGTTGTAGGCCAGCATCTGGTCGGGATACACCGCGTGGATCGCCTCGGCGAACTCGCGGGCCTCGGCGAGATCGGCGGTCTTGGTCTCCATCCACAGAATGTCGGCGAACGGCGCCGCAGCCAGCGACTTGGCGATCGCATACGGGATGCCGCCGCGCACCTGGAAGTAGCCTTCGGGAGTCTTGGCCCGGTCGCAGTCCCAGCCCGGGTCGGCGTTGAGCTCGGCAGCTTTCGCCCGCGCGGTGTACAGCGGCGCGCGGAAAGAGAATTCGCGCCACTGCGCGGCGGTCATCTCCTTGGGCTCACCCTCTCGCTCGGCGAAGTCCAGCATCTCGGCGACCGCATCGGCGAACGTCATCAGCCCGGCGTCGTACTGCCAGGCCTCCACGAACTTCGACTCGATCTCGTCGAAGAGGGTGTCCACCGACTGACTTCCGTCGCTGCTCCAGCCCTTCGCGGCCGTGGTGATCAGCTCGGTGATGCCCTGGCGTTCCAGCCACGTGTCCGCCTCGGCGTACTCGCCCTCGGGCAGGGCGTAGAGCAGGTGGCCGTTGATCTCTTTGATGCCCGAGTCGTAGAACCGCCGCGTCATCGCTAGGAAACACGCCTTGTAGGACGGGATCTTCAGGTTGGTGGTGCCCAGGATGAACGGCTGGTCGCGCTCGTCGGAGCGGCTCTCGACCAGGTTGGCCGCCTCGGCGTCGGTGCGCGCCACGATGATGCCCGGCACGCCCATCATGTCCAGCTGGAAGCGGGCGGTGTTGAGCCGCTTGATCTGCTCGTCGGAGGGCACCAGCACCTTGCCGCCCTGGTGCCCACACTTCTTGGTGCCGGGCCGCTGGTCCTCGATGTGATAGCCGGGGACACCGGATTCGACGAAGCGCCGGATCAGGTTGCGCACGTGCGGATCACCGCCGTGGCCTGTGTCGGCGTCGGCGATGATGAACGGCCGATAATCCACGGCGGGAGTGGCGGCGCGCTGCTCCGCGGTCATCTGCAGGCGTAGGTACTGCTGGTTGCGGTCGGCGGTGAGCAGGGCACGCACCAGCCCGGCCGCCTCGTCGGGTACCTGACTGAGCGGGTAGCTGGCCAGGTCGGGGCCCGGGTCCTCGGTGATGGAGCCCTTCGCCGAGGTCGCCCAGCCGCCGAGGTAGATGCCCTCGATGCCAACCCGCTTCATCACCACCGCCTGGCCAGGCGAATACGGCCCGAAGGTGGTGATGCTCTTCTTGGCGGCGAACAGCTCACGCAGCCGGGCGTAGAACGCGGTGGCTGCCTCCCGAGCGACCGGATAGTCGGCGGGGATGGTGCCGCGCTGCTCGACGACTTGACGAGCGCTGTAGAGACGGGTGATGCCTTCGAATCGAGGGCTGTCGAAGTACTTCTGCACAGCTGCGACGTCGGCGTCGACATCGCGTTCGACCGGTGTGCTCGCCGTTGAGTTCGTCTCGATCGTCGTCATGGAAATTTCGCTCCCTTTTCACCGGATCAATGCGGCGGTCCCAGCTTGCTTCCTCCCCGTATTGTGCCGCCGTACGCTGAGCGATAGTTCGGTTTTGCCTACATCTTCAGCACGGCGCCGCTGATGCCGCAGAACTGCCGCGAAGGCATCGGATTCGTGGCCCGAAGTGGCTAAACTCAAGGTTTATGACGTACCGGTCGGACCGGTGGGCAGAACACTGGGAGCAGGCGCCGCAGCCCGTGGTGGTCGGCCGCTGGGCGGCCCGTCGGATGAGCCGGCGCTTCGCCGGCGTGGGCGTCCGCATTCCGCCCGCTCGGCTTCGTGAGATGGCGGTCGGTGCACCGCTGGCGTCGGCGGAATCGGTCGACTATGCGTTCGCGCTTGCCGCCACGGAGATGAAGCATGAGCAGCGACTGGCCCGGGCACGGCGCAACCGGCGGCGACTGACGAACGCGCTCATCGTGGCCGGCCTGATGATCGCTTCGCTCAATCTGCTGATCTGCATGGGCTATCTCTTCATCAGTCTGGCGCTGCGCGAACCGGCTATGTGATCGGTCACTGCACCAACTCCATTGTGGTGGAGGTCCTTTGACGTTCGAAGCAGGCTTCGCCCAAAGAGCTGGGACTTAGACTGCGGGCATGACGCAGATGCCGCGCCCGACGGCCCGCAAAGGACTGGTCCAGATCGAGGAGTGCCTGGACTCCAACGGCGGCATCGTTCTGCCGCCGGGCGAAACCCTGATCTCGCTGATCGATCGCAATATCGCCAATGTGGGGGACGCGATGGCATTCCGCTACCTCGACTATGCCGGCCAGGTCGAGGGCCAGGCGGTGGAGCTGACCTGGACACAACTCGGCGAGCGATTGCGCGCTGTTGGCGCCCGCCTGCAAGGCCTCACGGCCCCCGGTGACCGCGTCGCGATCCTGGCGCCGCAGGGACTGGACTACGTCACCGGGTTCTATGCCGCCGTCAAATGCGCAACCGTCGCGGTGCCCCTGTTCGCTCCCGAACTCCCGGGGCACGCCGAGCGACTGGACACCGCCTTGCGGGATTCCACTCCGGCCGTGGTCCTGACGACAGCTGCGGTGCGGCGCATCGTCGACGAATTTCTGGGCAGGCTGCCCCAGCAGTTGCAGCCCCGTGTGGTGGTCATCGATGAGATACCGGACTCGGCGGGGGAGGACTTCGTGCCCGTCGACATCGATGTCGACGACGTCTCGCATCTGCAGTACACCTCGGGCACCACGCGGCCACCGATCGGCGTGCAGGTCACCCACCGCTCGGTTGCCACCAACCTGCTGCAGATGATCCTGTCGATCGACATGCTGGACCGAAACACGCACGGCCTCAGCTGGTTACCGCTCTATCACGACATGGGCCTGTCGATGATCGGATTTCCGGCGGTCTACGGGGGGCACTCCACGCTGATATCGCCGACGGCATTCATCCGCCGACCGCAGCGCTGGATCAACGCGCTGTCGGAAGCATCGCGGCGGGGCCGGGTGGTCACCGCCGCACCCAACTTCGCCTATGAGCTGACCGCGGCGCGGGGCCTACCAGCGCCGGGTGCCGATGTCGACCTGGCCAACGTGGTGATGATCATCGGATCCGAACCGGTGAACATGGCGGCGATCACCGCCTTCAACGCGGCGTTCGCACCGTATGGGTTGCCGTCCACCGCCATCAAGCCGTCCTACGGGATCGCCGAGGCCACGCTGTTCGTGGCCACCATCGCTCCCGACGCTCAGGCGAGTGTGTTGTACGTGGACCGTGATCAACTCGGTGCCGGCCGCGCGGCGCCGGTGGCCGCCGATGCCCCGGGCGCGGTGGCCCAGGTCTCGTGCGGTCAGGTCGCCCGCAGCCTGTCGGCGGTGATCGTCGACGCCGAGGCCGGCGCGGAATTGCCCGACGGCCACATCGGTGAGATCTGGCTGCAGGGTGACAACGTCACCGCCGGCTACTGGGGCAGGCCCGATGAGACCCGGCACGCATTCGGTGCCCGCCTGCGGTCTCGGCTTGACCACGGCAGCCATACCGGGCCGACACCGGCCGACGGCGGATGGCTGCGCACCGGCGACCTGGGCTTCTATTCCGGCGGTGAGCTCTACGTGACCGGCCGCACGGTGGATCTGATGACCCTTGGGGGACGCGGCCACTATCCCCAGGACATCGAGGCCACCGTGGCGGCGGCCTCACCGATGGTGCGTGGCGGCTACGTGGTCGCATTCGCCGCGCCGGTGGAGATCGCCGATCAGCTGGTGATCGTCGCCGAGCGCGCGACCGGCACCGGCCGCAAGGACCCCAGGCCGGCGATCGAGGCAATCCGCGCGGAGGTGCAGCGGGTGCACGGGGTGAAGGCCGCCGATGTCCGATTCGTCCCTGCCGGGGCAATCCCACGCACCACCAGCGGAAAACTCGGCCGCACCGCGTGCCGCGAACAGTATGTGGCGGGCACGCTCGGTGCGCGCTGAGGTGGCTGCTACAGCACCGCGGGCGCGCACAGCGGGCGCACAGCGCAGACCTGTCGGGCGCCAAAAATAGCTAGCTAGCCTTCCTAAAGCATCTTGCCGGATCGATTGCCGGCCAAGAGACAAGGGGAGGCAATGGACTACGGAGCCCTGCCGCCGGAGATCAATTCGGCGCGCATGTACGCCGGCCCCGGCCCGGCTTCGTTGCTGGCCTCTGCGGCCGCCTGGCAGGACTTGGCCGCCGAACTGAACTCCGCCGCCGCGTCCTACGGTTCGGTGATCGCGGGTCTGACGAGTGGTTCCTGGCTGGGCGCCTCGGCGGTGACGATGGCGGCCGCGGCAAGCCCCTACGTGACCTGGCTCAGTGCCACCGGGGCACAGGCCGAGCAGGCCGGCGCCCAACTGGCCGCCGCCGTCACGGCCTACGAATCCGCCCACGCGGCAACGGTTCCGCCGCCGCTGATCGCCGCCAACCGCACCCTGCAGGAGACGCTGATCGCCACCAATCTCCTGGGGCAGAACACCGCGGCGATCGCCACGACCGAGGCGCAGTACCTTCAGATGTGGGCACAGGACGCCGCGGCCATGTACGGCTACGCCGGAGCGTCGGCGGTCGCCACCCAGGTCACGCCGTTCGCCTCGCCGCCGCAGACCACCGACCCGTCCCGGCAGGCGGGCCAGGTGGCCTCCGTCGCGCAGTCGGCCGCCGCCACCACCGGTACCGACACCGAGGCATTGATGTCGCAAGGGCCGCAACTGCTCTCGACGACCCCGACGGCCCTACAAGCACTGGCCGCACCCACCGAGGAGGCTTCGACGGGCGGGTCGATGTCGTCCTCGATGTCGAGCCTGAACTCGCTGATGATGCCGATGCGCATGGCCATGATGCCGATGAGCATGCTGATGCGGATGCTGATGGGCGGCTCCAACGGGGCCAAGGGCGCCGCGGCGGGTGTGGCGGCCGCCGGTGGGGCGGCCTCGGGCCTGCTCAGCTCCGCCGGTGGCGCGGCGACCACCGTGACGCTGACCGGCTTCTCCGGCGGAACGGCGGCCACCGCGGGGTTGGGCCGAGCCGCTTCGATCGGCGCGTTGTCGGTGCCGCCGGCCTGGACCGGACTGGGTGTGGCCAGCTCTCCGGTGGCCACGACGCTGCCGTCCGTCGGCGGGGTAGCGGCCCCGGCGGCGGGGATGGGCAACGCGGCCGCGGTGCCGCCGATGGTGCCGTTCGGCAGCCTGGCCGCACGGGGTGGGATCGGCGGCGCGGCCACCCAGTACGACTTTCGGCCTACGGTGATCCCGCGGTCACCGGCAGCGGGGTAGTGGGCGCGCCGCTTTCAGCGGGGGACCGGGTCGGCGCCATCCGGATTCGTCGGGTGTTCTGGATGTTTTGCGGCCACCAGAACCACCGGCCCAGCAGCGCCGCGATCGAGGGCGTCAGGAACGAGCGCACGATCAGGGTGTCGAACAACAGACCGAGCCCTATGGTGCTGCCGGCCTGACCGATCGAATACAGGTCGCTGACCGCCATCGACATCATCGTGAAGGCGAACACCAGGCCCGCGGCGGTGACCACCGATCCGGTTCCGCCGATCGAACGGATGATCCCGGTCTTGATCCCGGCGCCGATCTCCTCGGAGAACCGGGAGACCAGCAGCAAGTTGTAGTCCGAGCCCACCGCCAGCAGGATGATCACCCCGAACACCGGTGCGATCCAGTTCAAGGGGAGCCCGAGGATGTGCTGCCACACCACCACGGTCAGGCCGAATGCCGCACCCAGCGACAGCAGCACCGTCCCGACGATCACCGCGGAGGCGACCAGCGCCCGGGTGATCAGCAGCATCACGATGAAGATCAGCGTCACCGCCGCCGCCCCGACAATAAGGATGTCGTAGGTCGAGCCGGTCTGAATGTCGTTGTACACCGCCGCGGTTCCGGTGAGGTAGAACTTGGCGCCGGTCAGCGGTGTTCCCTTCACCGCGTCGTGAGCGGCGGCCAGCATCGGCTCGACGAATGAGATGCCCTTGGGGGTGGCCGGGTCGGCGTCGTAGGTGACGATGAACCGCGCCGCCTTACCGTCCGGGGACAAGAACAGCTTGAGGCCCTTCTGGAAGTCGGGGTTGTCGAGGGCCTCCGGGGGCAGATAGAAGTAGTCGTCCGCCTTGGAGGCGTCGAAGGCCCGGCCCATCTCGGTGGCCGTGTCGGTCATCCTCGACATCTGGGTCACCAACCCGGAGAAGCTCGAATGCATCGCGAGCAGGCTGCCCTGCATGGATTTCGCCACTGCGATCATCGGGTCGAACTGCCCGACCAGCTGCGGCATCACCGTGTTCACCTCGGCCATGTCGGCCAGCAGCGGCCGCATGTCCTCGCTGAATTTGTCCATGCCGTCGTAGGCGTCGAAGACCGACCGGATCGCATCACACGCCGGGATGTTGAAACAGTGCTGCTCCCAGTAGAAGTAGTTGCGGATCGGGCGCACTACATCATCGAAATCTGCGATGTGGTCGCGGATCTCGTCGACGGTCGCGGTCACCGTGGCCATGTCGACGCTCATCTTGTCGGTGGTGCTGTTCATCTGGTTGACCAGGTCGCGCAGTCGCACCATGGAGTCGACGGTGGCGCCCAGGTCGTCGCTCATCTTGACCATGTCTGACAGCCGGTCGGTCATGAACTGCAGGTTCTCCTGGATCGGGACGGCCTGCATGCTGACCTGAAACGGTATCGAGGTGTGGTCGATCGGGCTGCCCAACGGCCGGGTGATGCTCTGCACCCGTTCCACTCCGCGGGTGGCAAACATGTTCTTGGCAATGCGGTCCAAGATGATCATGTCGGCAGGATTGCGAAGATCGTGGTCGCTTTCGACCATCAGGACGTCGGGGTTCATCCGGGCGGCGCTGAAATGACGTTCGGCTGCGTCGTATCCGACGTTCGCGGGCAGGCTAGCCGGGATGTAGTGACGGTCGTTGAAGCTGATCTTCATGCTGGGCACCGCCAGTATCCCGGCCAGGGTGACCAATAGCGCCGCCACGAAAACCGCACCGGGCCAGCGGACATTGGCGGTTCCGATCCGCCGCCAGCCGCGGCCCTCGACCCGCTTGGGCTCCAGCAGACCGTGCCGGGTGGCGATCGCGACGATGGCCGGGGCCACGGTGAGCGCACCGGCGATGACCACCAGCAGACCCAGGGCCGACGGGATGCCCAGGGCTTTGAAGTAGGACAGCCGGGCGAAATGCAGACACAGTGACGCGCCCGCGATCGTCAGTCCCGAGCCCAAGATGACATGCCAGGTGCCGCGAAACATCGAGTACCAGGCGGTCTCGGGGTCTTCGCCGGCATTGCGGGCTTCGTGGTAACGCCCGATCAGGAAGATCGCGTAGTCGGTCCCGGCCGCGATCGCCAGCGACGACAGCATCGCGACCACGAACGTCGAGAAGCCCAGTAGGCCATGGTGCCCGAGGAGTGCGACGAGCCCACGCGCACTGCCCATCTCGAAGCCCACCATCGCCAGCGCGAGCGCCACGGTGGCGGCGGAACGGTAGACGATGGCTAGCATGACGATGATGACCACTCCGGTCACGCCCATCATCTTGAGCATGCTCTTGTCGGCGGCTTCGTTCATATCGGTGGTCAGAGCGGCCTGGCCGGTGACATAGGTCTTCACACCGTCCGGTGTTGGGACCGAGCCGACGATCTTGCGAACCGCGTCGACCGACTCGTTGCCCAGGGTGCTGCCCTGATCACCCGCGGTGTTGATCTGCGCGTAGGCGGCTTTGCCGTCGGTGCTTTGCACTCCGGCGGCGGTGATCGGGTCGCCCCACAGGTCCGCGATGTGCTGGACGTGTTCGTGATCGGCCGCCAGTTTGGCGATCACGGTGTCGTAATAGCGATGCGCCTCGGGACCCAGCTCGGTCTCGCCTTCGAGCACCAGCATCACCATGGCATCGGAGTCGAATTCGTCGAACGTGGCGCCGATGTGCTTGGCCGCGATCATCGACGGCGCGTCCTGGGGCGACATCGTGACCGCGTTCTCGCGCGCCACCGACTCGATCGGCGGAACCAGCACGTTGAGACCGACGGTCAGTAGCAGCCAGAAGATCACCAGCGGCCAGGCCAGCCGGCGAACCGCCCGCATATACCCCGGGCGAGGGGTGCCGTGCCCGCTCATGCGCCTTTGACCAGACAGAACACCTGGGCGTGGTGCCCGGTGGCCAGCTGCTCGTCTTTGACGGCGCCGTTGACCGTGATGCGGCAGCCGATCTGGTCGCCATCACCTTGGGCGACCAGATTGCCGATGACAGATGGACTTGTGGTGGTCATGGTGTGGCTCCAGGGCAAGCCGGTGAACGTCGCCTGCGCGGGCTGGGCCTCGGGGTTCAGATAGCTCACCGAGCCGGCCACGGTGTCAGACCCGAAAACCTCGTAGCGGACCTGCTTTTCGTTGATCGAGTTGATCACCTGCGAACCGCTGCCGTCCCAGCGGAAGATCTCGTCGGCGCCGAACGCGCCACGCAGGTTGATGACGGCCAGTGTTCCGACGACTGCCGCCGACGCGACCACGACGGGGACCCAGGCTCGGCTCACGATCGCGCGCATACCCATCAGCTCTCGATTCCCTCCACTCGGACTCTCCGTGAATACTATACCCCGTAGGGTATACGAATATTCCCGAAGAACCCTAGGGGGTATGGGGAGGCGGGTCAGTCGATGGCGTGCCGCGGCTGGGCGGCGACGGCTTCGCCGAGCCAGCGGCGCAGGAATCGGCGCAGCTCATCGGGGGAGCGATCCGGATCGTTGGGGGCCACGACGAACGAGAGCATGATCCGCAGGGTGAACTCCACGAGTTCGCGCAGCGCCGCTTCGTCGTAGCCGTGTCGCTTCCAGTCGACGTCGAAGCGCTCGATCATCCGCATGCCGAAGTCGCGGGCCTCTTGCGAGGCCATCTCTCGGTTGTGCGCCGACGATGACGACAACATGGCGCCCAGGTGTGGGGAGCGGGCTACGGCATCGAGGGTGTAGACGGCGCCTTCGGCGAGCGCGTCGGCGGGGCCGTGAATGCCGTGCACGTGCTCGGTGAGCCGGTCGAGGAAGTCGTCGACGGAGGCGATGGCCACGGCGCGCATCAGCGCATCGGCGGTGGGGAAGTAGCGATACACCGTCTGGCGGATCACCCCGAGTGACGTGGCGACGTCGGCCAGCGACACCGCCGACCCGGTCTCGGCGACCAGCTCGACGGCCGCGGCGATGATTCGCCGGCCGGCTTCTTCGTCGGTGTGTGGCGGGTTGCCTCCCCAGCCCCGTCGGCGTGCCATCAGTGGCCTGCTTGACAAGCTTGGTGCATCGAACAATCATACGCGAAGATGTCCAGTTGTATGTTTTGAGCTGAGGTAGTGATGACCGACCTGATCGTGCGCAAACTGCGGTTCGCGTTCGCCGAGTACCCCGTGCCGTTTTTGTGGAACGAAGCCAACCCGGCGTTCTCGTCGATGGCCAACGCTGTCTCGCTGCTGGCGATCGGCTTCGAGAAGATGATCGGCGGCATGATCGCCGAGGCGATGCCGCTGATCACCGACCCGGTGGTCGCCGAAGAGGCCGACGCCTTCGTGCGTCAGGAGGGTCAGCACTCCATGGCCCACCGCGGCCATGCCAAGGCATTGGTCAGGGCCTACCCGGGTCTCAAGGAGACCGTCGATGAGTGCAACGCCATGTTCGACAAGATGGCCGCCGAAAAATCACTGGACTACCGGCTGGCCTACACCGCCGACCTCGAGGCCACCTTCACCCCGGTCTTCAAGCTGATGCTCGACCACGACAACACCCTGTTCGCTCCGGGCGACGACCGGGTGGCGTCACTGTTCTTGTGGCACTTCGTCGAGGAAGTCGAGCACCGCAGCTCCGCGCTGATCATCTACGACCATGTCATCAACGACCCGTGGTACCGGATGCGGATGGCGCCGTCGATCTTCAAGCACGTGATGAGCGTGATCAAGGTGGCGTGCGAGGGCTTCAATCGGCACGTTCCCTTGGCGGACCGCAAGGTTGACGCCCTGTCACTGTTCAGTACCTACCGCGCCAAGCAGGCGTGGAGGCGGCGGGTCCCGTTCGGCTGGCCCGCGGACGAGGGTCCTGTCGCCGACGCCTTCAAACATCTGCCAAAGCGCGAAATGGCCACCGCGGTAGCCGGTATCATCCGCAGCCAGCTGCCCAATCACAAACCGGCTCACGAAAAGATCCCGGTCCTGGCCAATGAGTGGTTCGCCCGCTATGACGACGGCTACGACGTGACCAAGTGGTACACCGCAGAGGAGAAGAGCGCCTGATGCCCGACTTGTGTGCCCCGACATTCGAGCGCCTCGCCGAGTCGCTGGGCTTCTCCTGCGGCGAGGCCGGGGGACTGCTGGAATTCCGCAACCCCCTGCAGCTGGAGAACTGGACGCTGCCGGTCCTGGAGATCACCGTGATCACCGGTGCCGTGCTGGCACTGATCTACGCGATCATCCGGTACCGCCGCGGCGATGCCACCAACTTGGCACTGTGGTTCGGGGCGATCGCCTATCTGCTGATCATCGAACCGCCGCTCTATTTTCCCGGGGCGTTCGGCATCGCCGATCAAGTCGACACGATGTTCGCGCACAACGTGTTCACCGTCGAATTCCTGTGGGGGCGCCTCCCGCTGTACATCGTCGCGATCTACCCGATGATGGCCACCATCTCCTTCGAGATCGTCCGGATCCTGGGCGTGTTCCGGCGCTACGGTGTCATCGTCGGCGCGATCTGCGTGGGCTTTGTCCACCACGCCTTCTATGAGATCTTCGACCACCTCGGCCCGCAGCTGCGCTGGTGGGAATGGTCGGTGGACAACCCGCTGAACCAACCCATGTTCACCTCGGTGCCGATGGGCAGCGTGGTGGTGTTCGCGGCGCTGTGGCCGGCGTCGCTGGCGTTCTGTGTCCAACTGTTGGTCGGTCGTCAGGTCGATCACGGCCGGAGATTCGGTGGGCTGCAGGTGTTGTGGCGGACGATCGTCATCGGCGTGCTGGCCTCGCTCGGCACCGGCATCCTGCCGCTGCCGGCGACCCTGCTCGGTGCCGCCACTGACGGGAGGCTGACCGGGATCGCCTATGCCGCTGAACTTCTCATCATGACCGCGGTGGCCATCCCGATCCTGATCATCCAGTGGCGCCGCTTGCGGCTGAATCTGTTTGCCGCCGGTCGCTACGACAACCCGCTGATGGTCCGCTACGCCGCGGTGTATCTGTCGGTCATGACGGTGCTGTGGCTGACGGCCCTGCCGGCCTACCTGGATGCGTCGGGCGGGCTGACCGCTAACGGCGACCCGGTGGGATGTCTCTGGTACGTGGTGCTGTGCTTTGCGGTGGCTTATTTGAGTGTGGTGGCCGCCGCGACGGTCCCGCCGATCTTGGAGCCCCACGAGAAGCCTGAGCCGGTGGCCGCCGGGCGCTGAGCGCGGCGACAGCGGCCCGCCGTGGACGCAGGTTGACGCGCTTGGCAGACTGTTGCCATGGCGCAGATCACGTTAAAGGGAAACCAGATCAACACCGTAGGCGAGTTGCCGGCCGTCGGTTCGGCAGCACCGGCGTTCAGCTTGACCGGAACCGACCTGAGCGTGGTGGACAGTGGGCAGTTCGCCGGTAAGCCGGTTCTGCTGAACATCTTCCCGTCGGTCGACACCCCGGTCTGTGCGACCAGCGTGCGGACCTTCAACGAGCGGGCGGCCGCGGGTGGGGCCGTGCTGTGTGTCTCCAACGACCTGCCGTTCGCGCAGAAGCGGTTCTGCGGTGCCGAGGACATCGAGAATGTCACCAGCGCCTCGGGCTTCCGGGACAGCTTCGGTGCCGACTACGGGATCACCATCGCCGATGGTCCGCTGGCCGGACTGCTGGGCCGGGCGATCGTGGTGATCGGCGCAGACGGCAACGTCGCCTACACCGAGCTGGTGCCGGAGATCGGCCAGGAGCCGAACTACGACGCCGCGCTGGCAGCACTGGCCGGGGCCTAGGCCCCACTGGCCGTTCGGGAGTCAGCGGCCCCGCCACTGCGGTGGCCGCTGCTCTCGCCACGCTTGTAGTCCCTCGGCGACGTCCTCGGTCGCTGCGGCCACCTTGCGCATCGTTTCGCCGAACCGCACGGCGTCGATCCAGCTCATGTCGGTGCCGCGCCACGCCACTTCCTTGGTGGCGCGCTGCGCCAGGGGAGCGGCCTTGGTGAGGGTGTGTGCCCAGGCTCGGGCGGTGTCTTGCAGCGCGTCGGGCTCGACGAGTTTCCACACCAGGCCGATGTCCTTGGCGCGTTGCGCGCTGATCGGCTCCCCGGTCAACAACAGCTCCATCGCGTTGGCCCAGCCCACCCGCTGCGGCAGCCGGATCGCCCCGACGATGGTGGGCACTCCCAGGGACACTTCGGGGAAGCGGAACACCGCATCGGTGCTGGCGATGATGAAGTCGCAGAACAACAATCCGGTGAGGCCGTAGCCCACACACGGGCCGTGCACGGCGGCGATCGTCGGCTTGAAGAGTTCCATGCCCGATTCGAACGAGTTGATCGTGGGCTTCTCCCAGAACGTGCCGGGAAAGGTGCCGACCGCGCCCGCCGAGTCCTTGAGATCGGCGCCGGCGCAGAACACGTCGCCTTCGGCCGTGAGAATCCCGACCCAGGCGTCCTCCTCGGCGCGGAACCGGTCCCAGGCGGCGTTGAGGTCCTCGCGCATCGCCCCGTTGATGGCGTTGCGGGCCTCGGGCCGGTTCAAGGTGATGGTCGCGACGTGGTCGTGGCACTCATAGTTGACCAGGCTCATGGCGCCACTCCTCCTCATCGCTTCGCTCTGCATCGTCGTGGCGCAGGCTCATGGCTGCACCGTACCGTCGGAGTGGTGCGGTGGATCGTGGACGCGATGAACGTGATCGGTGCGCGTCCTGACGGCTGGTGGAAGGACCGCCACGCCGCGATGGTGCGGTTGACCCGACAGCTCGAGGTCTGGGCAGCAGCGCACGGCCAGGAAGTCACGGTGGTCTTCGAAAAGCCGCCGTCGCCGCCCATCGACTCGGACGCCGTCACGATCACGGCGGCGCCACGACCAGGCGCCAACTCCGCCGACGACGAGATTGCGCGGCTGGTCCGGGCCGACGACCGACCGCAGGACATCACCGTGGCGACCTCGGACCTTGCCCTGGTGGAGCGAGTCACCACGGCGGGCGCGGCCACTTTCCCGGCGGCACGTTTCCGCAGGCTCATCGAGGAGGGGTGATGGAGCCGCAGCTGTTTCGGCCCCGACCGCCGCTGTCGGAGAGCATCGCTTACTTCGGGTACTGGGATCGCCGTGCGGGTGGTCCGCACCGGAGCCGCGCCTTGCCGCGCGGAGCGGCGACCATCGTCATCGATATCGGCGAGCGGCCGGAGGTGGACTTCTTCGGCGCCGATGCGTGCACCCGGGTGAGCGTGCCACCCGCGTTCTTCATCGGCGCCGGCACCGCGTCCTACGTGACACAGATCGACACGGCACAGACCGTCATCACCGTGCACTTTCGCTCCGGCGGCGCGTGGCCGTTCGTCGGCATCGCGCAGGGGGAGTTGACGGATGCCTGCGTCGGGCTGGGCGAGCTGTGGGGGCGCGCGGCGGTGACGCTGCGCCAGCGGTTGGCAGAAGCCTCCTCGGCTGCCGCACGCGTCATGCTGCTCGAAGCGTTTCTCATGAATCGGTTGCAGGACAAGCAATTCGCTCTGCACGGTGACGTGACCGCGGTGTTGGACAGCGCGGAACGCAATCCGTCGATGCGTGTCGGTGATGCGGTCGCACTCACCGGCTCGTCGCCCAAACGGCTGATCAACATGTTTCGCGCCCAGGTCGGTCTTACGCCCAAGGCCTACCTGCGGGTGCGGCGACTGCAGGCCGCCCTCACGCGCCTCGACAGTGGGGCGGCGCGGGGTGCTGCCCTGGCAGCAGAGCTGGGGTACTTCGATCAGGCGCACTTCGTGCGGGAGTTTCGCGCGTTCACCGCGACCACCCCCACCCAGTACCTGCGGCGTCGTTCGTGGTTGGCCGGGCACGTTGACCTGATCGAGGATTCGCCGACGACGCCGCGCGGGTGAGCGGCGGCAAAAATATCCAAGCCAACCGCCACCGCCGTCCCAGATGATGGGGTCATGTACCGCACCCGAGAAGCCGTCGCCAGCACCGGGATCCTCGTCGCCGCGATCCGCGCCAAGGAATCCGCCCGCGATGACGCCCTGTTCACCGATCCGTTCGCCGACAAGCTGGCGGGGGAGGATGGCCGGCGGATGCTGGACGCGGCCATCGCCAACTCGGGTGAGCAGTCGACCTGGCAGATCGTCGTCCGTACCCGCTTCTGGGACGAGGCCCTACTGAGGGCCGGCGTCACCCAGGTGGTCATCCTGGCGGCCGGCATGGACGCCCGGGCATACCGGCTGCCCTGGCCGGAACACAGCACCGTCTACGAAGTCGATCAACCAGCGGTCATCGCGGCCAAAGCCGAGCTGCTCGCCGGCGATGAGCCGCGTTGCCGGCGGGTGCCGCTCGGTATCGACCTAGCCGAGGACTGGCCTGCCGCCTTGGAGGCCGCGGGTTTCGACGCGGCCGCGCCCAGCGTCTGGCTCATCGAGGGTCTGCTGCAGTACCTCGACGAGTCCGCAGTGCGTGCCCTGTTCGCCCGTGTCGACGCGCTGTCGGCGCCCGGCTCGGTGCTGCTGTATGACGTGGTCGGCAAGACGCTGCTGGAAGCGCCGTCGATGGCGCCGTTGCTGCAGTCCATGGCACAGCAGGGTTCACCGTGGCTGTTCGGTACGGACGAGCCCGGGGAGCTCGTCGAACGATTCGGTTGGTCGGCCGTGGTGACCGATGTGGCGGGGCCGGGTAACCGGTGGAACCGCTGGTTTCCGTCGGTGACGGCAGCGGCTGGACCCGACGTGCCGCGCGGCTACTTCGTCGAGGCGCAGCGATAGCTGTCCGCGCTTGCGGCGGGGTCGTGAATCCGCGAATGCTCGGTGTACGGGCATGGTGGCGGAGTAAGTTGCTTGCACGGTAGCTGTATCGCCTGCGTAGCACTCAGCATCACATGGGGTTGGGACATGGCAGTCTGCGGATCGTCACTGATGAACCGCCGCGGTGATGCCACTCGGCGTAGATCTCGTCATGACTGATCACGCAGAATTCAGTGAACTGGATCCACCGCCGCCCGAAATATCCTGGGCGGCAAGGGTGATGTGCGCAGTGCTGGAGTTAGAGACAACCGACACCCCGCCCACCGCAACCCGGGTCAAGGAGATGGTGGGTGCCAAATTCGCGGCGTCGTTCTTGCCCGGGGACCGGCTCTATGACGGTGCCCGGCCGTCGTGGGAGCGGTGGGTCGACGAGGCCATCAAAGCGCTGACAAAGCAGAAATACCTGCGGCGACTCAAGGGCGCGGTACGTACCACCGCTGCGGGTCGTCAGCACTACGCCACCGCATGTCAGATCGGCGCTCTGGTCGCGGCGGCTCCCGCACCGACCGGAGAAGAAGCGCCTCCTCCGTCTGATCTGTTGCAACCCGGGGTCGTCACCGCACCACTGCAACGGAAGCTTCGGCCAGCTGTAGAACACGCCGCAAATCTCGATCTCTTCCGAGCGACGCATTCATTCAGGTCGTCGTTCCGGGACGCCGGGCCAGGCTTCGTCGACGATGAACAGCCGGCGGATGAACCTGAACCGATCATGATCGAGCTGAATCTGCGCTACGGGCTTGGCGCAGACCCAGCCATCGCCGGTGGCTTGGCCGGGGCGATCGCCCGAGTCCAGAACCTGTGGAAATTTGTTGGTGCGCAGGGTGAACCGACCGTGATCGCCGATCAATACCTGTCTGGTGACCTGACGCCGGCGCAGATGCAGAACATCGCGACGGCAGATTCGGCTGCCGGCGACTGGCCATACCGGGCCATCTTCCGCATCTGGCCCGACTTCGAGGTGCACCGCCAGATCGACGTCTCCACCACGACGGTCAAGGCGGTGCCCGCGCAACGTTCGTTCGCAGCCTTCGGTGACGGCATCGTGTGGGCGGTGATCGATTCCGGTATCGACGGCACCCACCCGCACTTCCAGGGTGAACACACGCTCAGTGACCCGTCGGTGGCAGACCTACATCATGACTTCGTTTCCGGCAGCAGCGATCCTGCCGCAGCTCTCGTCGATGACGACGGGCACGGAACCCATGTGGCCGGCATCATCGCCGGCGGCCTGGCCCGGTGGAAGCCTGACAGTGGCGAGCCCCACGCGATCGCCGTCGAGAGGCGACGGAACAACGGGGCAGTTGCGGGTGCCGACCCGATCCTCTCGCCGCGTCCGGTGGACCTCGAACAACTCAACGGCGTTGCACCGCACGCAAAATTGGTCAGCCTGAAGGTACTCGGCGGCCTCGGTGACCTCACGGCGCGGACTGCCAGGGTGATCAATGCGCTGGCTTACGTCCGCGAGAAGAACGGCGACACCGGCAAGCTGAGCAGAATCCACGGCGTCAATCTCAGCCTGGGCTACGACTTCCTCGCTGAGTGGTTCGCCTGCGGACAGAGCCCGCTATGCCTGGAAGTGAACCGGTTGGTGCGTACCGGCGTCGTCGTGGTAGTCGCGGCCGGAAACTCTGGCTACGTCAAACTCAATGTTCAGAAGTCCGATGTCAACCAATTCAGCGCCGCCATCACGATCAACGATCCGGGCAATGCCGACTTAGCCATCACGGTTGGCTCGACACACCGGGATTCGCCACACACCAACGGGATTTCCTACTTCTCCTCGCGCGGGCCGACCGGGGACGGCCGGCCCAAACCCGACCTGGTGGCGCCCGGCGAACTGATCACTTCGGCTGCTGCCGGCAAGAACCTCACCAGAATCCAGCAAGCCAAACTCGACGGGTTCGACGGCGCAGCGGTGTACATCCAGGACAGCGGTACGAGCATGGCCGCTCCGCACGTGTCGGGTGCCGTCGCGGCATTTCTCTCGGTACAGCGCGAATTCGTGGGGAAGCCCGACGAGGTCAAGCGAATCTTCACCTCGTCGGCGACGTCGCTCAATCGTGACCCGAGTTTCCAAGGCGCAGGTCTGGTCGATCTCATGCGCGCACTGCAAACACCGTGACATCGGCGAAGGGGCACCACCATGACCACACGCACCACCACACCCTGGGCGCTGTCATTCGATGCCAAAGGAGATGTCGACCAGGACGGTGAAAGGCAATTCCTGAAGCAACTCGAGGCCGCCAAGGTCGCTGACCTGGTGATCTTCAGCCACGGCTGGAACAACGACGAGGCGACGGCCGCCTCGCTGTACCAGCGATGGTCCGCCTTGCTCGATGACCAACTCGGCCCTGGCCGCACCATCGGCTTTCTGGGAATCCGATGGCCTTCGGCGATGTGGCGCGACGAACCCATTCCGGACTTCGATCCCACGCCCGGTGGCGCGGTACCCGGTGCTGCCGGGTTGGATGACACCGCCACGACGTTCGATGCCGACCCAAGCCTGAGCCCACAACAGTTGGCTGACCTCGTCTCCCTGTTCCCGTCGGGGGCCGCCGAGCTCCGCCACCTCACCACACTGCTGGCGACGGAGCCTGACCAGGAACAGCGCGGCGAAATGTTGACGGCCATGCGCAAATTCAGCGACAAGGTGCGGGCCGGGTTCGACGATGGCGAGGCTGAGACTGCCGACCCCACCCGGCCCGGCATGTTGGACGACGACAAACGCGCTGACGACGTCTTCGAGAGCTTCGCCGACGCGCTGACCGACGCGGGCGTCGACCTCAGCGATGGTGGCGGGGGCGGTGGCGCGGGCCTCGGCGACAGCATAAGGAAGCTGTGGATCGGCGCCAAGCAGGCGCTGCGTCAGCTGACCTACTGGCAGATGAAGAACCGCGCCGGGGTCGTCGGGGAACGTGGCGTCGGACCACTGCTGGTAGTTATCGCCGCCAGGTTCCCCACCTTGCGAATCCACTTGGTGGGCCACAGTTTCGGCGCCCGGGTGGTGTCCTTCGCGCTGGCCGGCGGACCAACTTCCACGCCGTCCCCGGTCAAGTCGGTCACGCTGCTTGAGGGCGCCTTCTCCCGATTCGCTTTTCTCGATGAGCTTCCGTTCTCGTCCCCGCACCCCAGTGGCGCGCTGGCCGGGCGCCTATCCCGCGTCGACGGACCGCTGACTGTCTGTTATTCCAGCCACGACATGGCCCTGGGCGTGATGTACCCGCTGGCCTCGGCCGCTGCCGGCGATGACAGTGCCGGCATTGACGATGATCCGCTGGGCCGGTGGCGCGCTATCGGTTCGCTGGGCGCCTACCAGGCACCGACCGAGCCCATCGGCGCAGTGCGGACCCCGTATTCCTTTGCCAAGGGCGCCATCCTCAATGTGGACTCCTCGGCGATAGTGATCAAGGGCGGTCCGCCGTCCGGCGCGCACAGCGACATCTTCTATCCGGAGCTGGCCTGGATCGTCGCTTCGGCGGCTGGGCTGACCGCCTAACTGGGTTGAGCAGCGGCGGTGGCCCCGGCGCGGCGTCCGGCAAACACGCAGTCGGCGATCGACAGTCCGCTGACGTAGGACTTCGAGGCGATGCCGATGGCGGTGCGGCCGGCACTGTAGAGCCCCGGAATCGGATTGTCGTTGGCGTCGACCACCGCGCCGGTGTCTTCGGAGACCCGGACGCCACCCAGGGTGAGCATGGGGGTGGGGCGTAAGACGTTGGGCCGCACCGAGATGTCCATCAGCGTGAATGGTCCCTGATCGATGCGCCGGCAGAAGTCGGCGGGTTTACCGGCCGGGTCGACGGTGCCGGAGTCGATCGCGTCGTTGTGGGCGGCGACTGTGGCTGCCAAGCCCTCGGCATCGATGCCTGCTGCCCGAGCCGCCTCGGCCAGCGTGGCACCGCGCACGGCGCCGGTGAAGATCAGCGCGGCGCCCTGGGCGCGTTGGAACCACAACGTCTGGGTGAGCAGTTGGCGGCGGGCCTCCGACATGAGGCGGGCGTCGGCCAGGATCCAGCCCTGGCTGCCATGGTTTTTCACCATGGCCTGTCCGACGGCGGCGCCGTAGCGGGACTCGTCGATCACCCGTCGGCCGTCGGCGTCGACGATGATCGCCGAGATGAAGGCACTGGGGGGCGTGATGAACTTCCACACCGAGACGTTGTCCATGCGATCGGGTACCGCGCCGACGCTCTGGGCCAGCGCGATGCCGCTCCCGTCGTCGCCGCTGGTGCCCAGGGGCAGGCCACCGTTGAATTCCGGTGCGTAGCGCTTGCGCCATTCGGTGTTGGCGATGAAACCGCCGGCGCAGATGATCACCCCGCGGCGCGCGATGATCTCGATCGTTTTGCCGTAGCGCCGTTGCAGTTTCTCCAGGCGGCGGTCCATCGCGGCGCGGAGCGGCGGGTAGTAGACACCGGGTTTCGACGAGAGCGCAGCCAGGCGGGCGTAGCGGCGCTGGATGCGGCGGGGCGCCTGCCCCATGGTGGTGGCCCGCACGCCGACCACCCGGCCCGACGGGTCCTGCAGCAGGTCGGTGACGGTGGTGTGCGGGCGGAAGTCCACGCCGAGCTTGCGGGCCGATTCGGCCAGCGGCGCGTAGATCTTCTTGCCGGAGGTGCCCTTGCCGTAGGCGCGGTGGCCGCGCTGCACCGGCGGGGTGTGGGCGCGGAATGCTCCGGCGTTCTCACTGCCCGAGTGGTACAGGTAGTAGCGATTGTTGGGAAAAGACGTCTTGTAGGGGCACAGGCCGGAGTTGAACGGCACCCCGTGCGACTGCAACCAGTCGATCATCTCCGGGCTGCCGTCGACGAAGCGCTGCAGTGTGTCGGGCCGGACCGCGTCGCCGACCTCCAGGCGCAGGTAGTCCAGCATCTGCTCGGCGGTGTCATGCACACCGGCTTCTTTCTGGACCGATGTGCCGCCGCCCGCATAGATGATGCCCCCGGAGATCGCGGTGGCACCGCCGCCGTTGGCACGGTCGACCGCGATGACCTCGGCGCCCAGTTCGCGGGCGGTGATCGCGGCGGAGGTACCGGCCGCGCCGTACCCGACGACCAGAACGTCGGTCGTCACGCTGGTGGTGGTCATGCGCTCTCCCTTGACGACGTGAGCTGAACGGCCATCAATGTAACAGTCGCTAGTCCTCTGCTTGCGGAAGTGACCAGCGGTGATTGGTCGGTCTACGAGCAAAGCGAAACGTGTTCTAGATATCCGGGGACGCTCCGATCAGGCGCCCTGCGCGGTTCGGGACGGCTCACGGGAGAAGATGAACGGCATGGTTGCACGGTTGTGGCGTTTGGTCGCCTCCCTGGTTATCGCCGTCGGCTGCGCGATGACGGCGGCGCTCCCCGCCGGCGCGGCACCGGGCGTGGATCCCGCCGCGCTGGCCGCTGACCTGGTCGCAGCCGATCAGGCGTTGCGGAACACCTCGTCGCCGGAGCAGGTGCTGGCCGCCGCGGCCCGTCGGCAACAGGTCGCCTACCGCACCCTGGGCGCGCACCCCGAGTGGGATGCGATCGCTCGCGCGCAGATCCCGGCGGCGCTGCAAGCGGTCTACGACCGCAACATCGACGCGCGTCGTGCACTCATGGCGCTCACCGACCCGAAAGACACCATGCCGCCGTGGCGGGTGGTGCCGCCGGTGCCGGCGAACGAGTTGATGGCCAGCTACCGCGCGGCCGAGGCCGCGTCCGGGGTGCCGTGGAACTACCTGGCGGCGATCAACTTCGTCGAGACCGGCTTCGGCCGCATCAATGGCGTCAGCGATGACGCCGCCCAGGGGCCGATGCAGTTCCTGCCGTCGACGTTCGCGGCCTACGGCAACGGGGGCGACATCCACTCGCCGCGCGATGCCATCATGGCGGCCGGTCGCCTGTTGGCCGCCAACGGTTTTGCTACCAATCGCGACAAGGCGATCTGGGGATACAACCATTCCGACTACTACGTGCGGGCGGTCAACGACTACGCCGCGGTGATGGGCGGCGACCCGGCCGGGTTCGCCAGCTACTACCGCTGGGACACCTACTACCGGACCACCGCCGGTGATCTGCTGCTGCCGATCGGGTACGTCTCGTCGTCGCGGATTCCGGTGGGGGAGTATCTGGCCACGCATCCGCAGTGACCTTCAGCGCTGTTGGGCCCGCCATTTGTCCAGCACCCGCCGATCCCGTTTGGTCGGCCGTCCCGCGCCGCGGTCCCGAGTGGCCATCGCCGTGGCGGATGCCGGTGGGGGCGGTGGTGTTCGGTCCAGGTAGCAGGTCACCGCGTCGGCCGCGCCCACCCGCTTCTGAATCACCCGCAGCACTTCGACGATGCGGGTGCGATCGCCCACCAGGGCACTCACCACGTCACCGGGCGACACTGTCGTCGCCGGCTTCGCCGGGCGGTTGTTGACCCGCACGTGTCCGCCGCGGCACGCGGCGGCGGCGTCCGGCCGGGTTTTGGTGATCCGCACCGCCCACAGCCACCGATCCACCCGGCTCGATTCCATGGCGGCCCAGGCTCAGCGGGAGGCGTTGAGGATCTTGATCGCGAAGACGAGCGTGTCGCCGGGCAGGATTCCGGCGGCCGGCTGCCCGTCGGGATAACCGTCGGCCGGGACCATCGCGACCGCCACCGTCGACCCGACCTTCTGACCCGCAATGGCCTTCTGGAATCCCGGGACCACGCGGTCCAGACCGAAATCGACCGGCTTGCCTCGTTCGTAGCTGCTGTCGAACACCGACCCGTCGCGTCCGTTGACACCCATGTAGCAGACCGACACCGTTGCGTGGTCCCCGACGACGCGGCCGTCGCCGGCGTGCAACGTGTGCACCTCGGTCTGGGTGACCTTGAACGGCCCGGTCACGACGACGCTCGGTGCGGCGGAGTTCGTGGAGCCGGTCACCGCGATGCTGCCGGTGGCTCCCTTCAAGGTCCAGTCGGCCGCAACGCCTTCCGCCGGCGGCTTGGCGGGGCAGGCGGTGACGGTTTCGCCACCCGGGGGCAGGAACAGGTCGGTGACCGACGACGTTTTCGACGAAGAGGTGCTGTCCGAACCGCCACAACCGGCGAGCGCCGCCGCCAACGAGGTGACACCGACGGCGAGTGTGACGAACCGAGGCATACGCGAATTCACCTTGGCAACGCTACAGCCCGGCCCGGCCGGGTGGCCCCGGTGTCGCTATCCGGAGATCTTCACCACGAGCTTGCCGACATTCTTGCCGTCGAACAGCATGTTGATCGCGGTCGGCAGCTGCTCGAAGCCCTCGACGACGGTTTCGAGCGGGGTGAGCTTGCCGGCGGCGATCAGCTCGGAGATCTCGCTGTTGGCCTCCGGTGCCCGTAGGAAGTGATCGAGGACGATGAAGCCCTTCAGGGTGGCGCGCTGGATCAGCAGGTTGCCGAATGCGCGCGGCCCCGGCGGCGGGTTGGTCTCGTTGTAGCCCGAGATCAGCCCGCAGAGCGCGATCCGCGCACCGACGTTCACGCGCGCAAAGATCGCGTCCATGATGTCGCCGCCGACGTTCTCGAAGTCGACGTCGATGCCGTTGGGCGTCGCGGCGGCAAGCTGGCGGGCCCAGTCGTCGGCGCGGTAGTCCACCGCCGCGTCGAAACCGAGTTGATCGGTGAGCAGGGCACACTTCTCCGGTCCGCCCGCGATCCCGACCACCCGGGCGCCGGCGGCCTTGGCGAGCTGACCGGCCACCGAACCGACCGCGCCGGCTGCGGCCGAGACGACGACGGTCTCGCCCGGTTGCGGCTTGCCGATGTCGCGGATCCCGATCCAGGCGGTGAGCCCGGTCATGCCGAGCGCGCCCAGGTAAGCGCTGGGCGAGACGCCGTCCGCGACGTCGACAGGGAACAACGGCATGGTGTCGGAGACGACCACGTAGTCCTGCCAGCCGGTCAGGCCCTGCACGGTCTGGCCGACCGAATAGTTCGGGTTCTTCGACGCGACCACCACACCGAGGCCGGCGGCGCGCATCACCTCGCCGATGCCGACCGGCGGCAGGTACGACGGAGTCTCGTTGATCCACATCCGGTTGGTCGGGTCCAGCGAGATCCAGTCGACACGCACCAGCGCCTCGCCGTCGCCGATCTCCGGCACCGCCTGCTCGCTGAGTTCGAAGGTGTCCGGCCCAATGCGGCCGGATGGGCGTTCGCGGAGAAGGAAGCGACGATTGCGATCGGTCATGAGCGCACGCTACCGGATGCAGCGGACCCTGGCAATGGTCGTTAAATCAGTTGGGGGACAACGCAACAGGTCCTCATATGTTGCCTGTGAACGTTCGTAGTGCCTGCACGTGGGCTGCGGGACCGCTCAGGTCGACGTCGGCTCGCGTCTGGCGCCCGGCCAACCAGCGAACCAGGTTTGCCGGCGTTCCCTGCACCAGCACCGCCTGATCCGTCTGGGGGCCTAGGGATGCCAAAACTTGGCCGTCGTCGGTGCTGACTCTCATCGCAGCACCGGCGGGCAGTCTTGCGTGCTGATAGCGCAGCAGTGGGGCGATGGCCTGTCGCAGTGTTGCCGGCGCCGGGTGGTCGGCGCCGTCGGCAGCGGCGAGGTCATCGTGATGGGTCCAGTACTCGAACAGCGTGAGTGGCGCCACCCGCGACCGGAGCAGCAGTCGCGGCAGTGGGCGCCGCAGCCGGTCGATCAAGTCGGTGAAGCCGTAGCGATGCTCACGCCGAATCGCGAACTCCACCATTCTCGGAGGCGCCGGGACAGCGATTCCGCGCGCCACCAGCGACCGCGCGATGAACGTCGAGATGCCGCCAAAGCGTTCCTCGGCCGCCAGGTGGGCCGCCAGATCTCGCGCGGTCCATGACCCGCACCCGGCGCGCGCCGAGGCGCCGGCGGCGCTCAACGAGTTCGTGAGTTCCGCCCGCTCGGCCTCGATATCCTCGGCGAGCGCCACCGTGGATCAGCCTGAGGCGCCCAGGATCTTGATCGCGAAGATGAGGGTGTCGCCCTGCCGGATGCCGGCGCTGGGCTGGCCGTCGGGGTAGCCGTCGGCGGAGGTCATGGCCACCGCAACCGTCGATCCGACATTCTGGCCGGCGATCGCCTTCTGGAATCCGGGGATGACGCCGTCGAGCGGGAAGTCCACCGGGGCGCCGCGCTTGTAGCTGCTGTCGAACACCGACCCGTCGCGTCCGTTGACGCCCATGTAGCAGACGGACACCTTGGCCGTGTTCGAAACCACCGGGCCGCTGCCGGCCTGCAACGTGTGTACCTGGGTCGAGGTCACGCTGAACGGCGTCGACACATCCACCCGGGGCGCGGCCGTTTCGGTCGATCCGGTGACCGCGACGCTGCCGGTGGCCCCGGTCAGCGTCCATTCCGGCGCGCCGCCGGCCGGCGCGGCGGTGGGGCAGGTGTCGGCGGCCGACGCCGTGCCTGCCGCCGCGAAGGGCAGGACGATTGCCGTGAGACTGGCCGCAACAGCAACGAATGAATGCATCCGAGTGGGTTTCACCACCGCCACGTTACAGACGTAAAGATGACCCGTCAGCCGGGACTCGGCACGTAGTCTCACCCAGGTGCACATTGACGTCATGGCCCTACCGCAGCCGTTGGGGAAGGCCGGCGAACTGGCCCGCAACACCCAGGCCGCGGGTTTCTCCGGTCTGTTGTTCACCGAAGCGGGGCGTACCGCGTATCTCAACGCTGCCATCGCATCTCAGGCCGCGCCTGGTCTGGAGCTGTCGACCGGTGTCGCGGTTGCTTTTCCCCGCAGTCCGTTTGTCACGGCGGCCACCGCGTGGGAACTGCAGGAGGCCACCGGTGGCAGGTTCCGGCTCGGTCTCGGCACCCAGGTACGTACTCATGTGGTGCGGCGCTACGGCGCGACGTTCGACCAACCCGGGCCTCGGCTGCGCGACTACGTGCTCGCGGTCAAGGCGTGTTTTGCCGCCTTCCGAACGGGAAAGCTGGATCATCACGGAGACTTCTACGACCTGGATTTCATCACCCCGCAGTGGAGTGCCGGCCCGATCGATGCGCCCGATCCCAAGGTCGATGTCGCGGCGGTGAATCCATGGATGTTGCGGATGGCCGGCGAGGTGGCTGACGGTGTGCACGTTCATCCGCTCGGCGAGCCCGGCTACCTGGCGCGTCACGTGGTGCCGAAGTTGGCCGAAGGAGCCGAGAGGGCAGGCCGTTCCCCGCCGGAGGTCGCCGTCATCGTGCCCGCGATGACGATCGTCGGCGACAGCGATGCAGAGCGGCACCAGGAACGAGAGTTCGCGCGGGCCAGCCTGAGCTTCTACGGAAGCACACCCAATTACGCCTTCATCTGGGATGAGGCCGGGTTCGACGGCACCACCGCCCGAATCCGTGAGAAGCAGAAGGCGGGCGACTTCGCTGGGATGGCGGCGCAGATCAGCGACGAGCACTTGGCCGCGTTCGCCACCGAGTCGACGTGGGATGCGTTGGCAGACAATCTGATCGGCAAGTACGGGGGAGTTGCGACGCGGCTGGTCCTGTACAACGCACTCGGCGATCCCGAGCGCTTCGAGCGATACGGCGAGATCGCCCAGCGGATTTCGGCCGGGCCGCGCACGATCCAGGACCGATGAGGTCGGTGGCGTGCTGATCGGGGTGGCCGCCGCGCTGTTGGCGTGTTTCGGCTACGGGGTGGCCACGGTCCTGCAGGCCTATGGCGCGCGTAGTTCTGCTGCCGCCGGCCAGGGGGAGGAGGCGCTCATCACCGCGGACGGCCGACCGACCCTGCGCTCGACCGCCAACGCGGTGCTGACCTCGGCGTTCATCGCCGGGATGGCCCTCGACGTCATCGGTTTCGCCGGCAGCGTCGTCTCGGCACGGCTGATACCGCTGTTTCTGTCGCAGACCATCATCAGCGCCAATCTGATCGTTACCGCGGTGCTGGGCATCGCTGTGCTCGGCGTTCGTCTGCACCGCCGCGATTGGGTGGCGATCGCTACGGTGATTGTGTCGCTGTGCGTGTTGGGGCTCAGCGCTGGTGGGGCAGGTACCGACACTTCGGGATCGGGGCTGCACTGGGCGCTGGTGTTGCTGGCGGTGCTGATCGCCGCCCTGGGCGTTGGTCTCATTCGCCTGCTGGGAGCCCGTGCCGCCGTCGCAGCCGGCTTGGTCTCCGGTGGCCTCTACGGAGTGATGGCCATCGCGGTTCGGGTGATCGACGGCGTCGATCCGCTGCGATTGCCGGTGCTGCTGACGGACCCGGCGTTCTGGGCGATCGGTATCGCCGGCGCCGGTGGCTTCTACCTGTTTACCGTTGCGTTGCAGCTGGGTTCGGCCAACGGCGCCGTTGCGGCTCTGGTCGTCGGCGAGACGGTGATGCCCGGCATCGTCGGGGTGACGCTGCTCGGGGATACCGCGCGGGCCGGGCTGGGCTGGTTAGTGGCGTTGGGCTTTTGCACCGCGGTCGTGGGCGCGGTGGCCGTCGCCATGTTCGGCGCGGCCGGCCATGCCGATGCGACGAACCCGGCCGTACTCCGTTAGGTCCTGGCGGTCTTCCAGGGCTGCTCGTTGCGCCGTTGCCGCTCCCGCTCGTTGGCTTGGTCCTTCACCCAGAAATCCTCGAATCGTTCACCGGGATGCACGTTCGGCAGTCGATCCATCAGCCTGCTGAGTGCGCGTGGGGGCCTCGCCGGCTCCCATTGGGGAACCACTGCGCTGAGTGCCGCAAGACTCTTGAGCACGACGAACACCGTGAACAGCGCACCGGGAGCGTTCGTCGCGGCGATCCCGGCGAATCCGAGCAGCAGGGTCATGTGCACGACCATGACGCGGCCCAGGCCGACGTTGGCCGCGGTCTCGATATCGCGGAACGACCATCGGCGCAGATCGACCAGATCGGTGAGGAATTCCAGCGTCAGGAACATCAAGACGCCCAGGCATCCCCATCCAACGCTGCGCCAGTTCAGATCGATCATCGCAAGCTCGGGCGCACGGTTGTGGATCAGCAGCGCGAGGATGGCCGCCAGGAAGACTCCGTGGGCAGCGCAGAACGCCAGGCTGATGAGGGCGAAGCCGCTCAAGAACGAAGAATTCGACGGGCCACCGGTTCCTGGGCCCCGGTAGCGGAAGTGCCCGTACTTGGGGTTCAGGCGTTGGTGCACGGCGATGCGGGCCATCACGAGCAGGCACGTCGTGACGTTCTCGAACCAGTACACGACCACGGTCGTCGCGCCCGACCAATGTTGACCGAACCAGCCGAACGCGGGGACGGCGATGACACCGAGCACGGCGAACAGATGCAGGGGTGAGAACTTCGAGCGGCGCTGCGCATCCTGCCCGGATTCAGGCCCCGAATCGGGCAGGGTCACGCGTCGTCCATCCGACCATGGCGAACCATTGGATGATCATGGACGTTCCGAGCTCATCTCCGGGCGCGGTTCACAAACTTTCGGTTCGCGCTCGTGCTCCGTCCAGCACCGCATCGATCTCGCCCCACGTGCGACGAATGATCTCGGCCACCGGCAGAAGATCGACGATCCGGGATGACACTTGACCGGTGTTGGCGACGCTGGCCTCCATGTCGCCGTCGAAGTACAGCTCGGTAATCTTGCCCAGCAGCCGTGAATCCGGGTCGTGTGCGGCAACCCGGGCGGCCAGCCCGGTCCGCAGAACCCGCATCGTGGGGTTGCCGGGAACATCGAGAAGCACTGTGCCGGAATCGTTTGCGGCCACGATTGCGTCCTTGAAGTTCGCGTGCACCGCGGCCTCATGGCTGGCCAGCATCCGAGTGCCCATCTGCACGCCCTCGGCGCCCAACACCAGCGATGCCGCAGCCGACCGCGCATCGCAGATACCGCCGGCGGCGATGATCGGCAGGTCCACGTTCTCGGCGACCAGCGGTAGCAGCACCATGGTTGAGGCGCCCAGCAATGACTTGAAACCGCCGCCTTCCACACCCTCGACCACCAGTGCATCGACACCGGCGTCGGCGGCTTTGAGCGCGCCCTTGAGCGAGCCGACAACGTGGACCACCGTCATGTCGGCATCGTGCAGCAGTTTGGTGAACAGCGCCGGGTCACCGGCGGAGGTGAAGACATGGCGCACGCCGGCTTCAGCCAGGGCGTCGACGATCGACGGGTCGCTCTTCCAGCCTTGGATCATGAGGTTGGCCGCCACCGGTTTGTCGGTGAGCTCACGCACTCGCTGCAGATCGGCCCGCCCTTCGGGGGTCAGCGTCTCGATCACGCCGAGCCCGCCTGCCTCGGACACCGCCGCAGCGAGTTCGGCGCGCGCGATGTAGGTCATCGGGGCCTGGACGACGGGGTAGGCGACCCCGAGCAGGGATTGGATGCGGTTGGTCACGGCTTATTCAAGCACCGTGGCTGCCTACAGCTTTGACCAGCGGCGGCACATCGACAGAGCGCCGTCGACGACTTCGTCGATGAAGGTGTCATCAACGGGTTCACCCGTCACGATCACCCGGTAGTGCATTCGGCCGACAAGGCACTCGGCAAGCGCGGCCACGTCGGCATCGGGCGTCAGGTCACCACGGGCGATTGCCCGAACGAACGGTTTCTGGTCGCGAACCCGCTGATCATCGAGGTAGCGAGCCCGAAAGATCTGGGCAAGCTCGCGATCGTGCTGGATCTGCCCTACCAGTGCGCGATAGACGGCGCCCGCATCGTCGACGGTGAGGAGGTGGGCGGTAGCGCGCAGATGGGCGTGCAGATCGGACTCCAGGGAGCCGGTATCGGGAGGTTCGAGTTCGGCGGCCGCATCTTCGAGGAAGGCGTCCATCAGGACATCCGTTTTGGAGCTCCACCAGCGGTAGACCGTCTGCTTTGCCACCCCCGCCGCCTTGGCGATGCCCTCGACGGTGACGCCGGCGAAACCCTTCTCCGCCAGCAGGTCGTCGGCCGCATGCAGGATGGCCTCGCGGGCCGCTTCGCTGCGTCCGTGCCGATTGCCGCGATGCGGCTGTGCGCTTGCCACAGCTCGATCTAACACCACCTCAATCTAGACAAGACGCAACGTAGCGTCTAGTGTAGAGATATGACTGCAACCTTGAACCATCCGGAATACACCTCGATCATCGACCGGCTTTTCGCTGATGCGCAGCGCGATGCCGATCGCCGACAGGGCATCTCGCCCAGCGACTACACCATCGAAGATCGGGCAGAGGCCTTTCAGGACGTCTACCTGTCCGTGGCGCCCGACTCGGGCCGGCTGCTGTACAGCCTCGTTCGCGCGTTGAAGCCGACGACGATCGTGGAATACGGCATGTCCTATGGGATCTCGACGCTGCATCTGGCCGCCGCGGTCCGCGACAACGGCACGGGCCACATCATCACCACCGAGATGAGCTCGCGGAAGCTGGCCGCAGCCCAGGCGACGTTCGCCGAAGCAGGGGTCAGTGACCTGATCACCATCCTCGAAGGCGACGCTCGCACCACCCTCAGGTCCATCAGTGAACCCGTGCAGTTCGTGCTGCTCGATGGCTGGCCCGACCTCGATCTGACGGTGATCAAGATCCTGGAGCCGGTGCTGGCAACAGGCGCACTGATTGTCGGCGACAACGTGAACCTGGACCCGGCTCACGCCTATCTCGACTACGTGCGCGCACCGGAGAACGGCTACGTGAGCAGCCCGCTGGCTCTTGACACGGGATTGGAACTGGCTGTCCGCGTGTAGCTTTGGCTACCAGCTGCTGGCCCGGGGCTTCGCTACGAAGCCTCGGCCCGCGCGCTGGGAGCGCTGCCGTCGAGTAGTACGCGTGCGACGAGCTCGGGATCGTCGGCCATCGGCACATGGCCGCAGCCGGGCAGGCGGATGTGGCGGGCCTGGGGGAGCCGTTGTTCGGCGATCTTCGCTTGGTAGGGCAGCAGGATCCGATCACGCGCGGCCCATGCGATGGTCACCGGAATGTCCGCGGGGATCTCCCGGTCGAAGACTTCGGCGGCCGGGAAGATCTTCTTCATCGCGGGAATGGCCCGCCGCATGCCGTTGAGGTCGGCCACGAACTCCTCGGCCGGGATCCGCTCGGGGTGCGCCGAGACCACCGAGCCCATCATGTGCCGTGCCCGTGGCGAACGAGCAAGGCGCGGCACCACGGGGGCCAGCATCCGGGCGCTGGTGGTGAGCAACCGGAAGATCATCCGAACGTAGGCGAAATCGAGGGAGTTGTGCCAGTAGGCGGCGGGGGACAGCACCGTCGCGCTCGCGACCAGATTGTCGGCGGCGGCCTCCATCGCGATCCGGCCGCCCAAAGAGTTGCCGCCGATGTGCGGGCGGTCAAGGCCGAGCTGGTCCAACAGCCCGACCAGTTCGTCGCGCAGCGTTCCCTGCACGTCACCGTTGCGGACCACGAAGTCATGCGATTCGCCGTGGCCGGGCAGATCGAAGAGCACCACGGTGCGGTGATCGGTCAGGTGCTCGAGCACCGGGTACCAGGCCTGCCTGCGGTGGGTGATCCCGTGGACGAGCACCAAGGGCTCACCGGTTCCATGGATCTCGTACTTCAGCATGTGGGTGCTCCTTCGCGGACATGATCTCGCCCTTGGGCAACGGTAGCCCTGCTGGTGATCGGGCGGGGGCCGTGGGGTGGCACGGGGGCCTCGATCCGTCCTCGGGCGTGTTCGACTCGGGAGGATTGGCGCGTGGCCGCCGATGCGCTACTTCCCAGGTGTGGCGAACACGAAAAGTGCCATGAAGGCGATGTTGATGAAGTAGACCGCTTCGACCAGGCCGACGGTGATTAGAAACGGTGTAAACAAACGTGATTGGGCTTCGGGTTGGCGGGCGACGCCGGCGATGAACTGAGATCCGGCCAGCCCGTCGCCGATTCCCGCGCCGATGGCACCACCGGCCAGAATGATGGCACCAGCCAGGAGTGCGTCGCCCACGACGGGGTCAGTAGGCATGATGGATCCTCCTAGGTTGTGTGTTGCAGCAGGGACTCGACAGCGGCTACCGCCGCGGCGGCGCCGTCTTCGGCGGCAATATCTGCACTGAGTCGACGCGCGTTGTCGCGCAGGTGCTGATCGTTGACGGCGGTGCTCATGGCAGCGGCGAGGCGGTCGACGGTGACATGACGTTGGTTGATGGTGGCTGCGGAGACGCCGAGAGCGTTGAGTCGGGCGGCCCAGAATGGACCGTCACCGTATGCGGGCAAGGCGATGGCGGGGATGCCGGCGCGCAGTCCCGCCGCGGTAGTGCCCGCTCCGCAGTGGTGCGCGACAGCGGCGACCCGGGGGAACAGCCAGTCGTGCGGGGTGTCGCCGATGGTCATGACGGTGTCACTGACAGCGTTGAGGCCGGTCCAGCCAGCCTGTACGAGGACGCGGACTCCGGCCTGCGCGGCGGACTGTCGGATGAGGTCGGAGAGCTGGGCGGCGCGGGCGGGGGTGGTCATCATGCTGCCGAATCCGACGAACACCGGTGCTGGGCCCTCGGATAGGAAGTGGGTCAGTTCAGCTGGTGGGATCCACTCGCCAGAGTTGGCTGGCCACCAGTATCCGGTGACCTGCAGACCGGACCGCCAGTCGTATGGGGGCGGCGCTACCCGTGGCGAATAGCCATGCAGAATAGGCCAATTAGCCGACGTCCGTTGCTTGCGCAGAACTCGGGTTGATGCACTTGGCAGGCCGAGTCCGCGGCGGAAATCGGCCATCACGCGTCCGTAGGCACGGTCGACCAACCATGCACCCACCCGCGCAGCTGCACGGTTTCCGGCTGCTCCGGCCGACCATGTGCCCAGAACAGTCGGTGGATACAGTGCCGTGGCTGACAAGGGCTGCAGTCGAACACCTGCGGAGGGAATGCCTCGTGATTCAGCCCATTGGTGGCCGGACATCTCTGCGAATGGTGACAGCAGCGCGACGTCGGCTGGTTCGGCTTCGAGCGCGGCGAAGATGTCGTGGCCCAATGTCCGCATCCCGCTTGGCGAGAAGAACGCCGCCAGCTCCTTCAACTGCTGTACCTCGGCACCGTCCGCGGCGAGGTGCAAATCAGCTGGCAACTCACGAAAAGCCAGGCTGCACTTAGTGATCATGTCAGCGAATGGCGTGTAGGCAGCGATGCTCACCCGGTGTCCGGCCTGTCGCAGGGCGACACCCAACCCGGTCAGTGGAGCGACATCGCCGCGGCTGCCGACAGCCACGATGACGACGCGACTCACCGCTGTACCGCCACCGCGCTGCCGAAGATCTCGACCAGATCCTCGGCGTAGGTGCGGGCATCGAAGTCCGGCTCGCGCAGAATCTTTTCGACGACTGCATTGACGGCACCTCGTAGCGCCATCGACATCGACCCGACGGGGAACTGTCCGAACTCGTGATCGCGTTGCCCCGCAATCAGTATCGTGGTCGGATCCAGCACGGTGAGTTCTTCTCTAAGTTCGTCGGTCATGCCCAGCTCATCGAAGCGCCGACCGTCGGTGGGCTGATAGCTCGCGCCCAACTGCGCCAAGGCCGCCAACTGGTTCCGCTGACTGCTGAAGTAGGCAATATTCGCCCTGATGTAGGCGGCCAGCTTGCCTTCCGATGTGCTCTCTGCCTGCAATGCCGGAGACACCGCGGCAATCGCTGTTCGGTACATCTCCTCGACGACCGCATCGACCAGGTTGTCCTTGCTGCCGAAGTGGTAGAGGACCGCGCTCATTGCCAAATCCACGCGTTCCGCGATCTTGCGTATCGACGTCTGCGCCCAGCCAAGCTCCGCGATCACGTCTATCGCCGCATTCACGATCTGGGCTCGTCGCGCCGACTGGGTGAAGGTGACCTTTCGCGGCTCAGATCGCATGACCTCATATTAGATCAAGTGATCAGTAATCGGAAGATATTCCTGGCGCGGATGGAGGGACACGGCTGGCATCCGACCTCGCTGGTCACCGATTCGCCAACTTCGCGATGACGCCGACTGACGTCACGTGACGGTTTCAGTTGGGCAAAGGTCCTGCAGGGGAGCGGCGGTGACAGGGTCGATATCGCGCGTTCGGCCTTAGTGTTGGCTGCCATGGCGGGGATCCACAGTTGCGTGAAACGCTGCCGTGCAGCGCTTCACGTCGCTGTCGCGGCAGCGCTGGTTGTCATCCTCGGATTCGCGACCACCGCCGTAGCTCATGCGGCCGCGGCCACCGCGACGTTGTCGGTGACCTCGACGTGGCAGACCGGCTTCATCGCGCGCTTCACCATCACCAACTGGAGCAGTGTGCCGATGACTGATTGGCGCCTTGAATTCGACCTGCCGGCGAATGAATCCATCTCGCACGCGTGGAACAGCAGCGTCGGCCGATCAGGCACGCACTATGTGCTGGCCCCGGCGAACTGGAATCGGATCATCGCGCCGGGCGGTTCCGCCACGGGTGGCTTCCGGGGGGTGTTGTCCGGGACGTACTCGCCACCGGTGAACTGCATGCTCAACAGGCAGCTTCTCTGCAGCTAGCGGGCCCGCTCAGTCCTGCTTCGCTGCGTAGCGCAGTAGCACCGTGTCGCCGGGGAATGTGCGGTTCTCCAATAGCCGCAGCGAGATCCATGACGGCAGGCTCGGGAAGAACGGGGTGCCGCCGCCGACGGCGGTGGGGGCGATCACCATCCGAAACTCATCTACCAGTCCGGCCTGCACAATCGGTGCGGCCAGTGCCGCGCCGGCCACCTCCAGGTTGCCGTCGGTTTCGGCCTTCAACTTCCGCACTACCTCGACCGGGTCGCCGCGTTCCAGTCGGGAGTTCCAGCCGACCGACTCCAGGGTGCGTGAGAAGACGACCTTGGGCATGGCGCGCCAGATGCGGGCGAAGTCGACGATCAACGGGGGAGCATCCGGGTCCTCATCGGCCGTCGGCCAGTATGCCGACATCAGTTCGTAGAGCCGCCGACCGTAGAACGACAGCGCGGTCTCGCGCTCGAAGTCGTTCCAGTACTGGTGCAGTTCGTCGCTCGGCTCGCTCCAGTCGATGCTGCCTTGTGCGTCGGCGATGTAACCGTCCACCGACACGGTGAAGCCGTAGATGAGCTTGCCCATGGAGATCAGTGTGCACTGGACACCGCCCGGGGCAAGGGGAGAATTGGGGCATGTCGCTCGCGCTATGGATCATCGCTGCCGTGCTCGCCGTCGGGACGATCACCGGCGGGCTCATGCGGATGCGGGTGTGGTTACAGAGGCCGGTGCCGCCTGAGGTGATCGAGGCCGCGCACCGCGATGACGCCGAGGACGAGTAGTCAGCGATAGAGGGGCTCAGATGCTCACTGCAATGGCTCGGGCGTGAAGGTGACGTCGACTCCGCCTACGGTCATCGTCACCTGACCTTCGATCACCATCACCTGTGCCGAGACCCGTCGATCGACAGTCCGGGCCAGTTGCTGCACCGATCCGTGCGGTATCTGCACCACCGACAGATTCGGTAGCCCCGCCACTTTGGGTCCGACAGTGCGCCACCAGGTGGCCACGCCGGCGGCGAACGGGAAGAGCAGCACCTGGTCGGCCTGGCTGGCGGCCTTGCCCAAGGCGCGTTCGTCGGGCTGGCCGACGTTGATCCACTCGAGGATCCGGCCGGTGTAGTCGGTGAGCGCCAAGTCCGGTGCGCCAGGGGTGGACAGGCCCGGCCCGAACGCCAACTCACCGTCGATATCGCTGAGTCGGTGCGCGCGAAGCCCAAAAGTCAACAATCGCACGACCATCCGCTCATCGTTCTCACTGGGATGACGGGCCACGGTCAGCGTGTGATCGGCGTAGTAACCGTGATCGATATCGGAGACGCCAAGTTCGACTTTGAATACCGTTGCAGAAAGGGCCACGTCATAGTGTCCACCCAGGTGGTATCGCCAGCGCAGTCGGCCCGCTTTGAGCGTTGCGCTTGCCGTCAGGCCAGCGGCTTGAAGGTCCCGGCCAACGCTCGGAAGGCGTCGAGACGCTCCGGACCGCGGAGCCAGCTCGAAGACTTCGTCCCGCGGTTGAGTCGTTGACGGCCGGCCGCTGGCTACCTGTCCACCGGGGATACGGCACGCGGAGCATCACGCGGCGTAGAGAGCGAGCCCCTCATCAATTGATGAAGGCTGCGCCACAAAGGACGATATTCGCCGCCTGGCTTCCTTCGAATCTGGAGCGGGTAAAAGGATGAAACCGTGGAACCCGCCGGCTATCTCGACAAGCGTCGCGTCTACACCGGCGGAGCGCATGCGGGTCGAGACATTGCGGGAGTCATCGAAGTCCACCTCCGGCAGACTCCCCAACAATGACCGTGGGACGGTCAGGTGCTACCTCACCTCCGAGTAAACCGCCCACACATCATCGAGGGCCGCGGGGAAGGGATGTTCTGGTGCAAGTCGGTAATCGACACTCACCAGTTCCGCACTGCTGGACTGGGCCAGCCCGCTGTGGGCACGGGCCGCCAGAGAACTACCGGCAACGAATGCCCCACCGTGTACGTGGAAGATCAGCCCAGCGCCGGCCCTGGCGGGACGGAACCACCGCACGGGTACGCCGGCCACCGTGGCGGTGGTCTCCTGGACGCCGCGCACCCTCCGCTGGCGCGACTCCATCGATTGGGTGATCTTGCGTGTTCTGCCCACGTCGTGAGCGCCGCCTGTATGCGATGCCGCCAACAGCACGAGCTTTTGCAGAGCGACCAGCCGTAGACTCGCGCGGTGCGACGTGGGTTCAGGCAGGTTCACGCGATGCTGCTGAATACTGCCGCAACCAGCCCGCCCAAGGTCAGCACGCCAACCATGACCGTGGCGTAGATCGCGCGGCGGCGTCGGTGTCGGCGGGCGCTGTCGATCGCCACGGCGATGATCACGAGGATCAACGCTGGATAGATCGACAGTCCGACTGTCAGCATCGCCGCTTCACCGGTGCTGGCCAGGGTCACTTCGTGCATGCGGTGAGCCTACGGGGGAACGGAAGCATCTCGCCGTTGGTCACGTCGGAGGGACCAAGTAGAGGCGCCCTTAATCTAGCAAGTGAACGTCCGCGCAACCGCTTCCAGTGTGATTGCCAGCACGAGGAAGATTACGAACAGAACCTGCAGGGTCAGGGCGGCCTTCAAATGCGCGCCACGCTTCTCGTTTGCGGCGTAAAGGCTTTTGACGGTATCTGCGTCGCGATTGGCCGTAATAAACCTCGCTTCGACGGTAGGGCACTTGAACTTCTCGCCGGCCATCCTGTCGAGCGTGGCGTTATCTGTCAGCGCAACCTTGCTTGTCCCAGCGTGTACAAGTGATGCGTAGATGAGTGAAGCGATCAATGCAAAACCGCCGGCTGCGAGAAGAGTTAGTGATCCGGGAGTAGCATCACTCGGCTTGAACTTCTCCGCTAGGAGAGTAGCGATAGCAAGTACAGCCGTGAGGATCGCTAGGTTGGTCTGGCTGATCCTGGCGCCCCGGGTTTCCAGAATCTGCATCCTCTGAAACTCAAGCTCACGAAGCCGTGAGATGTAATCGCTGAAGACCTGGCCGGTCTTAGACTCGTTACTCAACGCTTCCAGGCCCGTGAGATTCCCAGCCTCCGCCACCGGTCAGACTTCGGCTGGAACCCCAGTCTTCGAGCTCGTCCTCCTTGTCGTCAGACTCGTCGCTGTCTGACGAACCGTCTTGGCGTCCGTTGGTCATCCGTGCTCCCTGTTGTAGTGCGCGCTGCTAGGGGTGCTGACGTGTCTCCGAAGCGGGTGGCTTGCTGCTGGTATGAATGCTGCTAGTGCCCCAGTCCACCATGGTGTTCTCGGTTTGACTGGTCTGCAGCTCCGATCCTGAGCCCTGCGACTGCGCGTCCTGATCGCCTCGTTCTGTGGCCATAATCCCTCCGATTAGCTGCACCGTCGCTGGAATCTTACACCTGTGTCATTCGGTGTGTTAGGGATGTGTGAAACGTCCAGATTTGGCTCGGTGGGTGTTGACGATAGTTGCCCGGCATTATTTCAATAATCGATTTACCCGTGGTTGGTTGGAAGTCGGTGTTCCGAGGTGAGCCTTCGTTGTTGTCCAGTCGTTGTGGGACTCTGTTACTCGGTCGGCGGGCAAGGAAGAATCAACAACGACTGGACCACTACGACGGGCTCACCTCAGGTTCTCCACCGACTGGCCTCTCCGGGGATAGGCGACGGGTAGCGAAGGTGGCGCACACCCCAGCAACACGGCATCTGGTCGATTTCAGGCGGTACGGCCGCAACTTGTGCTCAGCCGGAACCGTCCTCAGAGCCCGACAATATTTCTTTCATCAGTACGGCAGCGAGCCGGATTCTATTTTCCAGCGAAGTGTCACCATCAACCACGTTGTCGTGTGAGTAAGGCGGTATCGACTCAATCTCCCAGTCACTCATAGGGACTATTTCTTCAAAGAACTTCCAGTACTCCGCATGCTCGTTCGAGCCATCTGGCCACACCCTTATCTGCACAAATCGTCCGGCAAGCTCGTACGGTTTCGCTTGGCCCGCTGCGATCAGCTGCTTGGCGAACTCTCTGATCCGATGCAAGAGGTCGAGGTCGAGATAGAAGAGGAAGTGCAACAACGTCAAAGCATCAGGATCAACACTTTTTACATCGGTGCTCAGGTCTAACTCGCATACCCGAACGATGTTGTCCCGGAGGCCAGAGCTTGCGATGCCGATTCTTTCCTGCGGCGAATCGTCCATGGGTCCTTTGCGCTGACAAACAAGCACATTGGCGGTCGTTAGGACACCGTATCGTTCGACGAAGTCGTCGACGACAAGCCGAGCGTTCTCGTCGGAGCCTGCCTCCACTATCGCTTGCGCTAGCAGGGGATAGATAAATGCGGCCCATCCTCCACGGTCGAGGTCGCTGGGATCGAGGATGCCCATCAAGTGATGGGCAGCAGCTATGGCGCGTTCAAAGGTGGCCTCTTTGACTAGTTCCAAGTGGTGCAGCATCTTGCGGCGTACTAAACCGCGCCCTAAGAAGCTATCGACGTTCGCTGCGATGATCGAGTCGTCCGGTAGGACTCCCGTTGAAAGCAGGACTGCAAGTTCCCGGCGAATCCTTGAATCTGACACGTCATTCGCAGGAATCCGGTATGCGAAGTAACGGTTGAAGTAGTCGGCATCGCTGATCTTGTGCTTGCGAATGCCTTGTTCACGGCCTCCCAGGTGTTGTAAGCGTGGGAACATAGCGGCCAGCAGTCTCGCGATTAGTTCAGCGGCTGCGTTCCGCTCTGCTTCGTCTTCGATCTCCTCATCAACAACTGCAGCGATGCGCACCAACCACTGGTCGCGAGTTGGCTCGCGGCTGTTGAAGCTGATGACCGGCGTCCCAGTTAGTTCGGATCGCCACTGGGGGACCTCGTCGTAAACTGATTGGTATCGCAAACGGAGAAAGGTGATTAGCGCGGCATCTTCGAAATCGATCTCGCTGCTCCCGACCAGGGTAAGAAGTATATCGACCTGACTTGCGTATCTGTATATCGCTCGCAAAGTTAGTTGGCGTGGGTCGGACAACGGAAGGGCTTGGATGATTCTGGAGATGGAACCAGGCTGATTTTGTGCGTCTTGCCGCAGTTGTACCTGCTGCACAGTCGCAACCTCTTGAAGTGCTTCGAACAGTTCAGATTCCAGATAAGCCGGATCGAGAGGCGGCAGGACGAACGGATATTGCACAATTTTTTCGAGATAGTGGCGCGCGCGCCTGCTGCTGTTACTAGCTAGTTCTGTCTGCTTGAGGACCTCTATAACGGTGTTTTCGTCGTAGGACAAGAGATAGTGGACGTTTTTGAATCGCCCAAGCAATCTGACGGCTCGCATGACACTTAGTAATTCCGTGGTGTCGAGTCGATCTATATCGTCGACGATTACGAGAACCTTGATGCCGACCGCCTCGATTGCGTTCGACATCTTCTCGAAGCGAAGGACGAACGGATCTGGATCTGGTCCTTGAATCGCACCAACCTTGTCCGCGAATGCCTCGGCGCCTGCCTTAACCGTGTCGCCGACGGCGCCTTCGCCAAGTTTGCTCTCGATAAGGGACGTCAAGGCCGCTTTACCTGCCGCTGCGGCCACCGGCGCCGCAGCAAGCAGGAGTCGCGCTTTCTGCCCTTCTTTGGTTGTCTTCGGCATCGCTTCGGCGATCGCTCTGTAGAACTCGTCTGTGATGGCAACTGAGTCGGCGGCAGACCAGGGAGTGAACCGTACGACGTTCCAGGCATCCTTGTGTGTCAGTGTTAGCGCCTCGACGATCATGTTCAATACCGACGACTTACCGCCGCCCCACGGGCCGGCCAATCCGTAGACGATGCTGTTTCGGTCGCCAGCCGCAGCGATCCTGTTCGCGATACGTATTGAGAAGTCCGCCCTGTCGAGTCTGTCCTCGCCGAGCCAACGGATTTCAGCATCGGTGTTGGCCCTTGGGTCGAAGCTGCGTGGGGCAACGCCCTCGGGGGCGACGTGCCTATCACAGTCGAGCGTTGGGCCCGCAGGAACCGCATGTTCGATTTGTGGATCTTGCTCAGGGGCGTCGCTGACTGACGGGACCGGCCTACTTCTCCAAAACCTGATTCTAATCTCCCTGCCTCTTCGTTGAATTGTTCGAACGCACGGCGAACTCAGCCCAGCAATATTTGACTAGGTCCACACAAGCCTCCTTGAGTGCTGATCCTGCATTCCAACTGCGGATCCTGCAATAACGTCAACCAAATGCGCAGGTCAGGCCGACTCCGCAGTGCTGCATGGCGTAACCGGGCCGCGGCATGACTGTCGGGAAGCGCAACGCATCGAATGGTCCTTGCGTGCAGTTGATTTCGCGTTATGGCGGGCAGTATCAGGAGTGGGCGTACTCGCATCCCATGCGAATAGCCAAGTTACTATCTGACATAATGTACGTTATCGGCGTTAGCGATACCTGCTGGAAGTGGGCCGGGCCGGATCTGTATCAACGTTTCCTTCGCCTGGTATGCGGAGTCGGCCCCCGGAGTGGCACCATCACCAACCATCACCCGTCTCGGTCCTGGCGCGGTTGCCCGGTGTGCAAACCGCGCAGGCGTTCGCGGCGCCGGCCGCGCCGGCAAGGATCCCGTGCAGGTACGTCGTCGCCTCCGGTACGCTCGCCGCTATTCACGGCGCGGCGCCGGCCGTGACTGACCCCGAGTCGCCCCTGCCTCACCTCACACTGCGCAAAGGCAATACGTCACAGTGACGAAATGACTGCGCACGCCCGGATGGGCCTGTCGACGCGAAATCGCTTCTCGGAGTGGCGAATCAGCTCTGAGGTGGCATAGTGCCACTAAGGGTACGCATCGTCCGCGCCAGCCGCCGGTGACGATGAGCGAAGAAGTGCCCAAGGATGGTGCTCACCAGTGTCCTGGCTCCAGGGATGAGTCCAAGCAGCGCCCGCGGGGCTACCGTGATCTCGTCGGTGACGAGGGTCTGCTCACCAGCGGTACCGTTCGTGGGTTCCAAGGTGCGGTGATGAACCCAGATGCGCATCCCCGTCATTCGGGACTCTTCGCGGAACATCCGGCCCGGCTCGATCTTGGCGATGGTGATGTCGTCGAAACCGACCGGGATGACCCCGAAGAGCAACAGGTAGCTTTTGCCGATCCGGGTGCCAGGTGTCACGTCGCCTATGGACCTGCCGCGGAAGCTGCGCGGCATGGTCATCTTGAGATACGGACCCATCTCGTCGTTGATCCCGTCTTGCGAGGTGATCCGCCGCCACACCGAGTCAATCGGAGCGTCGATCACGCTGGCTTTGCGGATTACCTGTTCATCGGTACGGACCGATCTCATGTCGTTCCCTTGATTGGCTTGGTTGGCTGGTTTGATCTGGGATGCACACAGGGCTGTTGTAGACGCTTGAGCAACCCTCGCCGTTGTTAGGATCACCTCAATATGAGGGGAATTCCTTGGTTTGACTACTCGCATTTCGGCAGGAGTTCAGCAATCGCTCCACCAGACCGGTATCGCCCCCGTAAGCAGCCGAAACAGGACCGTGCCAAGGAGACTCGGCAACGGGTGCTCGATGCTGCCGCTCAAGTTTTCTCCGAGCGGGGGTATTCGGCGAGCACGAACCGCATCGCTGAATATGCGGAGCTGTCCATCGGCTCGCTGTATCAGTACTTCCCTAACAAGGATGCGATCCTGCGGGCCCTGATGGACCAGCACGTCGAGGCCGGTATGGCGCTGTTGGTCCGACGTACCGCCGATGGTCTGCCCGACCGCCTTGAGGACACGCTCCGAATCTTCGTCCGATCGGCGATCGACAACCATCGCGAAGACCCTGGGCTGCATCGTGTGCTCTTCGAAGAAGCTCCGCGATCCCCCGAATTCCTCAACCACCTACATCAACTCGAACGCATGGCAGTTGCGTCGACCGCAAAGCTACTGGCTCAGTACCCAGAAGTGAATGTCAGCGATTCCGCGACCGCCGCACAGATCATCGTCGCGACCATCGAATCGCTCGTCCACCGACTTATCGCGACACCCACGCCGGTTGCCGCAGACGTGACCGAAGACGCGATTGTCGTGATGCTCTGCAGCTACCTGACCGGCAGCACCGGGTGAGATGTCCCAAACGGAAATCGATCCGAAATCGGTTCTCCAAGTGGAGAATCAGCTGTGGGCAGAAGCGCTGCGCTCTTCGCTACTCCCCTCTCGCCATCCAATAGATACGTCAGGGTGACGAATTGAGACGATCCCCCTTCCGGCCAGCGATTCGACGACGTCGGGTGACTCCAGCCGTTTGAGCGGGCTGCGGCTACGCCAGGCCGGATGAGAATGGACACCGGATGAGGGGCCGCTCGAGCACGCGCTGGCCTACTCTGATTGGCCTACCGACGTTGACGAGTTGGGCATGGCATGAGCACTTACGACCGAACTGGAGCCGCCTACTCGGTGACCCGTGTCGCCGATCCCCGTATTGCGGCAGTCATCGACGAGGCTCTGCGTGGCGCGGCATCGGTGGCGAACATCGGTGCCGGCACTGGGTCCTACGAGACGGCATCCACCGTTGTGGCCGTCGAACCCAGCCGGGTGATGATCAACCAAAGGCCCTCGTTTGGCGCTCCGGCGGTTCAGGCAGCCGCTGAAAACCTGCCTATCAGGACGGGTGCCGTCGATGCCGCGATGGCTCTGCTGACGGTTCATCACTGGACCGACCTCGCGGCCGGCCTGGCTGAGATGATTCGTATCGCGCGTCGACGCGTAGTCGTATTCACCTGGGATCATGTCATTTTTGGTCAGTTCTGGCTGTTGCGCGACTATCTTCCGGCTGCCGCGGAGACCGATGCCCGGCTGGCTGTCCCTATGGACATGTTGATCGAACGCCTTGGCGGGGAACGAGTCTCAGTGGTGCCCGTACCTGTGCCGCACGACTGTCGGGACGGGTTCGGAGGGGCCTACTGGTGCCGCCCGGAGTTGTACCTCGATGCTGCCGTGCGGAACGGAATGTCGTTGTTCACGCTGACGTCGAAAAGTCAACTGGAGGAAGGCTTGTCCCGCCTGCGCGCTGATATCGCAACTGGCGCATGGCAGCGGCGACACGCCGAGCTGCTCCGATCGACACAACGTGACCTTGGATACCGACTCCTGGTTGTCGACGTCGCCGAATAACATGCACGTGATGTATTGGCGCGACTCTGTGTCCCACTGATGTTCTGCCTGTGATTTCGCCCAACTGGTCTGTCGGCGTCGGCTTGCAGTGTCCGGGCGGGGTATGGTTCGTCGGGCTGGGGGGGCCATCCCGAGAGCCGTAGAAGGGGATGCGATGCCGAGGCAGTTGACCGATCTGGAGATACTGCGCGAGTTGGAGCCAGTTGCGGCAACCAATGTAAATAGGCACGAGTTGGTGGCGGCCGAGTGGAATCCCCATGACTATGTGCCCTGGGACCGTGGCCGTGATTTCGCGCGGATCGGCGGCCTCGACTGGTCACCGGAGCAGTCGCAACTCAGTGATGTCGCGAAGGCGGCGATGATCACTAACCTGCTTACCGAGGACAATTTGCCGTCCTACCATCGTCAGGCGGCCAAGTATTTTTCCCATGATGGCGCCTGGGCGGCGTGGGTGGGCCGGTGGACCGCCGAGGAAAACCGCCATGGCATCGTGATCCGCGACTATCTCCTGGTGACCCGCGGAGTCGACCCGGTGGCGCTGGAACAAGCACGAATGCAGCACGTGAGCAACGGCTTCGGAGCCACCGCTGAGGAGGAGTCGCAACACAAGACCGACTTCCTGCTGTCGGTCGCCTATGTGACCTTTCAGGAATTGGCCACGCGTATCAGTCACCGAAACACCGGCAAGGTGTGCAATGACCCGGTTGCCGACCGGATGCTGCAGCGCGTTGCTGCCGACGAGAACCTGCACATGATCTTCTACCGCAACATGTGCGGTGCAGCATTGGATCTGGTTCCTGATCAAGCACTGGAAGCGGTCGCCGACGTCGTGGAGAATTTCCGGATGCCCGGCCAGGGCATGCCGAACTTTCGGCGCAACGGGGTGTTGATGGCTAAACACGGGATCTACGACCCGCGGCAGCATCTGGACGAAGTCGTGCGGCCGAATTTGCGTAAGTGGCGGATCTTCGAGCGCGATGACTTCACTTCGCGCGGAGAACAACGCCGGGAACAGCTTGCAAAGTACCTCGAAAGTCTTGAGCGCCAGGTGATCAGGTTCGAGGAACAACGCGACCGTCGTCTGGCCCGGGACGCCCGCAACCAGGAAGCGAAAGCCGGTTAGGCCCCGGCGTCTAGGGCCGTTGCGGCCCTGTTGGCCATACAGTGAGAGTGAGAGTCGCTTTCGAAGTGTGCGACAACGCTATCGAGCCATGGCGGCCACCGCTGGGGGCAGCTGACCGCCATGGCCGCTTGACCCGCCGCTAGCCGGGCGGTGGCGGCGCTACCGGCTGGCACGCATTGACTGCCGGATTCCACCAGTTACCGGGGCCGCAGTTCGGCGGTGCGGTGGGTTGGCACGCATTGGCGCCCGGGTTCCACCAGTTACCTGGGCCGCAATCAGGGGGCTGAGCCACGGCCACGCCAGGCGATACTGCTGCCACGTACGACATGGGCGCCAAGGCAATCGCGACGGCGCATGTCATGCGGCGTAGGAACACGTTCATCGGTCCCTCCTTCGGAAGTGCCCAGACCCTCAGGCTGGGTGTCGATCTACTAGCACTACCCCTTCCGGCGGTCTCGCAATCACAGGCGCGAAACAGTATGTCGCTGTGATGAAGTGATGCACCGGCGGTGCCCCCTGAGACCGCTTGCGGGATTCGCCGAATCGGCCAGCTGTTGATAATAGGTCAGCAACTACTGTACTGTTCAGCAAATGCTGACGTGTGAGATGCGAGAGTCGGCCCTTGCGCGGCTCGGTCGAGCGCTGGCTGATCCAACGCGATGCCGAATCCTGGTGGCTCTCCTGGACGGTGTCGCCTATCCCGGGCAGCTGGCATCGCATCTGGGGCTGACGCGGTCGAACGTCTCCAACCACCTGTCGTGTCTGCGCGGATGCGGTCTGGTGATCGCAACGTATGAAGGTCGCCAAGTTCGCTACGGGTTGGCGGACCCGCATCTGGCACGCGCGTTGGGTGAGCTGGTCCAGGTGGTTCTGGCGGTCGACACCGACGAACCCTGCATCGACGACTGCCTGACCTCCAGGGCAGTCGACGTAGCGGCTGAAACATAGCCAGACGCTCCGAGCTGTCTTGGCATAAAACAACAATGAGGAGATGTCGCAGTGGTTCCGCAGGCATTTTTGGTCAAAGCGGCCGAAACGGTGGTCACCGGTCTGGTCGGGGTGAGCGCCTTTGAATTGCTACGCAGGGCGGCGGGTGCGGCTCCGGTTCACCGCGCCGCGGTAACCGCCACGGAGTGGGGGCTGCGTGGCACCCGACGAGCCGAGGTGGCGGCCGAGGCGGCTCGGCTGAGAGTCGCTGATGTGGTCGCAGAAGCGCGTGACCGCCTCGGTGAAGAAGTTCCGCTGCCGGTCGCCACCACTGAAAGCGACGACTGCTGCTGAACTGAAAGGGCTAAGGGTGACCGCAGCTATCTGCGCCGATCGAGAACACGCACCGGTCGTCATCTCTGCTGCCGCCGGCCGAATGCGAGTTCAGGCCAGCAGCTTTCGCAATGGCCCCCTGACGGCTGTGGCGATTGAGGACGCGGTGTCTCAAGTGCCTGGGGTACGTGCGGTGCATGCCTATCCACGCACCGCATCGGTGGTGATCTGGTATTCAGTCGAGCAATGCGACCGCCCAGCAATACTGTCGGCCATCGCCACCGCCCAGCGAACCCCGGTAGCAGCTGTGCCCGCTCGGGCCCCGCATTGGACCGAAAGGCGCGAGGGCAGTCTTGGGCAGCGGGTTATTGACTGGAGCGCCCGGATCCGGTCAGGCGCTGGCAGCGACGCGTCACCCAGGCAGCTGGTGAACGACGGCTGTTGTGATCACGACGCCAATGGACCCGAACCGCACCGGCTTTGGGACGTCGTGAAGGTGCGGCGGGCAGCGCTGTCGGGAGCGCTGCTGACAGCCTCGGCGATCAGCGCCTGGGTCACTCCCCTGGGCCCGATTGCCTTCGGGCTCAAAGTCACCGCGCTGGCAGTAGGGGCCTCGACATTTGTGCCTTCCAGCCTCAAGCACCTGGCGCAGGGCCGTATCGGCGTGGGCTCGCTGATGACCATCGCCGCGGCCGGGGCAGTCGGACTGGGGCAGGTCGGCGAGGCCGCGGCGCTGGCGTTCCTGTTCTCGATCAGCGAGGGTTTGGAAGAATACGCGGTGGCTCGTACCCGCCGCGGCCTGCGCGCTCTGCTCTCGCTGGTCCCGGAGCAGGCTACCGTCGTGCGCTCCGGCACTGAAACGGTGGTGGCCGCACATGAGCTTCGTGTCGGTGATCTGATGATCGTCAAACCCGGCGAGCGACTGGCCACAGACGGCATCATCGTTGCCGGCCGCACTGCGCTCGACATGTCCGCGATTACCGGCGAGTCCGTTCCGGTCGAGGCCGGCCGTGGCGACGAGGTGTTTGCCGGATCGATCAACGGCACCGGCGTCTTGCAGATTCAGGTCACCGCGACTGCCGACAACAACTCACTGGCCCGCATCGTGCATATCGTGGAAGCCGAGCAAGCCCGCAAGGGCGCGAGTCAGCGGCTGGCCGACCGCATTGCGCGACCCTTGGTGCCCAGCATCATGATTGGTGGAGCGCTGATCGCCGGTGTAGGCAGCATCCTGGGCAGCCCGGCGGTATGGATCGAGCGCGCACTGGTTGTGCTGGTGGCGGCCTCGCCCTGTGCGCTCGCCATCGCGGTACCGGTGACCGTGGTGGCGGCTATCGGCGCGGCAGCCAAGATCGGTGTCCTGATCAAGGGCGGAGCCGCGCTCGAAGCCCTCGGCACCATCGGCGGGATTGCCCTGGACAAGACCGGGACCTTGACAGCGAACCGGCCCGCGGTCATCGAAGTTGCCACCGCCAACGGCGTTTCCCAAGGCGACGTGCTCGTGGTCGCCGCTGCACTGGAAGCGCGCAGTGAGCATCCGCTGGCGGCAGCGATTCTCGCTGCGTCGGAACCGGGCGGGCCCGTCGCCAGCGATGTGCAGGCTTTCCCTGGGGCCGGGCTGACCGGCACTCTGGATGGCCACGCCGTTCGCCTAGGCCGGCCCGGCTGGCTCGAGGCGGGCGAGCTCGGAGAACGGGTGGCACGTATGCAAAAGGGCGGGGCCACCGCGGTTCTGGTCGAACGTGACGATCAGTTACTGGGTGCTATCGCTGTGCGCGACGAACTGCGCCCTGAGGCCGCCGAGGTCATCTCCGCGCTACACGACGGCGGCTACCGGGTATCGATGCTCACCGGTGACAACCACGCCACTGCCGCGGCGCTGGCTGATCAAGCCGGAATTGGGTACGTTTTCGCCGAACTGCGACCCGAAGACAAAGCCCGCTTGATCGCACAAATGCGCGCCGACCGCCCGACGGCGATGGTCGGTGACGGCGTCAACGACGCTCCGGCCCTGGCCGCCGCGGACCTGGGAATCGCGATGGGCGCCATGGGAACCGACGTCGCGATTGAGACCGCCGATGTTGCCCTGATGGGCCAAGACCTGCGCCATCTCCCCCACGCACTGCGCCATGCCCGTCGCTCCCGGCAGATCATGCTGCAAAACGTCGGTCTGTCGCTGGGCATCATCACGGTGCTGATGCCGCTAGCAGTCTTCGGGACTCTCGGGCTGACCGCGGTGGTAGTGGTTCACGAACTTGCTGAAGTGGTCGTCATTGCCAATGGTGTGCGTGCCGGACGCATTAGTCCCGCCGCGCTGGGCACGCTTCCCTAGACGGCGTGCACCGCCGCCGGATGGCCACCACTGTCCGGCGCGGCATCCACCAAGTCGTGGTGCACCCCGTAGCGCTGCCGTTGCTCGGCCATCAGGCGCGGATAGTTGGCCAAGGCGCGTCGGGTCCGCCGTTCGTTCACGCCGGGAATGCGCGCAAGCACCTCGTTGACGCCGCCGATGGCCGGGCCGATCACCCGCGGCAGGTATTTGAACGGTGTGTCCGCCACGCCGAGCCGGCTGGCGTCGGCATCACCGAGAAATGCCCGGGTCATGCCGTTGATGATGTTCACGCCCACCCGGTGCTTCCAGGAGCCGCCGAAGGGCATCAGCTCGGCGATCTCGCGCGCCAGATAGTCGTGCGTCAACGCGCGGACGAAGTCACGGTCGCCGTCGTCGGGTTCCACCGCGGTCAGCGCATACAGCTCGGCGATGCGGATCTGATCGGCTTCGGTGGCCGGGTTCAGTTCATCCGTAACACCGTTGAGCCGGCCCACATAGCGCCAGAAGTGGTAGATGTCATCGAGTTCGGCTCGGGTATAACGAACGCCCAGTTGGTGCATCGCCGCCAGGGCGATCCGACCGAACTCGACGATGGTGAACGCCATGTAGCTCTGCGGAATGGGTGCACCCCACGCGTCGCTGTCCCAGTCGCCGTCGGTCAGCAGGTGACGCCGGACGAACGCGTGAATCATTCGGACCCGCAACGTCGTCGCCAGGCCGGCGCCGTCGCGCCGCAGCCCGCCGGGAGTCAGGATCTCCTCCAGCCACGCGCCGACCTCGATGGACCGTACCGCCGCCTGGCTGGTGTAGCGACCGGTCAGCACCAACGGCATCCCGGCGACGGCGTTCATGGCGCCGGCCGTCAACGAGGCCGCACCCAAGACGATGCCGTAGGACGCGGTGTGGCGCACGATATGACCCGCAGCACGGTCCAGGCGGTCGTGGTCGAGCCAGTCGGGCTCGTGGTCGACCTCGGCGAACAAGGCCCGCAACGACTCCGGCGGCGACTCGACAGCGTCGATGCCGTGCTGGACCGCGGTCCGCAGCATGGCCATCCCCGCGCCGCGAGGCAACGTGGCGAAGTCGGCGACGACGGCGTCGGCCAACGGATCGCCGATCTGCGTCCCGGCGATCCAGTCGCGGCCGGCTTGGCCGTATCGCGCGACGGCCAGGTCGGTATTGGGGGTAGTGGGCACATTTGCCATACAGATATGGAAACATGAGAATGCCTCACTTACTACTCACTTTCATAGGGGGTGCCATGCCCACGCAGGCACGGTCGCGGCCGCAGCAGCAGCGAGCCCGCGAGATGCGCAGCCGCCTGCTCGAGACCGCCCGTCAGCTGATCGCGCGCCGCGGTGTGGAATCGCTGACCACGCAGACCATCGCCGACGCCGCGCACGTCAGTATCGGCACTGTCTATCGGTACTTTCCGGACCGCGCCGCCATCATCGCCGAGTTGGTGGATGCCGCGACCCGCGATATCTCGTTCCAGCTGGTGCGCAGCGTCGGACAGGCCATCGACCTCGAGGTGGATCAAGCGGCCCTGTTGGTGATCGACACCCTGACGACCGCCTATGAGCAGCACGCCCCGATCCTGCTGGCAGCGCTGACATCCTCATCTTTCGACCTGCCGCCCTACCTCAACCACACTGCGATGGATGAGATCGAACGCAGCCTGCTGCCGCTGGGCAGCGTGATCCCGAGCAGATCCCGCCCGGACCTGTCGCCCGCAGAGTTGGACGATCTGGTGTTCGTGACCATGGGCGTGACGTCGAGCGCATGCCTGCGCATCGCATTGCAGCGGCCCGCCACCGCGGATCGCGACGTGATGGTCCGGCTGACCGCGACCATGCTGGCCGCCGCACTCAAGGCTCCCGGGGCCGCCTGATCGGCTTTACAAATATGCCCTGAACTGTCACGCTTGCGGCCGGACGTGGGGTGGCCGAATCCAATCGGAAGGTCCGCTACTCCCCCGCATCGACGACGAGGAGTCAGCAGGTGGCAGGCACCGAATTCTCCGGCCGCACCATGGTGGTGTCCGGCGCAAGCCGCGGTATCGGACTGGCCATCGGACTGGGTGCGGCACGACTGGGCGCCAACGTCGTACTGCTGGCCAAGACTGCCGAGCCGCATCCACGCCTGCCCGGCACCGTGCACACCGCGGCCGCCGAGATCGAGGAAGCCGGCGGTAAGGCTCTGGCAGTCGTGGGCGACGTGCGCAGCGAGGAGGACGTGCAGCGCGCCGTCGACGCCGCGGTGGACCGATTCGGCGGCATCGATATCTGCGTCAACAATGCCAGCTCCATCGCGACCGACCCGTCAGAACATTTGTCCGCCAAGAAGTTTGACCTCATGCAGGACATCAACGTGCGCGGGACGTTCCTGCTGACCAAGGCGTGCCTGCCGTACCTTCGCAAGTCCGCGGCGCCGCACGTGCTGACGATCGCTCCCCCGATCAACATGAACCCGTACTGGCTGGGCGTGCACCCGTCCTACACGCTGTCCAAATACGGGATGACGTTGTTGACGCTGGGGTGGGCCGCTGAATACGCCGACGCCGGAATCGCGTGCAACTGCCTGTGGCCGGAGACCTACATCTCGACCTCTGCGGTGGCCAACTCCCCCGATGGCGGCGAGTTACTGGAGAAGGCGCGCAGCCCGCAGATCATGGCGGATGCTGCCGTGGAGATTCTGCGGCGCCCGGCCGCCGAGGCCAGCGGTCAGTGCTACATCGACGCCGACGTATTGGCGGAGGCCGGCGTGACGGACTTCTCCAGCTACGGGGGTGGACCAGAACCGCTGATGGACTTCTTCGTCGACCGGCCGCTGGGCGCCGGGGTCGACGCGCGCTAAGGCGTTGTGCTCCAGCGGGGTGCGCGACGTTGGAGATACGCCTCGACGCCTTCGCGCGCGTCGGGGCTCCCCATCACCTGGTGATGAAGTTCGGTTTCCAGCTCGGCGACCTGCCGCGGGCCATAGCCGTTGATCACCGTGTCCCACAGCAACCGCTTGCTCAACGCCGCCGACGTGGGTGCCACATTGACGGCAATGTCGCGGGCGATCGTCAGCGCATGGTCGAGGACTTCCGCGGCCGGCAGGCAGCGGCTGGCAATGCCCATCTGAGCGGCCTCGTGCCCGTCGAACGTGCGCCCGGTCAGCAGCACGTCGGCGGCGACGGCGGTGCCCGCCAGTCGGGGCAGCGTCCAATGCGCCATGCAGTCCGGAACGACGCCTCGGCGGACCTGCGGCACAGCGTATTTTGCGTCTGTGGCCATGATCCGGATATCGGTCTGCAAAGCGATGGTCAACCCGATTCCGATTGCGTGACCATTGACTGCAGCAATGACGGGTGTGTTCAACTCAAATGCCGCCGGGCTTATCGGCGAGGCGGTGAACGCGTCCTCGTCCTCGGGTGCATCGAACGGACTTGTCGGTGATGACAGGTCGGCTCCGGCGCAGAAGGCGTCGCCGGAGCCGGTCAGCACGATCGCGCGAACTGCGTTGTCAGCGTCGCAGTCGAGGTAGGCCTGGCTCAGTAGCTGCCCCATCTGTGCGGTGTAGGCGTTGCGGGCCTGTGGCCGATTCAGCGTGAGCAGCGCGACGCCGTCCGCGACGCTGACCGTCAGGTCGGTCGTCAGCGCAGGTAAACCTCGCTGCCGCTGGGATATCCGCCACCGGTGGTGGTGACATGGACGTGGTCGTAGTGGCCGTAGCCGCCGCGCTGAGCCCCGCCGCCGGGCGTGTAGTAGACGCCGCGCCAGATGGCGTCCTGCAGGCCGAAGCGGCCGGCGTTCTCCATGACGTAGGCCACGATCGAATCGCCGAGCGCGATGCCCTCGGCGCTGCCCGGGTTGGGGACCATCACATCGAGCGCCAGCCCGTTGGGGTGCCAGCGCAGCGCGTCGGCCCGTACGCCACCGATCTGCATGATCTGAGGAAAGGCGTCGCTGATGCTGCGAGCGGCCTGGATCGTGCGAACCTGCAGGCCCCGCTCCGGGGCGACTCCCGCGGGCAGAAACCGCGGTACGGCCCTCGTTCGTGATGCCACGGCAAACCGCGCGGGCGGGCCCGCTTCCGGGTTCGCTACGGGTGCGGCTACCAGCTGCAAACCGCCTGGTGAATTGTCTTCAGCAACCACGGCAATGGATTCTTTCGGCACCGCAGGATTGGCGCTACCTCCCACAGCAAAGAACAATGCAGCTGGTGCGAGGACTGCAGCCATCAATACCGATGATCGTTTGCGCTGGCTGGCTAACTCGTGTCGGCCCACGGGGAGACACAATACGAGAAATTTGGCTAATAGTCACAAATTTATAAACCTCATAAATTCCTTATTGTCTTGCTCGTCACATCTGAATGGGCGACGGGCGCCACATTGCGCATGATTCGCGCAGGTGAGCGCGGCCTGGCGCCGGCCTCCCCCGCTTGCAAAGGAAGACCACCTAAGCAGATGGGTCTACACTGCATCTCATGAAATCGACGACCCTCGCCGCAGCGGTCTTGGGCTTGGCCGTGACCCTGGCAGCACCCGCCCACGCCGACCCCGACACCGATTTCGCCCGAGAACTGCACACCTATGGCATCTACGGCCCGCGGGACTACAACGCCTGGCTGGGCAAGATCGTCTGCGAGCGGTTGGACAAGGGCGTCGACGGCGACGCGGCCAAGTCGGTCCGCTTCATCACTCCCAACCTCCAGAAGGGGACCAACCAGGCGCAGGCCTGGCAGTTCCTCGGCGCCTCGGTCAACACCTACTGCCCGGACAAGCGGCCGGTGTTGGAGCGTGCGGCACAGCAAGGCTGATTGAGAGCCCTCTCCCCCTGGTCCCGGCGGTAATGCGGACTAGGGTCGGTGGTAACCGATCCGCCTGGTGAGAGGGGCCCACGATGGCCGCAGACCGTAACCTCGACAGCTTCGGAACCCGAGGCCGGCTGACCGTTAACGACACCGCCTATCAGATCCGGCGGCTCGATCGCGTCGATGGCTCGGCGCGACTTCCCTACAGTCTCAAGGTTCTGCTGGAGAACCTGCTGCGCAACGAAGACGGCCGGCTGGTGACGGCCGAGCAGGTCAGCGCGATGGCCGCCTGGGACCCGAGCGCCGCGCACGGCCGCGAGATCGCCTACACGCCGGCGCGGGTGTTGATGCAGGACTTCACCGGGGTGCCGTGTGTGGTCGACCTGGTCGCGATGCGCGACGCGATCGCCGAGCTGGGCGGCAAGACCACCCGTATCAACCCGCTGTGCCCCACCGAGCTGGTGATCGACCACTCGGTAATCGCCGACGTCTTCGGCCGCACCGACGCGTTCGCGATCAATGCCGAGCTGGAGTTCGAGCGCAATGCCGAGCGCTATCAGCTGCTGCGCTGGGGCCAGCAGGCGTTCGATGACTTCTCCGTGGTTCCACCCGACACCGGTATCTGCCATCAGGTGAATCTGGAGTACCTGGCGCGGGTGGTCTTCACTCGCGACAGTGCCGACGGGCCGCTGGCTTACCCGGACACCCTGGTCGGCACCGACTCGCACACCCCGATGGTCAACGGCCTTGGCGTGCTGGGTTGGGGTGTGGGCGGGATCGAGGCCGAAGCGGCCATGCTCGGCCAACCGATGAGCATGCTGATCCCACCGGTGGTCGGACTGAAACTTTCCGGGGAACTGCAGCCCGGCACCACCGCCACCGACCTGGTCTTGACGGTCGCAGAGCTGCTGCGCGCCACCGGGGTGGTCGGTAAGTTCGTCGAGTTCTTCGGCCCTGGCGTGGCCAATGTCCCGCTGGCGAATCGGGCCACGATCGGCAATATGAGCCCGGAGTACGGGGCCACCTGCGCGATCTTCCCGGTCGACCGCGTCACCTGCGATTACCTGCGCCTGACCGGCCGCTCCGAGCATCAGATCAAGCTGGTGGAGGCCTACACCAAAGAGCAGGGCATGTGGCATGACCCGGATCGCGAACCGGTCTATTCGCAGACGCTGGAACTGGATCTGAGCAGTGTTGAGCCGTCGATCGCCGGCCCCAAACGCCCACAGGACCGCATTCCGCTGCGGTTGGCCCCGCACACCGTCGCTGCGCTGCTCGACGGCGCCGAAACCACCGCTCAGGCCCTGTCCGACCTGGACAAGGCGTCGGCGGCGTCGTTCCCGGCCAGCGACCCAATCGCGTTCGGTGAATCGCAATCCGAAGGCAAGCCGCGGGAGCAGTGGGCCGGTGGCGACAAGCTCCCCTGGCGGACCGATGCCAAGCCGATCGAACTCGCCGACGGCACCCGCACCGAGATCGACAACGGTGACGTGGTGATCGCCGCGATCACCTCGTGCACCAACACCTCGAACCCCTCGGTGATGGTCGGCGCGGCACTGCTGGCGCGCAACGCCGTCGACAAGGGGCTGTCGCGTAAGCCGTGGGTGAAGACCACCCTGGCGCCCGGGTCGCGGGTGGTCACCGACTACTACGAGCGGGCGGGCCTGACCCCCTACCTGGACAAGCTCGGTTTCAACCTGGTCGGCTACGGCTGCACCACCTGCATCGGCAATTCAGGACCGCTGATCCCCGAGGTGAGTAAGGCCGTCATCGACAACGACCTGACCGTGTGCTCGGTGCTGTCGGGAAACCGCAACTTCGAGGGCCGCATCCACCCCGAGGTCCGAATGAACTTCCTGGCCTCCCCGCCCCTGGTGGTCGCCTACGCCCTGGCCGGAACACTGCGCGTCAACCTGCTGACCGATCCGCTGGGCACCGGCAGTGACGGGGAACCGGTGTACCTGCGCGACATCTGGCCCACCACCGACGAGATTGCCGCCGTGGTCGACGACAACCTGCAGGCCGAGATGTTCACCTCCAGCTACGCCGACGTTTTCACCGGCGACGAGCGCTGGCGTTCCCTGGACGTCCCCGACACCGACACCTTCTCTTGGGCACCGGATTCCACCTACGTGCGCCAGCCCCCGTACTTCGACGGCATGACCCGCGACCCGGCGCCGCTCACCGATATCACCGGCGCCCGGGTGCTGGCCAAGCTCGGTGACTCGGTCACCACCGACCACATCAGCCCGGCCGGATCCATCCGCTACGACTCGCCCGCCGGAAAATACCTGTCGGAGCATGGAATCGAACGCAAGGACTTCAACTCCTACGGCTCGCGGCGCGGCAACCACGAGGTGATGATCCGCGGCACGTTCGCCAATGTACGGCTGCGCAACGAATTGGCGCCCGGTACCGAAGGGGGCTTCACCCGCGACTTCACGCGGGCCGACGGCCCCGTCAGCACCATCTACGACGCGTCGGTGAACTACCTCGGAGCCGGCACTCCCCTGGTGATTCTGGCCGGTAAGGAATACGGATCCGGCTCCTCGCGTGACTGGGCCGCCAAGGGCACCGTGCTGCTCGGCGTGCGGGCGGTGCTGGCGGTGTCCTACGAGCGCATCCACCGATCCAACCTGATCGGGATGGGGGTGCTCCCCCTGCAGTTCCCCGACGGCGCCGACGCGGATTCGCTGGGCCTATCCGGTGAAGAGACCTTCGACATCACCGGGGTCACCGCACTGAGCGACACCATCCCCGACACCGTGCATGTCCAGGCCGGTGATATCGAATTCGATGCGACGGTGCGCATCGACACCCCCGGCGAAGCCGACTACTACCGGCACGGCGGCATCATGCAATACGTGCTGCGGCAATTGCTCGATTGACGCCGGGCTTCCACTGTTGGGCAGCGTAGAGATCGGTGTTGGTTGCCCGTAATCCGCCAACGTGGGATTGGCCCGGTGGTATACCGAGACACGATTTCGGTGGGCAACGTGAGGGACTGGGACCGGTGGCGCAGTGACGACGGGGCAGACAACCGGGACCCGTGAGGCGGTCCGCACGCTCAACCCGGGCTACTTCGCACTGGTGATGGCCAGCGGCATGGTGTCGACAGCGATGTACCACCAGAAATCCCACGGGGTTTCGGTGCTGCTGCTGTGGGTGACAGTGGCCTCCTACCTGGTGTTGATCGTGGTATCGACAGTGCGCGTCGCCTGCTTCCGTCGCGAATTCCTGGCCGATCTCTACGATTCCGGCCGCGCGTTCGGCTTCTTCACGTTCGTGTCCGCCACCAATGTGCTGGGAGCCCGGCTGGTCATCGACGGACACAGCAGTGTCGCGGTCGGCCTGCTGGTGGTCAGCACGCTGGCCTGGCTGGTGCTGGGTTATCTCATTCCGTGGACAGCGGTGCTGGGGACCGCGGAGCGGCCGGTGGTGCGCCGGGCCAACGGCACCTGGTTCATCTGGGTGGTGGCCAGCCAGTCCATCGCGGTGTTGGCCGCGGTGCTCGAGGTGGAGGTGTCCGAGCCGTGGCGCCAAAGCCTGGCGCTGCTCGCCGTGACGTCCTGGTCGGTCGGCGTATTCCTCTACGGCGCCGCCGGAATCTTTGTGGCCCTGCGACTGCTGCTCTACCCGCTGCTTCCCGAAGACCTCGTTCCGCAGTACTGGGTGGCGATGGGCGCCACCGCGATCACCGTGCTGGCCGGTGCCCACATCGTCGAGATGGCCGAGGCGCCGATGGTGCACGCCACTCGCGGTCTGATCGCTGGCACGTCCGTGGTCTTCTGGGCGTTCGGCACCTGGCTGATCCCGCCGATGATCGCCGCCGGAGTGTGGCGCCACGTCGTGCATCGGGTTCCACTGCGCTACGAAGCGCCGTGGTGGAGCGTGATCTTCCCGCTGGGCATGTACGGGGTGGGCAGCCACTACCTGGGGCAGGCGGACCATCTACCGATCGTCTACTACATCGGATCGGTCGAGAGCTGGATCGCGCTGGCCGCCTGGAGCATTACGTTCATCCTGATGCTGCACCACCTGGTGATCACCCTCGGGCCCGGTCGCGGCGTCAAGCTGATGGACGGTCGCTCACCCGAGCCGGGCGCCGTCGGTGCCGAAGAAGTGCAGATCGGTCACGTCGAAGCCCAGCGACAACCGGGCGCCTCGCCGCACCTCGGTGTTACCGGGAACCCGGGCGACCACTGATTGCGGGGATTGCGGGTCATCCGTCGCGCCGTACAGGTAGGTGTCGGCGCCCAGTTCTTCGACGAAGTCCACGTCGACGCCGATCCCGCGATCGGCGATCTGCAGGTGCTCGGGTCGAATACCGACGACCACCTGTTGTGCAGCAGAAAATATCTCCGCCGGAATGTCGATCTGACACTCGCTCAGCGACACCGCGCCGTTGACGACGGGAACGGTGAACAGGTTCATCGCGGGAGACCCGATGAATCCGGCGACGAACACGTTGGCCGGGGTCCGGTAGAGCTCACGCGGCGGCGCGCATTGCTGCAGTACCCCGTCGCGCAATACCGCGACCCGATCGCCCATCGTCATGGCCTCCACCTGATCGTGGGTGACATAGACCGTGGTGATCCCCAGCCGCCGCTGCAGCTCGGCGATTTGGTTGCGGGTCTGCACCCGCAACATGGCGTCCAGGTTCGACAGTGGCTCGTCCATCAAGAAGACCTGCGGCCGTCGCACGATCGCTCGGCCCATCGCGACTCGTTGGCGTTCGCCGCCGGAGAGGTCCTTGGGCTTGCGCCCCAAAAGTTCTGCCAGGCCCAGCAGTTGGGCGGCTTCGGCCACCCGGGCGCGGATCTCGGCCTTGGGGGTTTTGGCGACTTTGAGGGCGAAACCCATGTTCTGCGCCACAGTCATGTGCGGATACAGGGCATAGTTCTGGAACACCATGGCGATGTCGCGATGGCCAGGGTCGGTGGCGGTGACGTCGTGATCGCCGATGTAGATCTGACCGGCGTCAACGGGTTCCAGGCCGGCCAACATCCGCAGCGTCGTCGTCTTGCCGCACCCGGACGGCCCGACCAGCACCATGAACTCACCGTCTTCGACCGTGAGGCTCAACGCGTCGAGGGCGGGGCGGTCGGCACCCGGGTAGCGTCGGGTCACCGCGTCGAAGGTCACTGAAGCCAATGCGTTCTCCTGACTACCGTCCACCGAAGCCGGTGGCCGCGATCCCGCTGACGAAGGCCCGCTGGGCGATCGCGTAGATGATCACCAGCGGGGCCAGCATCAGCATGGATGCCGCCATCAGCACCGGCCATTCGGCGACATACTCCCCCTGCATCCACACCAATCCGAGGGTCAGGGTGGCGATGCCCTTGCGCTGAATCATCAGCAGCGGCCACAGGAAGTCATTCCAGACATTGATCCAGGTCAGCACCGCCAGCACCATCACCGCAGGTTTGGCGTGCGGCAACAGAATCCGCCGATAGATCGTCCACGGCGAGCAGCCGTCCAAGATCGCGGCCTCCTCCAGGTCGATGGGCAGGGTGGCGAAGAACTGCCGCATCAGGTAGGTGCCGAACGCGCTGCCGAACAGCCCGGGGATGATCATCGCCCACATCGTGTCGGTCCACCCGAACACGCGCATCAAGATGAACTGCGGAATCACCGTGACCGTCAACGGGACCATCAGCGTCGCCAGATAGAGCACGAAGAGGGTGTCACGGCCGGTGAAGGGCAGCCGGGCGAAGGCATAACCGGCCAGCGAACAGAAGAAGACCTGTCCGGCCGTCACACAACCGGCGTAGAGGATGGTGTTGAACAGCATCCGCCAGAACGGCATTCGGGTGAACACCTCGACGTAGTTCGACCACTGCGGATGGGCCGGCAACAACAGCGGCTGGCTGATCTCAGCCTGGCGCTTCAGGGAGCCCGACAACGCCCACAGGATCGGGAACAACGCGCAGGCGGTGACCGCGCCCAACCCGGCGTAGACGCCCAGCAGTCCGGCGATGCGGTGCCGCGCCGGTGGGCGGGTCACTGGTCCACCGCATTCCGTCGCGACAAGCGCAGCTGGACGACGGTCAGGACCAGCAGTACGGCAAACATCACCCAGGCCAGCGCGGACGCGTACCCGAAGTCCAGGAAGGCAAAGGCCTGCTGGAACAACATGATGGCCAACACGTAGGTGCCGGTCTCGGGCCCGCCGCTGCTGCCGGTGAGCACGTAGACCAGATCGAAGGCCTGGAATGCGTTGATCACCGAGATCACCACCACGAACCACACCGCCCCGCGGATCATCGGCACGGTGATCGACACGAAGCGCCGCACCTCCCCGGCGCCGTCAATACGCGCCGCCTCGTGCAGGGAGTCGGGCACACCTTGCATGGCCGCCAACAGGATCACCGTCGCGAACGGCACGCTCTTCCAGATGCTCACCAGACACAACGAGGCCATCGCCCAGTGCGGTTCGGTCAGCCACGGCACCGGTGCGATGCCGAACCAGCTGAGCATGATGTTGAGCAGTCCACTGTCGGTGTTGAACACGAACTGCCACACCACCGCGATCACCACAGAGGACACCGCCAACGGGAGAAAGGCGATGGCCCGAAACAGACCGATACCCTTGATCTTCCGGTTCAGCAGTCCCGCCACTGCCAGACTGATCAGCACTGTGGGAATCACGGTGCCCAGGGTGAACACCGTCGTGTTGCGCACCGCGATGCCGAACAACGGATCACCGGTGAACAGGTCGCGGTAGTTGGTGGCGCCGACAAAGCTCGGCGGAGTGAACAGATCCCAACGCTGGAAGCTCATGTAGAGCGAGAACGCCAGTGGGAACGCCATGAACACCGCCACCGCCGCGAGGTTCGGGGCGATGAACCAGCGTGCTGCGCGTGCTCGTCTGCGGGTGGGGTTCATGCGGTGGCCAGCACTTCGTCGATCTGCGGCGTAAGCCCTCGTTTCAGAGAAGTCGCGGGCCGCTTGCCGCGCAGTACCGGCCCGATGGCACGGTCCATCAGGGCGTGAACTTTCTGCCAGTCCGGGGAGATCGGCAGTCCTTCCGAATGCGCCGGGCCGCCGGTCAGCACCGCAAGGTTGCGGATTCCGGTGTGGGCGGCGGTGAATCCGGGTGAGTCGATCGCCGATCGCAGCACCGGTACGAACAGTCCGGACTCCCCGATCAGCGACTGCCCTATCGGCCCCGCCGCGAATTTGACGAATTCCCAGGCCTGTTCCCGGTGGCGGCTGTCGGCGGCGATGGCCAGACCGGTGCTGCCGATGGCGGATCGGGCCGCGATGCCCTTGGCCGCGGCAGCCGGGCCGGTCGGCAGCACCGCCACGTCGAAATCCAGGTCGTCGGCTTGCGCAAAGGTCTGGTAGCGCCAGTGTCCGCCGAGCGCCATCGCCGCGTTGCCCGCGGTGAACAGGCCCATGGTGGAGATCGACTGGGTGTCCGCGGCGGCGGGCGCCACGCGATGCACGTTGGATAAGTCTGCGTAGAACTGGATCCCGGCGAGAAAGTCATCGTTGTCGAAGTTCAGGTGGGTCGGGTTGACTCGCGGCACCGCCCACGGCACTCCGTTGTTCATGCCGAACAGCGCTGCCGAATACGGCGGCGACCAGGTGTCGACGAAGCCCCACTGGGTGACTCGGCCATTACCGGACCGTTCGGTGAGTGCGGCAGCGGTGGTCAGGAACTCGTCGAACGTCCAGGGCGTGTCCCAGCGGCCCGGCGGTGGCGGCACACCGGCCTCGGCGAAGATCCTGGTGTTGTAGAACAGGAACGCACCCGACCACTGCTCCGGGAACGCGTACTGGCCGCCGTTGAAGCCGAACGTCTCATACAGCGCGGGGATGCTGTCGGCGCGCAACGCCGCCGCGAACTGCCGATCCCGATCCAGCAGGGTGTTCAGGTCTGCCAGCACGCCGCGGTCGGCAAGTCCGGCGTAGTTGAACTCCCAGGCCATCAGCACGTCCGGGCATTTCCCACCGGCGCAGAACGTCGACATCTGTTGGGTCGGGTCGCCGCCGGCCAGGATCGTGCGCACCCGGATATCGGGGTGCTCGCGTCCGAACGCGTTGACGATCCGCATCCGGGCGTCGGCCTCTTCGGGGTTGGCCGCGAAAAAGAAGGTCAGTGCGTCGTCGTCGCTGCCGCAGGCCGACGTTGCGGGCAGCAGCGCTGCGGCCCCGATCGCTCCGGCGCCGCGCAGCAGGCTGCGTCGCGTGAGCGATCGTGCACCGGAGGGCGGCACCCGCGAAACCGTCAGACTTCGATCGGCGGGTAGAGGCGTTCGAGGGTGAACTGGCGATCTCGGCGCGCGGCCCAGGAGCTGGCAACCAGTGACACCACCAGGATCCCCGCCAGTACGGCCACCGACGTCCACAGTCGTTCGTCGATGCCGCCGACGGTCAGCTGGCGCAGCCCGTTGACGGCGTAGGTCATCGGGTCGTAGGGATGCAGTATCTGGAACGGTTTCGCCGTCGTCTCCACCGGATACACCCCGCCGGACGACACCAGCTGGAACATCAGGAAGGCCAGGGTGAACACCCGGCCCACGGCCACACCGAGTACGGCGTTGAACGCCTGGATCATCGCCAGGAATGACGCGGCGATCAACGCCAGGAAGGCGACCATGCCCAGGGCGTGCCGGGCCTGCAACCCCACCCCGAAGTGCACCACCGTGTACATCAGCAAGACCTGGCATACGCCCAGCAGCAGGGCCGGCCAGTAGGACGCGAGCACCACCCGCAGCGCTCCAAGACCGTTGACGATGGCGCGAGTCTGCAGCGGAGTCAACAACATCCACACAATCAGCGAGCCGATGAACAGCGCCAGCGGCAAGAAGAACGGGGCGAACCCGGTGCCGAACGTGGCGGCGTGATGGGTGAAGTCCATGTCCACCCCGACCGGGCTGGCCAGGATTGCCGACACCTCGACACGCTGCTGGTCGGTGATGGTGGACGCACGCTGGTCGGCCTCGCCCAGTCCCGACGCCAGCTGCCCAGCACCGTCCTTGAGCTGATTACTGCCGTCGGTCAATTGGCCCAGGCCGTCGCTGAGCTGGTTCGCACCGGCTACCAGCGCGGTGGCCCCGTCACGCAGCGCGAGCACATCCGTTTTGAGGCCGCCGTCGAGGGCGTGGGTCATGAAGGTGCGCAGTCCGCTGCTGGGATTGGCCAGATCGTTCTCCAGCTGTTGGGTATCGGCGCGGAGGTTGGCCAGGCCCTCGTCGGTGGCCGGGTCCAGGCCCTGCACGTCGAGCAGGCGCTGCGCGCCGGCAAGGGTGTCACCGAGTCCGCGCACCGCCGGGTCGGGGTTGGCGCGCAGCCCGTCCACCACCTGGTTGACGATTCCGGCGGCCTGTTGGTAGTTGACGTTGAGCGACGCGATCCGGTCACTCACCGTCTTGAGGTTGCCGCTGAGGCTGGCGGCGGCCGCGCCGGCGGCGTTCGGGTCGAAGCCCATAGCGGCCAGGTCATCGGTCATCTTGAGCAGCGGATCGGTGGCGTTGTGAACACCGCTCGACAGCTGACGGATTCCGTCGGCGAGCGCGGCCGAACCGTCACGGGCCGTTCCCATGTTGTCGGCCAACGTCTTTGAGCCGTCAGCGAGTTGGCCCGCGCCGTCGGCGGCCTTCTTGACCTCCTCGGTCACCTGGGTCAGCGCGGTACCGATCACCTGTTGGCCGACCTTGGCGCTCACCTCGTTGAGCACCTCGCGGGCGGCGTTCTGCCCCATGACCGAGGCCAGGTAGTTGTTGGCGTCGTTGAAGCGGAACTGGATCTGCGCTTTCTGCGGGTTCGGGCCCGCCGGGGACACCACCGCCGTGCTGAAGTCGGACGGCAAGGTGATCGAGAAGTAATAGGTTCCGTCGGAAACTCCTTTGACGGCCTCGCTTTCCGACACCTGATGCAGATCGAGCTGCTTGGAGTCGATCAGCGCCCGGGTGACCTCGTCACCGGCATGCAACTGTTCACCCGAGACCACGGCGCCGGTGTCCTCATTGACCAGGGCGACCGGGATCTTGTCGATGGCGGCGAACGGATTCCAGAACGCCCACAGATACATCGCGCCGTAGAGCAGCGGCAGCACAATGATGGTGATCAGGGCCAGCCGCGGCATGGTGCCGCGCGAATAGCGTTTGAGGTCGGTGCCCAATGACATTCCGGCGAGCATGGTCAGCGGTTCCCCTTCTCGTGTCGGCCGGGAACGAGCTCCGCGCGCTCCAGACGGTCGACGGTGATCTGCCCGGCGAGCCCGAACCCGTCTGGAATCGGATTGGCCGACGAGGTGATCACGGTCTGCTTCTCCCCCAGCGCGACCAGCCGCGTAAGCAGGATGGCGCGATCGCGGCTGTTTTTGATCTCATCGATGCTGCCGACCACCAGCAGTGGTGGACGTGCGGTGTTGGCCAGTGCGATGCGCAACAACAGCCCGGTCATTTCGTCGAGATGCTCGACGTAATCGTGCAGTTGGGGTACCGGCAGGTCGCCGAAGACCGGGCCGCAGATCGCGTCGCGTTCGGCATCCCCGGCACGGCGGACCAACTGATACCAGGGTGCATCCCAGCGGATCTGTTCGGTGATCAGGTCCGCGACCGTCACCGACTCGAAAATCGCGTCGAGCTGTTCGATCCCGGCCAGGGCAGCGACGTCGAAGATGTCGCGGGCTTTGCTGCGCCCGAGGACGGTGAGCGTGCCCGACGACGGTTTCATCCGGCCGGCCAGGTTCATCATCAGGGCGGTGCGACCCGACCCCGGAGGTCCGACCAGCACGGTGGTGCCGCCGGCCGGGACGTCCAAATCGAGCGGTCCGAAGACGCGCCCCCACGGCCCGGTCATCGTGATGCCGCGCGCCACTACCGCCGCGGCCGGTGGCTGCGCCGCTGCTGCTGTCTCACCCGCAGCCGTTGTCTGCCCTGCGGCCGTCGTTTCGTCTGGCACCGGACGTCCCCCTCACATCGGTTCGCGTGACCCATCAAAGCAGAACCCGCCGCCATGGGCGGCCGTCACGTGTTCTTGCAGCGGATCAGGTCTGCGGGAGTTGCAGCGTCGCGGCGCGTAACCGCTCCGGATCGCCGGCGATATCAATGGTGTGGATGCGCCCGTCGGCGCCGATTCCAATGCGCAACAGGGCCAGCAGGCGACCACCGGGCGCGATCGCGATGCCCGGAGCACCATCGATGAGCAGCACGGCACCGGCTCGTGCCCGCCGGGTGAACTGCCGGGTCTCGGTGGCGACATCCCCGGCGCCGCGCATCTCGATGGGCGCGCCGGCAGGTATCAGCACCGGGTCGACACGCCGCACGACGTCGGGCGCCAACAACTCCAACAGGGCCGGGATGTCGCCACCGCGCGAGGCGGCCAGGAAGGCGCTCACGACCTCGAGATGTTCGGTGCGGTGTCGCGGTTGCTCAGCCGGGCCGGCCTGCAATCGGGCCCGGGCACGGCTGGCCAGTTTCTTGGCGGCATCCGGTGAGCGGTCGAGTAATCCGGCGATCTGCTCGAACGGCACGTCGAACACGTCGTGCAGCACGAAGGCAACGCGCTGTGCCGGTGACAGCCGGTCCAGCACCACCAGCAGCGCGCGGCTGACCTCCTCGGCACGCAGCACCTCCTCGTCGGCGGCCGGTACGGCCAAGGCTGGGGCGCTGTCCCACTCGGGTGCATCCGACAGTGATTGCTCAATGCGGCGTGAGCGTGCCCGCAACTGGTCGATCGCGGTGCGTGCGGTGATCGTGGTGAGCCATCCAGGCAGATTGTCCACCGCGGCGAAGTCGGCACTGCTGGCCTTCAGCCAGGCGGATTGGACGGCGTCGTCGGCGTCTGCCGCCGAGCCGAGCAGATGAAACGCCACCGAATGCAGATGTCGGCGGTTGTCCTCGAACCGCAGGGCCAAAACGTCGGTGTTGCCCATGGGTCACCTTTCCCGTTCGGGAGTCGTCACAGGGATAGAGCCAGATCCACCGACGACAGGAAGAGCAACACCATGAGCGTACAGACGATCTATCTGGTGACCATCGTGGTCACCGCGGTCACCACCATCGCCATTGCCGTACCCGACTTCATTCCGGCGCAGTTCGTCCTGGCCAATTCCGCGCGGGTGGGTGTGCCGCGGTCCTGGTTGCCGCTGTTGGGCGGACTGAAACTGGCCGGCGGCGCCGGCCTGCTCGTCGGCCTGGCAGGAATCCCGCTGCTCGGTGTCGCCGCCGCGGCCGGGCTGGTCGCCTACTTCATCGGGGCCGTCGTGACCCACATTCGGGCCGGGGTGCTGTCCAACATCGGATTCCCGGCCGCCTACCTGGCGCTGTCGACGGCGTCGCTGGCGATCCTGCTGGCGTGACCTATCCGAATTCCGACGCCGGGTCGGTGTGGCTGGCCGCGCCGGCGCGTCGTGGCAGTTCGACGACGACGTTGGTGGCCTTGACCGAGGCGACGACCAGGCTGCCGGGCTGCAGCTGCAGTTCGTCGGCGGCCTCCCTGCTGACCAGCGAGACCAACCGGAACGGGCCGGCCTGAACCTCGACCTGTGCCATCACCGTGTCGCGGGTGACCTTGGTGACCAACCCGACCATCCGGTTGCGCGCCGACTGGCCGACCACGGGATTGCGTGACACCGGTTCGACGGCAGCGCGCTCCTGGGCGAACCGAGCCAGCTCGGCACCGTCGACCATGCGGGGCCCACTGCCCGTCGTCAGCGACAGGCGACCAGAGTCGATCCATCGGCGAACGGTGTCGTCGCTGACCCCGAGGAGCTCGGCGACTTCGGCAATTCGAAAGCTCGGCACGTAGGTGAGTTTATCGCCGCTGTCGCGCCTCATCAGGCTCCTGGGAAATACCGGACCTTGCTGATCGGCGCGCCGCGGCCGATGACGTCGAAGAACAGCACGGCGCGTCGCTGCGCCGAGGTGATCGACACCGCCACGGTGCTGCCGGCGGCCAGCATCTTGGTCAGGCGTGCGCCGGCGATCTGCGTGCCGAGCTCGGCCAGGTCCACAGCGGTGTCGTCACCGTAAGTGACTGTGGCACTGGGTGATAGCAGACCCCTGGCGGTAGCGGTGTTGCCCGCTGCGATCGCCGACAGGAATGTTTCTACCGACTTCTTACCCCTGCTGCCCGGACGGCGGAACCCGGAAACGAATCCGGCGGCGCCGGCCAGTCGCTGATTGCGCAGCAGCGACCGGGACAACCCGATCCCGGCGGGCAGTGCGGCGACACCGTTGCCGAGGAATTGCCCCACCATGGCCGGCAGTTCCCAGTAGGCACGCAGGCGCTGCAGCTCCCAGCCGCCGGCCGATTCGTGCAGGTCATAGCGCAGAATCGCGGGAATGTGCATGGTGACCGACGGTCCCATCGCGACTTCGAGCTGCAGATCCCGAACGACCGTCGTCCCGCGCACAATGTCCAGATCACGATGGAAGGTGATGTCGCGCGGACCGATGAACGTGTCGTAGAACCGGCCGATCTGCTCGGGGCCGACGTGCGGGCGCGAACCCACCGGATCCTCCACACGGCCGTCGGCAGTGAACAGCCCTGCCCAACCGGCCCTATCGTGGGCGGCCGCCGCGGCCGGCGATTGCTCGACTGCGGCCAGCAGCTCCGTGGCCTGGGTGTCGGTCATCAGATCGCCTCCTCCATCACAGTGACTCCGGCGCCGCGCATTGCCGCCAGCGCGGCGACGGTCGACTCGGCGGAGGTGCCCGCGGTCAGGCGCGACAACACGGAGGTGGAAAACCCCGCGCGCACAGCGTCTTTGGCGGTAGCGCCCACGCAGTGATCGGTTGCGACACCGACCACGTCGACATCTCGCACCTTGCGATGATGCAGCCAATCGCCCAGCGAGGTGCCCTGGTCATCGACACCCTCGAAGCCGCTGTATCCGGCGTCGTAAGCGCCCTTTTTGAAGACCGCTTCGATCCGGTCGGTGCTCAGTGCGGGATGAAATTGCGCACCGGGGCTGCCCGCGACGCAGTGCGGCGGCCAGGACGTCTGGCAGTCCGGATGCTCGGAGAAATGCGCTCCGGGGTCGATGTGCCAATCCTTTGTGGCCACCACGTGCGCGTAGCGGGTCTTGCCGGCGGGGCTGTCCAGGTAGCGGCTGATCTCCTGTGCGACGGCCACGGCGCCGGCCACCGGGATCGCTCCCCCATCGCAGAAATCGTTCTGCACATCGACGATGACCAGCGCCCGCATCCGTCCACAGTATCGTCGGCGCCGCAGCGCTTCTCGGCCACACAGCGCCCAGGACGCGAGGACCGTTACCAGCACCGCGACCTCGACTGCGGTGGTCCACGCCGGCGGGTAAAGCACACCGGTCAGATAGTGGGCGATGAATCCGTCCGCCGGCAGCGCGGCCATTCCGGCGGCGGCGCGAGCCCGGCGCTCCAGCCAGGTCAGCGGGCAGTCCAGATGCGCTACGACTATCAGCACCGCCCAGAATACTGCCGCTACATGCAGCCACCGGGTGCGTGGCCACCGCACGGCGAGAAAGCCGCCGACCACGACGTAGCCGACGAACGCAAGGTGCGACGCGACGATGAGCGCCACCGAGATCTGGTACATCAGCGCGCCGTTTCGCCCTCCGCAGAAGCCGCTTCCGCCCCTGTTGGTCACGGTACATTGGCGAACATCCAACGTGGTCAGGAGCAAATCTGATGACAACCGGCGATTTCGGCCCGAACGGTCCCGGATATGGACCCGGATACGGTCAGCCCGGGGGCTACCCGCCGCCGCAGGGCTGGGGTCCGCAGCCCGGATGGGGACAGCAACCGGGCGGGCTGGGCAGGCGCTTTTGGGCCCGCGTGCTCGACGGTGTGCTGGTCGGCATCGTGGCGTTCTTCCTGTCGGTTTTCCTGTTCTCCGACGATTACCCGTTCCTGGTGACCGGCCTGTTCTCCGGGGCGCTGACGTTCGGCTACTTCGTGCTGTTCGAGGTGACTCAGGGGGCCACCCCGGGCAAGCGCCTACTCGGGCTGGCGGTGCACGGGCCCGACGGGGTGTCGAAGCCGACGGCTTCGCAGTCGGCCATCCGCAACTCGTTCACCTTGCTGGCCGTGGTCCCCTATCTGGGTGCGCTGCTGGCCTTCGTGGCCTACGTCGTGATCGCCGTGACGATCAGCGGCAGCCCGACCAAGCAGGGCAAGCATGACGAGCTGGCCGGCGGTACCCGGGTGACCCGCGCCTGACCGTCAGTGGGCTAGTGAGAAGCCCTGCCAGGCCTTCCGGCGCTCGGGGGCCGGGTCATACTCCAGACGGGTCTTGCGGTCGAACACCATGACGGCGCGATCGTCGGCGGTGTAGGCCGGCCAGTCCTCGCCCGGGACCCCCGCCCGGCTGAACGCGCCCCAGCGGCGCTGCACCTGCTTGCTGACCTGCAACGCCGTCCGGCGGTCCGCGCCGGCGGTCAACAGCCGGCCAAACCCGCCACTGCGGTACACATCGAACACGGCGAACAATTCGGTCGCGTGGGTGGCACCCATGCCCGACCAGCGCAGCATCCGCGGCGCGTAGTCGTAGCGGTAGACGTAGGTGGGTGCATGGGTGCCGTGGGCTTCGGCGATCTGCCACACCGCAGCGTTGAAGGCGAAATCGCCGCCGAGCCGGACGCAGGCCGCCCGCTTCGGGTAGTCCGGATAGGCGGCGATGATGCGATCACGCACACCCGCCTCGGTGCCGGCCAGTACCGCCTCCACCATCGGCTCGTCGACCGGCAGCATCCTCAAGAACCGGGTGAACAGGCGCCCCTCATCGGCGTTGCTGCCCACGATGAGCGGAACACGGTGGGCTGAGCCCTGCCGCATCGCCTCAACCGGGTCCACCGGCAGCACGTCGTCGCCGCAGACCGGGCCGATGGGGAACGCGCCCAGCATGTCCCGGTTGCCGTCGGCGATCAATCGGTCCTGGGCGGCCAGCAGCTCCGACGGCGTCACGCGCAGCAGCGTCTGGGCGCCGTCGGATGGCCGCACCCCGAGCAGCGCGGCGAATCGCTCGGCGAAGGCGGCGGCGATGTCGGTGTTGCGCACCAGCCCGGCGGCCGGGCTTTCGGCGATCGCCCGGGTGAACAGACCTTGCGCGGCGGGCACCGCCAACAGGGTGGCCACCGCGTGCGCGCCCGCGCTTTCCCCGAAGATGGTGACGTTGTCGGGGTCGCCACCGAACGTCGCGACGTTCTCCTGGACCCAGCGCAGGGCGAGCACCAGGTCGCGCAGGTACAGGTTGCTGTCCAGGGTGACGTCGGACGTCGACAGCGACGACAGGTCCAGACACCCCAGCGCACCGAGCCGGTAATTGACCGACACGTACACACAGCCGCGCCTGGCCAGCGCCGCGCCGTCATAGATGGGGGTGGCCGAGCTGCCCATGATGTAGCCGCCACCGTGGATGAACACCATGACCGGCAGCGGGCCGGCGTCGGCGTCCTCCGGGGCCACCACGTTGAGCGTCAGGCAGTCTTCGCTGGTCGGCTGGAACCGACCGGGGCCCAGGACGGTGTAGAGCCGTTCCTGCGGCGCGCAATTGGTGAATCCGTGGCAATGGCGCACACCCGACCACGATTCGGCCGGCTGGGGCGCCCGAAACCGCAGCGGCCCGATCGGTGGTCGGGCAAAGGGAATGGATCGCCATCTGCGCACCCCGTCGCGGACGAAACCCTCCACAACGCCGGTGGCGATGCGGGCCTGCACAGGGTGGTTATGCATGAGGCGAACGGTAGCGAATGACCCGGTGGTTAGCGAACCTCGACGAAGGAGAGGTGAGGCTGGACCGCCGCTTAGGCCCGGTGGTTAGCGAACCTCGACGAAGGAGAGGTGAGGCTGGACCGCCGCTTAGACAGGGCCGGTTAGCCTAACGGCATGCGTCTCACCGGGCTGATCGCCGTATTGCTGTTGATCGCCGGATGTTCGGGGGCCAAGGTCGAAGCGCCGGAGCCGACTTCGACTGGGTCGTCTCCCGCCAGCACGGCCCCGCCGTCGGCGTCGGTGACGTCAACGGCGGCGAAGCCGTCGGGGCCGCCCGCTCCCCCTGCTGAGGGCGCAGCGATCGCCGATGTCATTGCCTGGATAGAAGCCGGCCAACCCGTCGACGTCGCCGAGTACCACAAGGCCACCCGTGACGGCGAAGTCACCGACCTCATCGATGATGTCGCTTTCACGGTGGCGGCTGCGCCCCGCCGCGCCACCACTTGCATCAGCGATTCCAGTTCCCCCGACAGCGCCCTGGCCTGCGTGGTGGATCTGGCGAACCCGCCCGCGCAGCCCGCCGACATCTATGGCGAATGGAAGGGCGGCTGGGTCGACTTCGGCGGCAACACGCTGCGGGTGGGCTCCGCCCACGGCGATCCGGGTCGGTTTGTGCACGGCGACGGGGCGCAGCTGACGGACGGGTCTGCCTTGTCGTTCGGCGACTACCGCTGTCGGGCGGATCAAGTGGGGCTGATCTGCGTGAACTACGCCCACCGGTCGGCGGTGCTATTCAGCCCGGCGGGCATCGGGACTTTCGGCTGCCTGCACCCGGTGCCGCCGCCCGCCGACGCCGGCGAACAGTTCAGCTGCGCCAGCTGACGATCAGCGCCAGCGGTCGGCCGAATCGACGGCCTGCAGCAGCGTGTCGCACAGCTTCCGCAGCTCATCGTGGGGAGCTTCTTCGGACAGGGCGGTCGCGATGTCCTCGGCCGCACATCGCACCTGATAGACCCGGTCGGACAGGGCGGTCGCTTCGTCGGCGGAGAGCACCACGGAGTCCGGCGTCAGCGCGGTTGTCTTCCCGCTGCTGATCAGGGCGCGCTGCTCGTAGGCGCGCTGGCGGCAGGACTGCCGGCAGTATTGCCGCCGCCGACCGATCCCGGCATCGCCGACGTCACGACCGCACCATCGGCACGGTTGAGGGCGGGGACTGCGAGGCACGTCTGAACACCTTAGTCCGAGGACCGCGACGTTCCCGGTATCATGAGAGGTCGCGCCATATGCGCCGGGAACTTCAGAGGGTTCGCTCGCGTTGACACTCGCGAGGCATTTTTCACCAATAGGCATAAGGAGAGTGGGTCATGGCTGATCGTGTTCTGCGGGGCAGTCGGCTGGGAGCCGTGAGCTACGAGACCGACCGCAACCACGACCTGGCGCCGCGCCGGATGGCGCGCTACCGCACCGACAACGGTGAAGAGTTCGAGGTGCCCTTCGCCGACGACGCGGAGATCCCCGGCACCTGGATGTGCCGTAACGGCCTGGAAGGCACCCTGCTCGAGGGCGACCTGCCCGAGCCGAAGAAGGTCAAGCCGCCGCGCACCCACTGGGACATGCTGCTGGAGCGCCGTTCGGTCGAAGAGCTCGAGGAGCTGCTCAAGGAGCGCCTGGAGCTGATCAAGACGAAGCGGCGCGGCTAAACCCGCGGGCTTGTCTTCACCGCGGCGTCTCACTGGAGGCGCCGCGGTGTTTTAGCTGCGGGCGCCCCGGAGCCGGTTCACCCGGCCGCCGATCCCCCACCGCGCGACCTTGACCATCGCTTCGCGGATGTTGGAGCCGCTCATCTTCGACACGCCCAGCTCACGTTCGGTGAACGTGATCGGCACCTCGGTGATGGTGAATCCGCTGTTGACCGCCCGCCAAGTGAGGTCGACCTGGAAGCAGTATCCCTTCGAGTCGACCGCGTCCAGGCCGATCTTCTCCAGCACTCCGCGCCGGTAGGCGCGGTAGCCGGCGGTGATGTCGTGGATTCCGACGCCCAGAAGCAGGCGCGCATAGGTGTTGGCGGTCTTGGACAGCACCAGCCGGCGCACCGGCCAATTTCGCACCGTCCCGCCATCGACGTAGCGCGATCCGATCGCCAGATCGGCACCCGCGTCGATGGCATCCAGCAACCGGTAGAGCTGTTCGGGCGCGTGGCTGCCGTCGGCATCCATCTCCACGATCACCTCGTAGTTGCGCTCCAGGCCCCACGCAAAACCGGCCAGGTAGGCCGCGCCCAGTCCGGCCTTGGAGGTCCGGTGCATCACGTGAATGTGCGCGGGATCGGCAGCGGCCCGCTCGTCAGCCAGCTTTCCGGTACCGTCCGGGCTGCCGTCGTCGACGACGAGGACGTGGACTCCCGCACGGGCCTGCTGTAACCGGTCCAGGATGATCGGCAGGTTTTCCAACTCGTTGTAGGTGGGGATGACCACCAGAGTGTGCAGGCTGGGACGCTCACTCATCGGCGCCGCTCCTCCCATTCTCCGCATCGGCGCCGGTGCGGCCCCGCTTGAAATGACGTCGCGTAATCGGACCGCGCATGAAGTTTCCATTTTGCCGTATGGCGGCCAGCAGGGACGCAACGGCCGCTCCCAGCAGCACCCACTGCAGGATGGGCGCCCACCGGGTCGCCGGTGTCAGCGCGGTCTTGAGCCGTACGTGACTGTCGAGGTAGGCGGGCTCGAAGAAGGCGGTACGGGCCAGTTCACGGCCGTCGGGGGCGATCACCGCACTGATCCCGGTGGTCCCGGCGACGACGACGTAGCGGTCGTGCTCGACGGCGCGCACCTTGGCGAACGCCAGCTGCTGGTCGCTCATCGTCTGATCGAAGGTGGCGTTGTTGGTCGGCACCGCCAGCATCTGGGCGCCGGCGAGCACCGACTGGCGCGGGGCGCGGTCGAAGATCACTTCCCAGCAGGTGGTCACCCCGACCGGGACGCCGGCGACATGAACCACCCCGTTGCCGTGCCCGGGAACGAAATACCCGGCCCGGTCGGCATAACCGGACAGGTGGCGGAAGAAGTCGCGCCACGGCAGATACTCACCGAACGGTTGCACGATCCGCTTGTCGTGGCTCTCCCCCGGCCCGGTGCGCGGATCCCACACCAGCACCGAATTCGAGGCGACCGGATTGTCCCGGCTCCAGCCGGGCGCGGCGCGCACCGTGCCCACCAGGATCGGGGCGTCGACTGCTTGTGCGGCGACGGTGATCTGCTGGGCGGCATCGATGTTGGTCAACGGGTCGATGTCCGAGGCGTTCTCCGGCCAGACCACGAACAGTGGTTGCGGGACGCGTCCGGCCGCGACGTCCTCTGCCAACCGCAGGGTTTCGCGGACGTGATAGTCCAGTACCTCCCGGCGCTGGGCGTTGAAGTCGAGCCCGAGACGCGGCACATTGCCCTGGACCGCGGCCACCGTGATCGACGGTTCGTTGCCGGCGCCCACGCCGGAACGGCGCACCCCCGGCCACACCATGACCGCGGTCAACATCACCAGGCAGATACAGAGTCCGGGCACCAGCACCGCCGGCGGGCCGTCGGTTGAGTCGGAGGCAGGTGGTTTCCGCAGCCACCGCACGATCTCGATCGTCAGAGCGGTGCCGGCGAAACCGATCAGTGCGACTCCGGTCGACAACAGCGGAACACCCCCGAGTGCGACCAACGGCAGCAACGGTCCAGCGGTCTGGCCGTACCCCACCGCCCCCCAAGGGAACCCACCGAACGGGAACACCGATTTGGCCCATTCCTGGGCTGCCCACAGCAGCGCGAACCAGATCGGCCAGCCGGCCAAGGAGCGCACTGCGACCGCCGCCGACCCGAACAGGGCGGGAAACAGCGCACACATCAACGCCAGCATCAGCCAGGGCAGCGGGCCCACCAGCCCGCCCACCCACGGCAGCAGCGGGAGATAGAACGCCAGGCCGCACAGCAGGCCGTATCCGAAACCCCCGGCGACGGTGGTCTCTCGGCGAACGAGCACCCAGCCCAGCAGCGCGAACGCCACAATCGCGGCCCACCACCAGTTCAGCGGGGGGAAGCTAGAACGCAACAACATGCCCGCAGCCACCGATGCGGCCAGCTGCGCCCAGCGATCGGCCGCGGCGATGCCCAACCGTTCCAGCCGATTCGGCCCGGTGCGGGACGGGTGGGTGGGAACGTCACCCTCCGGGTCGGTGGGAACGTCACCGGCCGGTTCGGTGGGAAGGTCGCCGGCCAGGTCCGCGGGGGTCTCGGCAGCCGGTTCGTCCGTGGTCTCAGCCATGCAGGACCTCCCCACGGTGCACCGTGCGACGGCAGCGGGGGCCGGCGCCCGGCTCGAGCACCGGCAGCGCGGGCACCCGTGCCCGCGGATCGGTCGACCACCGCTGAACGGTGTCGCGCGGCGCCTCGACGGCCAGCGTGCTGGTCTCCCAGACCGCGTAGGACGCGGGGGCACCGGCCACCAGAGTCCCGGTGAGGCCGTCGTTGATACCCGCGGCTCGCCAGCCACCGCGCGTCGATGCGGCGAAAGCCGCGCGCATCGATATCGCACTGCCCGGGGTGCGGTGGTGTGCGGCTGCGCGCACGGCAGCCCACGGATCCAGTGCGGTCACCGGACTGTCGGAACCGAACGCGAGAGGCACGCCTTGGGATGCTAACAGCGCGAACGGGTTCAGCCCGGCGGCTCGCTCGGCGCCCAGGCGCTGGGCGTACATGCCGTTTTCGCCGCCCCACAGCGCATCGAAAGCCGGCTGCATGCTGGCGATCACGCCCCACGAGCCCAGCTTGGCGGCCTGTTCGGCGCTGACCATCTCCACGTGCTCCAGCCGGTGCCCGCAGCGGGCCACCGCGGGCACCCCGAACCTCTCCACCACCTGTTCCAGTGCCGCAACCACCGCAGCGACCGCGGCGTCGCCGATCACGTGGAATCCGGCGGTCACCTCCGCCTCGGTGCAGGCCCATAGGTGGGCGGTGACCGCGTCGACGTCCAAGTGGCACACCCCGGTACAGCCGGCTGCGTCGGCGTAGGGCTCGTGAAGCCAGGCGGTGTGCGAACCCAACGCCCCATCGACGAACAGATCGCCGCCGAGCCCGCGCGCGCCGGTGTCGGCGATCAACTCGCGGGCCTGGGCGGCGCTGGTGACCGCTTCGCCCCAGTAGCCGACGATCTCGACGCCGTGACCGCCTTCGCTGAGGGCTCGTAGCTCGCGCCAGTCGTCGAGGCCCCCGATGTCGGGGCCGGCGCATTCGTGGACCGCGACGATCCCGGCAGCGGCGGCGGCATCCAGCGCAGCCACCCGGGCCTCGGCGCGCTGCGCGGCGGTGAGCAGGCCGCCGGCCACGGCACGGACCCGGTGGTGGGCGTCGCCGGACAGCGGGGCGGCAGCGTCGATTCCGGCCGGTAATTCCGGCACCAGCTTGCGCAACGCGGTCGAGACCAGCGCGGAGTGGACGTCGGCGCGAGAGAGGTATGCGGGTCGATCCCCCACCACAGCGTCGATGGCCGCGGTGTCGGGGGCACGGCCGTCGGGCCAGCCGGATTCATCCCAGCCGTGTCCGCGGATCGGCTCGCCGGGATGGGCTGCGGCGTAGTCGGCGATCAGTTGCAGGCAGTGCTGCGCCGAGGTCGCCGGCCGAAGGTCCAGCCCGATGCGGCACAGCCCGGTCTCGGTGAGGTGGACATGGCTGTCCACGAATGCCGGTGTCACCAGCGCGCCGTCGAGTTCGACCACCTCGGCCTGCGGGAACTGCTCACGGCCGACGTCGTCGCTGCCCAGCCAGGCCACCACGCCGTCCCGGACCGCCATCGCGGTGGCGTCGGGATGACTCGGGCTGTGGATTCGCCCGCCGAACAGTAAGGAGGCAGGCCTGCCGGTCACAACGGTCACGTCGTAGAAAGTACGGGTTGGCGCAGACTGCGGGTCAGCCGACCGGAAGAGCGCGCTGCCCTGCGTCACCGACGTCGGTGACATCCATGAACTCGGCGTCGATGTACTCGGCTGCGCTCCCGGGCGCGCGTCGGGTGGTGTACCACTGCCGGCCGACCGACGCCGCAGCCACCAGCGGGGCATGCCTGCCCAGCGCGGTGGCCGCCACCGCCGCCAGCAGCGGGCGGGCGGCGGCCCGGGTCGGGGGCGCCAACAGCAGCAGACCCACCATCGAGGTCACCGGTCCCGGAACGAGTACCAGCACGGTGCCGGCCGTGACCAGCCCGCTGTCGGCCAGAACACCCGGGTCTGCGGGCTTGCGCAGGCGGCGGATCTGGCGCCTGATCTGTCCGCTCGCCAGCACCAGTCCGGCCAGGAAGGTGCCCAGCAGCAACAACGTCGTCCAGCCGAATCCGATCGTCCAGATCAACGCGGCAACCGCCGCCACCTCGACCAGGGCGTAGAGACCGAAGATCCGCAGCACACCGCTCACCATGCCATCTCCAACGCTCGGGCCGGTGATGTGGTTCCAGCCCGTCGCGGTGATGTGCCGAAACGGCAATACTGAGGCGATGACGACGATCCACCTCGAGGCACCCGCCGGCCCCATCGATGCGCTTCTCGATGTTCCGGCTGGACCAGGGCCGTGGCCCGGAGTGGTGGTGATTCACGACGCGATCGGCTACGGCAGGGACATGCAGGCCATCTCCGAACGTGTCGCGGGAGCGGGCTATCTGGCCCTGTCACCGAACCTGTACTCCCGGGGCGGCCGGGCGCGCTGTATCACCAGGGTGTTCCGCGAGCTGCTCACCCAGCGCGGTCGCGCTCTCGATGACATCCTGGCCGCTCGTGACCACCTGCTGGGCATGCCGGAGTGCTCGGGTGCGGTCGGTATCGCCGGCTTCTGCATGGGCGGCCAATTTGCGTTGATCCTGGCGCCCAAGGGATTCGGGGCCTCCGCGCCGTTCTACGGTGTGCCGCTGCCCCGCCACCTCGAGCAGACCCTCGACGGCGCCTGCCCGATCGTGGCCAGTTTCGGGGGCCGCGACCCGATGGGCCGCGGTGCCGCCGACCGGCTACGCCGGGTGGTCGAGGACAAGGCCATCGCACACGACATCAAGGTCTACCCCGGAGCGGGCCACAGCTTCGCCAACGAGCTGCCGGCACAGCCGCTGATCCGCATCGCCGGCTTCGGCTACAACGAGGCGGCGACCGACGATGCCTGGCAACGCGTCTTCGGCTTCTTCGGCGAGCATTTGCGCGCCGAATCGTGAAAGGTCAGCCCGGACCGCCGGCCGCCGCGAGCACCCGCGGGAACAGCACGTTGTTCTCCTTGTGCACGTGCAGATGGATGTCGGACTCCAGGTCCGCCAGGCCGGCCAGCATCGCGGTGTAGCTGGCGCAGGCGTCCGCCGGGACGGTGTAACCGTCGGTGAGCTCACGCAGTTCGGCCAGCAGATGACCGGCGTTGTCGTGCTCCTGCTGGTTCTCGGCCAGTTCGGTGCGCACCTCGTCGGGCAGCGGGCGGTCCGGGCGCCCCGCGTGCAGGCTGATCTCGGGGAACAACAGCGTCTCTTCGGTGCGCAGGTGTGGCTCCATGCCGCCGCGGAGCTGATGGAACACGTCGCGGACCCGCAGCAGCTCGGCGTGGTTGGGACCGTGCACCCGCGCCACCTTGTCCACCAACTCCGCCAACCGCGGGAACTCGTCCCACAGGAATCGGTGGTGGGTGCTGACAATGTGGGCGATCAGCGAGGTGTCGTCGTACTCGGCCCAGTCGGCCGGCCGGCCGGGTGCGGTGGCGTTGAGCGCGGCCAGCAGTTCGTCGGCGTCGACGCCGTCGGCGGCGCACGCCGCGCCCAGGGTGCGTTGACCGTGGCAGCAGAAATCGATCCCGAACCGGCTCAGGATGCGAGTGGACGACGGGTCGGCGGTGACGATGTCACCCAGGATCTGATCGGAAGTGACGGTGGCCATGGTGGCTCCTAAGAGGTCGAGGTTCCGATCCAACAATGCTCATTTCAATGAGCAAAGTCCATTATATGTGACCCAGTCGATCACACCCCGGCAGCGTCGTCGGCCGGGGTCAACGCCAGCCCGACATTGGTGCGCATGCCGCCGCGCAGCTTGCTGAAGAAGTTGAACACCGGGCCAATGAGCTTGTAGCGCTTGCCGATCGCCGCGTAGACGGCGCCGTTGTGCGACTTGTCCAACACCGTGGCGACGGCCTCGATCGCCTCGCCTTTGGGGCGTCCCCGCACATCGCAGACCGCCAGCGTCACCCGCGGGGTATTGCGAATTCGCTTGACCTTCCAGGACGACTCCTGGGTGATCACCAGCAGTCGGTCACCGTCGGCCGCGGCCCACACCGGTGTCGGCTTGGGCCGGCCATCTTTGGTGAACGTGGTCAGCAGCAAATAGTCGGACTTGGCGATCTGGGCGAAAGTGGGGGCCATGACCGCGAACCTACCCGCCCCGAGCCCCGGAGCCTGCGTACCTGCACAACGTGCGCCCGCCGAACAGCCGAACGGCTACAGCGGTGGGCGGCTCGCGATGGGATGCAAGTCGGCGAGCTTGGGCAGCTCGGATTTCGGCTGCTCGGCATCGACGAAGGCGGCCACGGCATCGACGGTGATCAGGCCGTAGCGGACCAGCAGATCAACCGCGTTCAAGCCGAAGTGGGTGGCCACCCGGATCAGGTTGTCGGCGGTGATCAAGCGTCCCTCATGTGCAGCCTTGTAATAGGCCGACTTTCGGTAGCCGAAGGCCTCGTATACCTCGGTCGCCGGAAGTGGCCTACCGACCAGGTAGGGCAGCACGACCGACGGATCCTTTTTACGATCGTCCATGGTTTTAGACTCTAGTCCTGTCGGGCGGGAAGGCGTTAGAAAACTGTACAGAAATTCTTCGGATATTCCCACAACCTGGGAATCTCCTGTTGCGTGACATCCTACGTAAGCCCCGTAGTGGCTTTGCGCCGGGCTCTGGCTTGTTAACGCGGCATCCGGCGCCAGACGGCTTGCGGCAACAGTCTCAGCGTGGCGAACAACGGGCGCAGGGCCCACGGCACCCACACCGTGCGGCTGCCCTTGCGCAGGGCCCGGGACGCCGCCAGCGCCACCTGCTGCGGGGTGCTCGCCAGCGGCGCGGGGTCCATGCCGGTGGTCATCCGGCCAACGACGAAACCGGGCCGCACGATCAGCAGACCCACACCCGTGCCGTGCAGCGCGTCGGCAAGTCCGCTGGCGAAACCCTCGAGACCGGCCTTGGCCGAACCGTAGACGTAGTTGGCCCGTCGCACCCGCACTCCAGCCACCGAGGAGAACACCACCATGTGGCCCCGGCCGGCGGTGCGCATGGCCGCCGCCAGGTGAGTGAGCAAACTGATCTGGGCGACGTAGTCGGTGTGCACGATGGCCACCGCGTGCGCCGCATCCGACTCCGCGCGGGTCTGATCGCCCAGGACGCCGAACGCCAACACGGCGATACCTATCGGGCCATGCTCGGCGATCAGTGCCGCCACCAGAGGGCCGTGGCCGGCCAAGTCGTCGGCATCGAACTCTTTCGCGTGCACCGCGACAGCGCCCGCGGCGCGCACCGCGGCGACCTCGGCGTCGAGCCGATCGGCGGAGCGTGCCGCCAGTACCACCGTCGCCCCCGGCGCGAGCTGCCGCGCCAGTTCGAGGCCGATCTCACTGCGTCCGCCGAAAATCACTACCGGCCCGTCAACCGTGTCGTTCACGGCTGAGATTATCGCCTGCGCTAGCGTGGGCGGTGATGGCGAACGCGACGACTCGACTGACCAGTGACGCGTTGGCGTTTCTCACCGAACGCCACCTGGCGATGCTGACCACGCTGCGGGCCGATAATTCGCCGCACGTGGTCGCCGTGGGTTTCACCTTCGACCCGAAGACCCATATCGCCCGCGTGATCACCACCGGCGGTTCGCAGAAGGCGGTCAACGCCGAACGAGCCGGGGTCGCCGTGCTGAGCCAAGTCGACGGGGCGCGCTGGCTCTCGCTGGAAGGCAGCGCCACCGTCAACGACACCCCCGCAGCGGTTCGTGACGCCGAGCTGCGTTACGCCCAGCGCTACCGCACACCGCGGGTGAATCCGCAGCGTGTGGTGATCGAAGTGCAGGTGGAACGCGTGCTGGGCTCTGCCGATCTGCTCGACCGCGGCAACCGGTAGTCAGCCGACCGGTACCACCACCAGGTCGTGCGGCTGGTCGTTCAGTGACTCCGCGCCGTCGGCGGTGACGATCACGATGTCTTCGATCCGGGCGCCCCACTTGCCGGGGAAGTAGATACCGGGCTCGACCGAGAACGCCATCCCCGCGCGGAGCGCCTCGTCATTGCCGGCAACGATATAGGGCTCCTCGTGCACCGACAGGCCGATGCCGTGCCCGGTGCGGTGCACAAAGTATTCGGCCAGGCCGGCCTCGGCCAGCACATCGCGCGCCGCCGCATCGACCTGTTGCGCCGTCACGCCCGGGCGAACACTGGCAACCGCGGCGCGCTGCGCCTTCTGCAGCACCGAATAATGTTGTGCTACCTCGGGATTGGGCTCCCCCAGGCTGTAGGTTCTGGTCGAGTCGGAATTGTATCCGGGCTCGACCGGGCCGCCGATGTCGACGACCACGATGTCTCCGGCTTGCAGCACTCGCTCGGAGCACTCGTGGTGCGGGTCGGCGCCGTGTGGCCCCGAACCCACGATGATGAAGGCCACCTCCGAATGTCCTTCGGCCACGATCGCTTCGGCGATATCGGCGGCGACGTCGGCTTCGGTGCGGCCCGGGATCAAGAACTCCGGCACCCGGGCGTGCACCCGGTCTATCGCGGCGCCGGCCTTGCGGAGGGCATCGATCTCGCTGGGGTCCTTGATCATTCGCAGATCACGAAGCACTCCGGTCGCCAACACGGGCGTTGTTCCGAGCACATCGACCAGCGGTAAGAGGTGCAGAGCGGGCATCGAGTCGGTGACAGCGACCGCCGACGAAGCTGCACCGCCCAGGGCCTCGCCCACCATGCGATAGGGGTCCTCGCCGTCGACCCAGTCGCGCACCGCCACCCCCAGGTCGGCCACCGCGGATTCGCGCAGCGCCGCCAGCTCCAGCCGCGGGACCACCATGGTGGGCGCACCCGTGACCGGCAGCACCAGCGCGGTGAGGCGCTCGAAAGTCTGGGCCCGCGACCCGATCAGGTAGCGCAGGTCGTAGCCGGGCGTGATCACCAGGCCGGCCAGGCCGGCATTCGCGGCGGCTGCGGCCGCGGCGCTCAATCGGTGAGAGTAGACACTGCTTTCGAACCGGGAAGTCACGCACATCAGGCTATCGGGCGGGAAATAGGCTGGCACCCATGACTGCTCCCGTGTTGCTGCTCGACGGTGCCAGTATGTGGTTTCGCTCGTACTTCGGGGTGCCGTCCTCGATCACCGCACCCGACGGCCGGCCGGTGAACGCGGTGCGCGGGTTCTTCGACTCGGTGGCCACCCTGATCACCCGTCAGAGCCCCGGACGACTGGTGGTCTGCCTGGATCTGGACTGGCGGCCGCAGTGGCGCGTGGCGCTGATCCCGTCCTACAAGGCCCACCGGGTGGCCGAAGAAGTACCCGACGACTCCGATGTCGAAGAGGTGCCCGACGAGCTGAGTCCGCAGGTCGAGATGATCGCCGAGTTGCTCGACGCGTTCGGGATCGCCACGGGCGGGGCGCCCGACTTCGAGGCCGACGACGTGCTGGGCACCTTGGCCGCCGCCGAGCGTCAGGACCCGGTGATCGTCGTCAGCGGCGACCGCGACCTGCTTCAGGTGGTCACAGACCAGCCGGTCCCGGTGTCGGTGCTTTACCTGGGCCAGGGCCTGGCCAAAGCGACGCTGTTCGGCCCGGACGAAGTGGCCGAACGCTACAGCCTGCCGCCGGAGCGGGCCGGCGCTGCCTACGCAGAAATGGCGTTGCTGCGCGGCGACCCCTCCGATGGGTTGCCCGGGGTTGCCGGCATCGGCGAGAAGACGGCGGCCGGCCTGTTGACCCAGTATGGCTCGCTGGCGGCGGCGCTGGCCGCGGCCGCTGACCCGGGATCGCCTATGGCTAAGGGAGTTCGGGCCAAACTGCAGGCCGGGCAGGACTACATCAAGGCTGCCGGTCCGGTGGTACGCGTGGCCACCGACGCACCGGTCACCCTGTCGACACCGTCGGACACCCTGCCGCGGGTGGCCGCCGACCCGGCGCGGGTCGCCGAACTGGCGCAGCGCCTGGGCGTCGGCTCTTCGATCACGCGGCTCCAGCGGGCGCTCGACGCCCTGCCGGATTAGGCCAGCCCGGCCTACTTGGGCCGGCCGACCTCGTAGGTGCCCGAGTTGTCCTGGAAGGTGACGGTCACCTGACGCTTGGTCCCGTCGATGCTGACCTCGCAGTTGAAGGTGTCGCCCTGCTTGACCACCGGGCTCTGTCCGTTGTTGCAGCGGACGTCCTTGACGTTCTTGGCGCCGTAGCCATTGGTCTGGTCGGCCAGGATCTGCTGCACGCCTTCCTGGGCCTTGTCGATGTCGAGCTTGGTGGTCACGAAGAAGCCAGGCTTCCAGAATCCCAGCACCAGCAGCACCAGGACCGCAATGCCCACGCACCCGGCGAGCACCGTACTGACCATTCCGGAAGGACGCTTGGTCGCGGTGCCCGGCGCCGGGTACTGGCCCGGCTGCTGCGGGTACTGGCCGTACTGTCCCGGCTGACCGTACTGCCCCGGCTGGCCATACTGGCCGGGCTGACCATACGGCGACGGCTGACCGTACTGGCCGGGCTGACCGTATTGGCCCGGCTGGCCGTACTGCTCGGGCTGCGGGTAGCCGGGATACTGCTGCGGCGCCGACGGATACGCGCCCTGCTGGGGGTACTGAGGGTACTGCTGCGGCGTGTAGGCCGGAGGCTGCCACTGCTGCTCAGCGCCGGTTGCGGGACCCTGTCCGGTGCCCTGGTCCTCGGGCTGTCCGGGCTGCTGAGGCTGCCACGGCTGCGTCGGGTCGTATCCCTGCGGTCCGCTCATCGTTGTTCCTCAAGTCCTCTCACGTAGCGGGTGCTGATCACCGCCGGCTCTCCACCGTAGCGCCCGGACCAGCCTACCCGGCGTCTACGGCAACGACCCCGCGCAAAACCGTGTCGATCGCCTGTTTTGCTGTGGCCCGCAACTCCGGACTGGGCGCCGCGTTGCGCAGCTGATCCAGCAGGTCGAGTACCTGTCGGCACCAGCGCACGAAATCACCCGCCGACAGCGGCGTGCCCCCGCCGGCGGCGTCCGATGCGGCCAGTGCCGAAGCCAGGTCGCCGCTGCGGGCCCATCGGTAGACCGCGGCGACGAACCCATCGTCGGGTTCCCGGGTCGGGTTGATGCCATGCCGGCGCTCGTCGGCCCGCAATGCCGCCGAGAGTTTGCGGGTCTGTTGCAGTGCCCGGCGCACCGCCTCAGTGGGCGCCTGCAGGGTCGGCGGTCCGCCGGGGCCGTCAGCACCGCGCGTCTCGTAGAGCACCGCGGAGACCACCGCAGCCAGTTCCGGAGGCTTGAGGTTCTGCCACGCCCCAGTACGCAGGCACTCGGCAACCAAAAGGTCGCTCTCGCTGTAGATCCGGGCCAACATCCGGCCGTCGTCGGTGACCTTGGGATCGCCCTCGCCCGCGGCGTCTGCGATGAAGCCGCGTTCAGACAGCAGCCCGACGATCCGGTCGAAGGTACGCGCCAGCGAATTGGTGGCGGCCTCGACCTTTCTGCGCAACAGTGCGTTGTCGTTCTCCACCCGCAGGTAGCGCTCGGCGACCCGCACCTGGGCTTCGCGATCCGGCGCATCGTGAACGGGGTGGTCGCGCATGTGCTGGCGCAGTGCCGCCAGCTCCGGATCCACCGGTCCGTCTTCTGCGTCGCCGCGGCGCTTGCGTGAGCTGGGTACATCGAGGCCCGCGGCGGCCGATCGCAGTGCCGAGGCCAGGTCGCGGCGCACCCGCGGCTGGCGGTGCTCCACCCGCTTGGGCAAGCTCATGGTGCCGATCGGCGGAACAGCGCCCGAGTAGTCGGCCGAGGAGATGCGGCCGGCCCAGCGATGCTCGGTGAGCACCAGCGGCCGCGGTTCATCGGAGTCCCGGTCGGCCTGCAGCACCACCGCCAATCCTCCACGGCGGCCGTGGCTGAGGTTGATGATGTCGCCTCGGCGCAGCGCAGCCAACGCATCACTGGCCGCCCGCCGCCGCTGCAGGCGCGAGGCTCGGGCCTGGGCGCGTTCGCGTTCGGAGATCTTCGCCCGCAGCCTGGCGTAGTCGAGCACCGCCGAGTCGCGTCCGCCGAAGTCGGCAGCGATCTCATCGAGGGTGCGCTCACCGCGCTCGGCGCTGCGCACCAGGCCGACGACGGACCGGTCGGCCTGGAACTGGGCGAATGACTGCTCCAGCAGCTGGTGGGCCTGCTCGGGCCCCATGTGCTGAACCAGGTTGATCGTCATGTTGTACGAGGGCGCGAAGGAACTGCGCAACGGGAACGTACGGGTGGATGCCAGCCCGGCTACCTGGTCGGGGTCGGCGGTGCTCTCTCCGGGGTGCCACAGCACCACTGCGTGGCCCTCGACGTCGATGCCGCGCCGGCCGGCCCGGCCGGTCAGCTGGGTGTACTCCCCCGGTGTCAGCGCGGCGTGCTGCTCACCGTTGAACTTCACCAGCCGTTCGAGCACCACCGTGCGGGCCGGCATGTTGATGCCCAGCGCCAGGGTTTCAGTGGCGAACACGGCCTTGACCAAACCCGCGGCGAACAGCTCTTCGACGGTGTGGCGAAACACCGGCAGCATGCCGGCGTGATGGCCGGCCAGGCCACGCAGCAGCCCCTCGCGCCATTCGTAGTAACCCAGCACGTCCAGATCGTCGTCGGCCAGGTCGCCGCAGCGATGGTCGATCACCTCGGCGATGCGGGCCCGTTCGGATTCGGTGGTCAGCCGCAGCGGGGAGCGCAGACACTGCTTGACCGCGGCGTCGCAGCCGGCCCGGGAGAACACGAAGGTGATCACCGGCAGCAGACCCGCGGAGTTCAGGACCGCGATCACGTCCGGACGCATCGGCGGTCGGTACGTCGGCCGGTCTGTCCGGCCGGAGCCACCGTGCCGTGGTCGCCGGGTGCTGCCCCAGTCAGTAAGCCGGTCTGCTTCTCGGCGATGGGCGATGTGGCGCAGCAACTCGGGGGCGACGCGCGGCCGGCCCCCGGCGGCGCGGGCGTCGGAATCTGGTCGGGATTCGAACAGATCGAAGAGCCGTTTGCCGACCATCATGTGCTGCCACAACGGCACCGGGCGATGTTCGTCGACCACGACGGAGGTGTCGCCGCGCACCGTCTGAATCCAGCCGCCGAATTCCTCGGCGTTGCTGACCGTCGCCGACAGGCTGACCAGCCGCACCTCCTCGGGCAGGTGCAGGATGACCTCCTCCCACACCGCGCCGCGCATCCGGTCCGCCAGGAAGTGCACCTCGTCCATGACGACGTGGGAAAGGCCGTGCAATGCAGGAGAATTTGCGTACAACATGTTGCGCAGCACCTCGGTGGTCATCACCACCACCGGCGCATTCGAATTGATGGACAGGTCGCCGGTCAACAGTCCCACCCGGTCCTTGCCGTAGCGGGCCACCAGATCGGTGTGCTTCTGGTTGCTCAGCGCCTTGATCGGCGTGGTGTAGAAGCATTTTCCGCCGCCGGCCAGCGCCAGGTGGACCGCGAACTCGCCGACGACGGTCTTGCCGGCGCCGGTGGGAGCACACACCAGCACTCCCCGGCCGTCCTGCAGGGCCTCGCAGGCCCGACGCTGAAAGCCGTCCAGCCCGAAGGGCAGTTCCGCGGTGAACCGGCTTAGCTCAGTCATGCCGGCGAGCCGTCGGGGTTGCGTGCCGAGGTCCGGTGAGCGTGCACAGTTGTACAGCCACACCGGTGTGTCGCCGTACAAACACGCTCCCTCGCGGGAAAACGGGGGGCGCCCCAACCACGCGGGAAGACGGGACTAATCATGCGGCGCGGTAACCGGTGTGGGCGCTTCGATGGGCGAGGCTTCGTCGTCGCCGAGCGCGGTGGCCGCCTCCCGCTTGGCCTTGCGCCTGTCATGCAGCCGGGCGATCTGGATGGCGAACTCCTGCAACAGCGTCAGCGTGCTACCCAGCACGATCATCGAGAACGGGTCCGAGCCCGGGGTGAAGAACGCGGCGAACACGAACATCGCGAAGATCAGCCCACGCCGCCATTCCTTGAGCCGGGCGTAACTGATCACGCCAACCATGTTGAGCATCACGATCAGCAGCGGGAACTCGAAGCTGATCCCGAACACCACCAGCAGGTTCAACAGGAACCCGAAATAGCGATCGCCGGACAAGGCGGTCACCTGGACGTCGCTGCCGACTGTCAGCAGAAATCCGAGCGCCTTGGCCAACACCAAATAGGCCAGGATGGCGCCGGTGACGAACAGCACGGCCGCCGAGACGACGAACACCACCGCGAATCGCCGTTCCTTGCGGTAGAGCCCGGGAGTGATGAACGCCCACAGTTGGTAGAACCAGACCGGGCAGGCCAGCACGATTCCGGCGGCCAACCCCACCTTGAGCCGCAGCATGAACTGGTCGAACGGCGCAGTGGCCAGCAGCCGGCACTGCCCGTCGGGCGCGATCGACGCACGCGCCGAGGCCGGCAGCTCGCAGTAGGGGTGCCGCAGCCACTCGCCAAGGCTTTCCAGCCCAAAGAGCGGCTGGGTGTACCAGACGAAGCCGACGATCGTGGTCAGCACGATCGCCGCCATCGAGATCAGCAGCCGGGTACGTAACTCCCGCAGGTGATCGACAAGAGACATCGTCCCGTCGGGATTGGTGCGGCTGCGCCGCTGACGGGGATCCAGCCGCCGCAGAACTCCGAACGTGCGCACAGTCGAATGGGGCGCGGTCGCCGCGACGGCGGGACCGGGTTACGCCGACTGGCCGCCGGCCGCCGGCGGATCGACCCGCTCGGACTGGACGGTGGTCGAGGTGGCAGTCGAATCCGGCTTGCTCTCGCTCTGCAGCTCGCGGACCTCGGACTTGAAGATGCGCAGCGACTTACCGAGCGAGCGTGCTGCATCGGGCAGTCGCTTGGCGCCGAAGAGAATGATCACGGCGACGGCGAGGATCGCCAGGTGCGACGGTCCTAAAGCGTTCACTTTGGTTACCTCCAGACGTCGCCACGATGCTACCGCAGCTCCTTAGCCCGGCGGTTCAGCGAGGCTCGACGAAGGAGAGGCGAAGCTGGAACCGCCGCATCAACCCGGCGGTTCATCCCGTGGCCGGGTGGCCCCCGTCCAGCTGTGCCCATCGAAATAGCGCAGCCGCTCCGGGTCAGCCGGGTCGGGATACCAGTTCGGCGCGATCGGTGATTGACCAGCGGACTTCGCCTTGGCCTTGAGCAGGAAAACGATACCCACCACCACTCCTGCCATCAGGGCCAGGAAGGCGATGTCGGCGACCAGGGCTCCGACGCTGTACAGCGTCAAGGGCGTACCTGCTCATACATCGCCAGCGCGGCTATCGAGGCCTGGCGTACCCCGGCCACCACCGATTCGGGCGCCATGACCTGCACCTCGTCGCCCATGCCCAGCAGCAGTCGGATCAGCCACTCCTCCGAGGCGTACGTCAACTGGGCTTCACGCCAGCCGTCGGCCAGCTCGCCGAGGGCCTGCATCGGGTAGTACTCGAACATCCACGCCGCCGAGGGCGCCACCCGCACGATGGCGACCGGCAGCGACGGGTCGGCGTCGAACAGCGAGGTGTCGGTTTCGGCCTGGCGTGCCGGCTCCGGCGGCGCCGACGGCTCGTCGAGCAGCTGGGCGCCGTCGATGCGGTCGAACCGGAACAGTCGCACCCCCTCGGACTCGCGGCTCCACGCCTCCAGGTAGCTGTGCGCGCCGATCAACACCACCCGGATCGGATCGACGATCCGCTGCGACACGCTGTCCCGCGAAGCGGCGTAGTAGTCGATGGCCAGCGCGCGGTGTCGCTGGACGCCGTCGCGGACCACGTCGGCGGCCGACTCGTCGTGCGTGGCGGAGGCGGGCGCCGCCGGTGCCGCGGCTCCGGCGGCCTCCTCGACCTTGGCGATCGCGCTGCGGGCGGCCCGCGGGTCGACGATGCCGGGCATATCGACCAGGGTGCGCAACGCCATCAGCATGGCCGTGGCCTCCCGCGACGTCAGGCGCAGCGGCCGATCCACTCCGGCGGACTCGAACACGTCCAGGCGGTCTTCGTAGAACGTCACGTCGATCAGCTCGCCGGGCCCGTAGCCCGGCAGGCCGCACATCACCAGCTGTTCCAGATCGTTCTGCAACTGGCTCAGGCTCACGCCGAGCTCGGCGGCGGCCTGTTCCTTGCTGATCCCGGGCCGGGCCTTCAGATACGGCACCATGTTCAGCAGCCGGACCAGGCGTTTCGACAGCTGCGTCACACCGGCACCTCCCCCACACGAGCACTCAGCCGCGCCACCACGTCGTCGCGCAGCGACGGCGGGTCTACGACGACGGCATCGGCCCCGTAGCCGGCGATCTCGCGGGCCAGCCGGTCATGAGTTCCCATGTCGACGCCGATGATGTCGCCGTCACGGCCGGCCAGGGTCTCTCGGCTCAGTACCGTGCCGGCCCGGCGCAGCGCCACCGCGCGGCCGTCGGCGACCCAGATGCGGGCCTGCACTCCGCTGGGCGCATCGCCGACGGCGTCGGCGACGATCGCGCGCAGATCGGCGGTGTCGGGGCGGGTGACGGCGTCGGTCGGGCCGATCGGACGAACCTGCGGCGCGATCCTCGATATCCGGAAGGTGCGTACCGCGTTGCGGTCGCGATCGTGGCCCACCACATACCAGCGTCCGGCGTGCGTGACCACTCCCCATGGCTCGATGGTGCGGGTGACATACGGCTCGACCGGCGAGGGGCGGTGCTCGAATTGCACGGCCTGCCCCGCCTGCACGGCATCCATCAAGGCACCCAGCGCCGGTTCGGCGCGGTGCATGCCCGGCAGCGCCGTCGGCGGCGCCACCAGGACATCGGCCTGATTCGGGTCTACCTCGACACCGGCGGCATGCAGTTTGGCGACCGCGCCCTCGGCGTTGGCGCGCAATTCCGGGGACTGCCACAGCTGGACCGCCACCGCGACCGCGGCGGCCTCTTCGCGGGTCAGGTCGATGGCCGGCAGGGCGTAGGTGTCGGGATTGATCCGGTAGCCCTCCACCGTGTCGAACCCCGATACTTTGCCGGTCTCCAGCGGAATGCCCAGGTCACGGAGCTCGTTCTTGTCGCGCTCGAACATCCGCGAGAACGCGTCGTCACTGGGGCTGTCGCCGTAGCCGACAACGGTGGTCCGGATCTTCTCGGAGGTGAGGTAGCTGCGGGTGGCCAGCAACGCGATGACGAGATTGAGTAGTCGCTCGACTTTCGCGGTCGCCATGACAAGACAGGATAAGGCTCGCAGGTTGCGGGTTTGTTCAGATGTGGGTCGCCGGCGCGCATGTCATCCCCGGGAAGTCCCAGGTGCTGCACTGGTAGTCCGAGAATTCCGGGTCTTCGGCGCGTGGCTGGCCCGAAAGATCGGTGCGCGCCGACATCTTCGCGCCGTAGACGCCCGGGTACAGCGGCATCAGCCGGTCGTCGTTGGGAAACGCGACTGAGAAGCTGTCCTCGGTGTGCACCGCACGAGTCTCGGTGTAGGTGAGGGTGTGCGACGGGCCGGCCAGCTCCAGCGGCGCGCCAGAGGCGGTCAGGTGCATCTGCAGGGTCAATGGCGTGCCGGGAAGATCGGTCCGGCAATCGCTGACGTCGACGCGGCTGCCCATGTAGTCGGCCCCGTTGACCGAGTAGACGAACGGCTTGGCCACGCTGAACTGGCAGATGACGACGGTGTCTGCGTGCGCGGCCGGTGCCCCGGCCAGCGCGATGCCTAGTCCGATAAGCGCGGCCAAGCCACTGAGCCGAGTCATCGCCGGTGCGCTACATGCTGGCGATCAGGCGCTTGACCCGCTCGTCGACCGACCGGAAGGGGTCCTTGCACAGCACGGTGCGCTGGGCCTGGTCGTTGAGCTTGAGGTGCACCCAGTCGACGGTGAAGTCACGGCCGGCTGCCTGTGCGGCACTGATGAATTCGCCGCGCAGTTTGGCGCGGGTGGTCTGCGGCGGGGTGTCGACGGCTTCGTCGACGTCCTCGTCGGTGGTGATGCGGGTGGCCAAGCCTTTACGTTGCAGCAGATCGAACACCCCGCGCCCGCGCTTGATGTCGTGATAGGCCAGGTCCAACTGGGCAATCTTGGGATCGGACAGCTCCATGTTGTAGCGATCCTGGTAGCGCTGGAACAGCTTTCGCTTGATCACCCAGTCGATCTCGGTGTCCACCTTGGCGAAGTCCTGGGTTTCGACGGCGTCGAGTTGGCGGCCCCACAAATCGATGACCTGCTCGAGTTGCGGATTGCTGGCCCGGGTCTGCACGTACTCCACGGCCCGCCCGTAGTACTCGCGCTGGATGTCCAGGGCACCGGCCTGCCGGCCGCCGGCCAGGCGCACCGGCCGCCGACCGGTGACGTCGTGGCTGACCTCGCGGATCGCCCGGATCGGATTGTCCAGCGAGAAGTCCCGGAAGGACACCCCGGCCTCGATCATCTCCAGCACCAGCGCCGCGCTGCCCACCTTGAGCAGGGTCGAGGTCTCGGACATGTTGGAGTCGCCGACGATGACGTGCAGGCGCCGGTACTTCTCGGCGTCGGCGTGCGGTTCGTCGCGGGTGTTGATGATCGGCCGGGACCGGGTGGTGGCGCTCGAGACGCCTTCCCAGATGTGCTCGGCGCGCTGGGACAGGCAGAACGTGGCGGCCTTGGGGGTCTGCAGCACCTTGCCGGCGCCGCAGATCAGCTGGCGGGTGACCAGGAACGGCAGCAGCACGTCGGAGATCCGGGAGAATTCCCCGGCGCGCACGATCAGGTAGTTCTCGTGGCAGCCGTAGGAGTTGCCGGCCGAATCGGTGTTGTTCTTGAACAAGTAGATGTCGCCGCCGATGCCCTCATCGGCCAGCCGCTGCTCGGCGTCGATCAGCAGGTCTTCGAGTACGCGTTCACCGGCCCGGTCGTGGGTGACCAGCTGAATCAGGTTGTCGCACTCGGCGGTGGCGTACTCGGGATGGCTGCCGACATCGAGATACAACCGAGCGCCGTTGCGCAGGAACACATTCGAGCTACGCCCCCACGACACCACCCGGCGAAACAGATAGCGCGCCACCTCGTCGGGCGACAGCCTCCGATGGCCGTGGAAGGTGCAGGTGACACCGAACTCAGTCTCAATGCCCATGATTCTGCGCTGCACGTCATCGAGCGTACTGGTTGAACCAGCGCAACGGGGCTCAGCTGCGCTGGTGGCGCGGCGGTCAGGCCGGTGGGTTGACCGGGGCCTCGACGTTTTCCAGCACCACTTCGGCCACCTGCCGCATGGTGGTCCGCTTATCCATCGCCGCGCGCTGAATCCACTTGAAGGCCTCGGGCTCGGTGAAGCCGTGCGCGGTCTGCAGCACGCCCTTGGCCCGCTCGACGAGCTTGCGGGTTTCCAGCTGGTCGGACAGGTTGCTGACCTCGCGCTCCAGGGCGGTGATCTCGTCGGCCCGGCTGAGCGCCAGCTCGATCGCTGGGACCAGGTCACCGGCGGTGAACGGCTTGACCAGGTAGGCCATCGCCCCGGCGTCGCGGGCGCGTTCCACCAGATCGCGCTGGCTGAACGCGGTCAGGATGACGATCGGTGCGATCCGCTTGGCGGCAATCTCCGAGGCCGCGTCGATGCCGTCGCGGCGCGGCATCTTCACATCCAGGATCACCAGGTCCGGTCGCAGCAGCTCGGCCAGCTCGACGGCTTCTTGTCCGTCGCCGGCCTCGCCCACCACTTCATAGCCCTCTTCGCGCAGCATCTCGGCGAGATCCAGGCGGATCAGCGCCTCATCCTCGGCGATCAGCACCCGTCGGGCTGGGCGTGGGCTGCTGTCGGACGTGGGCTCGGTCATCCCCCTATTCTGTCGTGGCTGCCGGCTGGGGCAACCCCGAGGGGCATCGTCTAAGGTAGGAAGCCGCGCGTCAGCGCTGGGCCCTCGTATCCCAACTGGCAGAGGAAACGGATTCAAAACCCGTGCAGTGTGAGTTCGAATCTCACCGAGGGCACCACCAGTAGCAGGTCAGATTGATTTTGAGCTCAACTCGGCCAACCCACTCGGCGCCAAAAGTCCGCAGGAGCCTTTGCTGTGGAGGCTGGGCTCACGTAAACGCAGGGTTCGTGCAGGAATCAAGGACCGTTGGCGCCTGCCTACAAATCTGGGCAAGCGAGCTAGCCGGGCTACAGACATGAATATCGGCACGTCAGGATTGGCTCCGTTCCGCAAGGCTCACAAGCGCGGAGCGCAATTCTAGGTCGGGACGACCTTCCGCTTGAGCCTCTCGCCGCATGGCTCGCAGACAAAGGAGTGCTGCGCAACGGGAATGTCCTGCGAGTATTGGCATTTGAAACACTTCAGCAGCACTACGTTGTCATCTTCCGAGGTCATCGCGGTCGCTGATGCGCGGCTCCGGCGTCATTGGTGAGGTGGTGCGGTCGACTCGTTTCTCGTCGCGCCGGAACAGGTATATGCCGATCACTTCGCCGGTCACAACCACGTGTTGACCAGACGCAAGGAATTTGTCGCGGCTGTTCTGTCCGGTCTGGATGTAGACCCAGTCGGCGTGCAGAAGGTGCCAGCCAGTCTCTTCGATCTGACCCAGCAGGTCAGTTCGGCTCAGTTTCCGGCGAATCGTTCCCTGGGTGGCGGAGTTGAACGCCGCATTGGTGAAGCCGGTGACCGATGAGTGGGGTATCTCGATCTGGAAGAACTCATCGCCTCGCGCAAACGCTTGTGCGGCCTTGCCTTGTGGGGACGCCCAATACGCGGCCTCGGCCTTTTTTGCGGCGTCTGCTGCGCGCTGCTCGTCGGTCTTCATGCTAAACAGCGCCATGATCCAATTCCCCTCAGTTGAGACAAGGTGACTTCTCCTCCGAGCGACAACCCAATCGGCGCCGAGGCGTAACGGCGGTATGACGCGGTTGGGCCGCATTGGTCAGTCCTTGTATACCTTCATGATTACCGGCGCATTAGCGTCGACAACGCTCCCGGGTGGAGGCTCGATGCTTACAACTGTCCAGTTTGCCGCGTTGAACACGTTCTGGTATTTGGGATTCGCTGACGAGAGCGACACGTCGGTAAGGCCGAGTTGTTCGAGAGTCCTACGCGCAATCCGGGCATTCTGGCCTTGCACCTCAGGAATCGTGACCTCTATTGCGACGGGCGCGGGCCTGCTGGTAGCTGGCGTGGTTTCCGCCCAATCGGACGTGACGGGAGCCTGAGTAATGGTCACGCTTTGTGTGATCGTCGCGGTCGGGGTCGAGCTTTCTGCTTGGCTGCCGCAGCCCGCGAGGAGGGCCGCGGCGACAACAACCGCCGCAGCGCCACCGCCTTTTGTTTTCACGGACCTGGAGGCCGCTGCTGATGCTCTAGACACCAGCGGGTGACAGCGTGGCGTAGTGGACGTTGACCATTCTCGCGTGGTCGGGAATCGGGATCATCGTCCGACCGTCGACTGAGTAATTCTCGATCATTCCGCCGCCGATATCGCAGGTGTAGTCGGCACAAACCTCGACGTAGCCTCCCGTCGAGTCCGTTGGGTTTGCCCAGTAGTAGCCGGGCGTGATGTCGTCCGGAACCAGAAGTGCACCGGTTGATGGCACGGCGTTGCACGGCGCGGCGAGCAGTATCCCGATTCCTGCGCTGCTTGCGCCAATGAAACTCATGGCCGTTCGAGAGAACACTCCACCTCCAATAGAGTCGATTCGGTCATAAACATAGACATTCGTGCGGATGCACACTACCCGCTAGGGAGCACTGTTGACATCCGTAGGCAGATATTCGGGAGGAAAGCGACGCCCGCCGGACGATGTGGCCGCGCGTCGGTGCTTGCCGCTCGGGACCAGCTCGGGGCTTCCCGGCCTCCCTACGGTTGCATCGGTCAGGCGCCGTTCGTCATTGTCGCCCCCTACCGGCACTGCCGAACTTAGACTCGGGCCGCGACTGGGCAGCCGAGGAGGGCCGTTGAGGAAATCGGTGCTGAGCGTTCTGGTGCTGCTGTTGGGCGTGTCGGTCGGCTTTCTGGTGTGGACGTCGAACCATGCGCACCAGACCAAGCACGTGCCGGCCAAGGCTCGCGGGCAATTCGAAGACGCATCATCTGGCCATGACGGCGGCATCGGCGGCAACCTCCTGCAACGCGACCCCCTACAGGAGCTTGCTCGCGAGCCCAGTTATGACGACTGCGAATCGTGCCACCTGCCGTTTGTGCCGTTTTTCGGGACGCGGGCCGGGTTCAACTGCGAAATCAATTACCGGCGAGCAGAACTGCCCGATGCGGCTTACTGCATGTCGGTCAATCCGCCGCAGCACGTATCGATGGATACCGACGGGGAGTTATCGGTTTGCCGTGACAGCGTCAATTGCTTGTCCAATCCCCCGTTCGATCAGCCGATTCTCCCGTTTGGCCAGAGCGCGGGTGCCGGACCGTTCACCTGCCAATCGGAAGCCGCCGGGGTGACCTGCACCGTCAATTCATCAGGGCGCGGCTTCGTGATCTCAAGTTCGGGGATCGAAGCAGTCGGCTGAGGCCCGTCAGCGCGGCGAATACATGATCACGCCCACCCCGATCAGACAGATCAGCGCACCCAGGACGTCGGCACGGTCGGGCCGGAAACCGTCGAACGCCATGCCCCACGCCAGCGAACCGGCGACGAACACCCCGCCGTAGGCGGCCAGGATCCGGCCGAATTGGGCGTCGGGTTGCAGGGTGGCCACGAAGCCGTACAAGCCCAGGGCGATCACCCCGGCGCCGGCCCACAGCAGGCCGCGGTGCTCCCGCACTCCCTGCCACACCAGCCAGGCCCCGCCGATCTCTGCGATGGCAGCCAACACGAACAGCGCGATGGAACGCATGACCATGAGCGCTGACCCTAGACGCAGCCCTCGACCTGGTGAAACCACCAACGGCCCTGCTCCCCGGATTAGGCTGTCGCTTGTGTCCGTCAAGCGGTTCCTCGCGGTGCCGGCCGAGGCTCAAAGCCCCTACCGGCGCACACACTGCATACCGGCCCGTACCCGGCATTACGCGGCGCGGCTATCGCAACGGCTGCGGATCCTCAAGCTGTCTGCCGGACTGGCGGCGCTGATCAGCGCGGGCTGGGGACTGCTGGAGATCTGGGTTGACCCGGCCTACTGGTGGATCGGCGCGATCAATCTCGTCGCCGCCGCCGCGCTGGCCCTGACCCCGCTGCTCTACCGCTACGGCGAACTCATCGCGCCCCTGGCCTTCGTCGCCATCGCCTACTCGACGACCGCCATCGTCTGCTGGGTGGTGGGCACCGGGTCGGGCATCCAGTTCTATTTTCTGGCCTCGGCATCGATCAGCGTGCTGATTCTGGGCGTGGACCGGATCAAGCTGGCCGCCGTCGTGGCCGGCATCGGTGCGGCGCTGACCATCGCACTGCAGTTCCTGGTCCCGGCCGACAACCTGCACCAACCCGAGTGGCTGCACAACTTTTCCTACGTGCTGGTGGTGGTCTCGGCGTGCTTCATGGTGGTCGCCACGGTCTGGTTCGCGCTGCGCGAGATCTCCCAGGCCGAAGCGGCGATGGAGGCCGAATACGAACGCTCCGAAGCCCTGCTGGCCAACATCTTGCCCACCGCGGTGGCCGACCGACTCAAGAACCCGGCTGTGGACGTGATCGCCGATAGCTACACCGACGCCTCGGTGCTGTTCGCTGACATCGCCGACTTCACCCGCCGGGCCAGTCAGACCGACCCCGGCCAGCTGGTTGGGTTCCTCAACGACCTCTACAGCGACCTGGATCGGCTCGTCGATCAACACGGTCTGGAGAAGATCAAGACCAGCGGCGACTCCTACATGGTGGTCAGCGGCGTTCCCGACCCGAGACCCGATCATCTGCATGCGCTGGCGCGCCTGGCGCTCGACATCGCGGCGACCGTCGCCGACCTGCGCGACCCGCTGGGCCGGCCGGTGTCGCTGCGGATCGGCCTGGCCACCGGGCCGGTGGTGGCCGGAGTCGTGGGCAACCGCCGGTTCTTCTACGACGTGTGGGGCGACGCGGTGAACCTCGCCTCCCGGATGGAGTCGACGGGCGCGCAGGACCGCATCCAGGTGCCGCAGACGGTGCACGAGCGACTCAACGATGACTTCGTGTTCGAGGAGCGCGGCGACGTCGACGTCAAAGGCAAGGGCGTCATGCGCACCTGGTTTCTGGTCAACGCCCGTCCCCCGGCGTCGCACGGCCCGGCGCCGCGATCGCTGTCGGCGACCCCAGCGGGCTGACCCGCACAGACCGGGGTGGTTCGGCCGGCTTCGGTAGGGTGCCGAATCAGGTCGTCCCACAACGCTGAGGAGCGCAATGCGAAGGCTTTTGGCCGTGCTCGGTTCGCTGGCCGGTCTGGCCACCACCGTCAACGGGTATCGCCCGCTGACCAAGCGCGGTTATCCGTCGCTGTACGCGTTCGCGTTCGGCCTGTTCGCCTCGGAGCTGCCGTTGCAGCTGATCGCCGGTCAGTCCGCGGCGTTGGCGGCGGTGAGCCGGCGGCTCTCACCGCGGGCTCGGCGGACCAGCTGGCTGCTGTCGGCGCTCTCCTGGCTGGGCCTGTTGGGGCTGAACTATGCCGGGCGTACCGCCAATAGACCGCTGACCGAGGCACTGGACGCCGAACTCGGTGCGGGACGACGCACCGAAAGCCGGGACCTGTGGAAGCGGCCGGGCCCCGACGCGGAAATCGCCAAGGCACCCGGCGTGGTGCGGATGATGCGGGTCTACCAGGACTACGCCACCGACTCCGACATCCCCTACGGCGAATACGGCGGCCGCAACACCCTCGATGTGTGGCGGCACCGCGACCTCCCCCGCGACGGCCGCGCTCCGGTTCTGCTGCAGATACCCGGCGGCGCCTGGATGGTGGGAAGCAAACGCGGCCAAGCGCATCCGCTGATGGCCCACCTGGTGGAACGCGGTTGGGTGTGTGTATCGATCAACTACCGGCTCAGTCCACGTTCCACCTGGCCAGACCACATCATCGACGTCAAGCGGGCTTTGGCGTGGACCAAAGCGCACATCGCCGACTACGGCGGCGACCCGGACTGGGTCGCGGTGACCGGTGGCTCAGCGGGTGGTCACCTGTGCGCGTTGACCGCGCTGACCGCGAACGATCCTCGTTTTCAGCCGGGTTTCGCCGACGCCGACACCAGCGTGCGCGCAGCGGTGCCGTTCTACGGGATCTACGACTTCACCGGTGAGACCGGGCTGCACCCGCTGCTGACCCCGGCATTGGGGGCCTATGTGTTCAAGCAGAGCCGGCGGCGTTTCCCGGACACCTACCGTGACGCCTCCCCGATGACCTATCTATCCGCTGACGCCCCACCGTTTTTCGTGCTGCACGGACGCAATGATTCGTTGGTGCCGGTGGAACAGGGCCGCGCGTTCGCCGACCGGCTGCGAGAGGCCAGCACGAGCCCGGTGGTCTATGCCGAGTTGCCGGTGGCGCAGCACGCTTTCGACATCTTCGGCTCGCCCCGCGCTGCGCACACGGCGGTAGCCGTAGAACAGTTCCTTGCAGAGATCTACGCCCGGCAGACTATGCAGGTCATCACCGGTAGCTGAACGGCATCCAATACCCGGCCGGAACGCGGTATCTGTGCCAGACTGCGGCCATGGAAACATCGGTTTCAAGCCTGCTGCCGAATCTGTGGAAGTCGACACTGGTCTCTGGTGTCTTGGCCCTCGTCTTGGGCGTGCTGGTCTTGGTCTGGCCGGGCCGGTCCATCATTGCCGCTGCTGTGCTGTTCGGCGTGTACCTGGTCGTCACCGGAATCGCGCAGTTGATCTTCGCTTTCAGCCTGCCCGTCATGTCCGCCGGCGGACGGGTGTTGCTGTTCCTCAGCGGCACCGCGTCGGTGATTCTGGCGGTCCTGTGTTTCCGGCACTTCAACTCCGACGAGGAAGCCCTGGCGGTGTTGCTGCTGGCCATCTGGGTCGCGGTCGGCTTCATCTTCCGCGGAGTGGCGACCGCCGTGGCGGCCATCAGCGATCCGGCGCTGCCGGGCCGGGGTTGGCAGATCTTCATGGGCGTCGTCAGTCTGCTGGCCGGTCTGGTGACGCTGGCGTCGCCGTTCGCCTCGCTGTGGGTGCTGGCCCTGGTCGTCGGCAGCTGGCTGATCGTCATCGGCATCGTCGAGATCGTCACCGCGCTCAAGATTCGGAGCGCATCCCACGACGTCGCTGCGGCGCTGTCGGCCGGGTAGCGGCGCCAGACGGTCCGCGGCCTGTTCGCCCAGTCGCGGGTACCCTTGGGTTCTGACCTGTTTTGACACCTGCCTGAAGCTCTGATCTGGAGTCTGCTCAATGCCCGAGTCCGGCATGCCCTCGCTGTCGCCTGAGCCTCAGCAATCCTGGCCGTCGCCCGGTCCCAGCTATCCCCCGCCGCCGGGTTATCCGTACCCGTATCCGGCGCCCGGGCAGTACCCCGGCTATCCCCCACCTGCGGCGCCTCCCGCGCTCAGGAACGGTGCGGGCATCGCAGCCCTGATCGTTGCGATCGCGGGCATCGTGACCGCGTTGTCGGTGATCGGCGGCGTGGGACTGGGCCTGGCAGCCATCGTGCTCGGCATCATCGGGCGTGGCCGCGCCAAGCGCGGGGAAGCCGACAACGGCGGTGTCGCTCTCGCCGGGATCGTCTTGGGTGCGCTGGCGGTGATCGCCGGTATCGGCTGCATCTTCGTCTATGTCGGCATCTGGCGGACCGCCGGCGCCGGCGACTACGTGGCGTGCATGAGCAAAGCCGGATCGGACACGGACGCCCAGCAGCAGTGCACCGAACGGTTCCGTGAGCACTTCGAGAACACCTTTGGCAGCGGTCCCGACGCCCCCATGGTGCAGGAGGAATCGGACTCCGCGCTGATGCCGGCCTAGTGGCCTAGCAGCTTCCCGCCATCGGCCTAGCGCTTCGAGTTCGGGAAGTACTTCAGCACGCCTTCTTGCGTGACGGTGGCCAGCAGTTGCCCGGATCGGTCGAAGAAGTGTCCGGTGCCCAGCCCGCGGGAGTCCGCCGCCACCGGTGACGACGTCGCATACAGCACCCAGTCGTCGAACCGCACCGGCCGGTGAAACCACACCGTGTGGTTGGCGCTGGCCGCGAAGATCCGGTCGAAGCCCCAGGACAGCCCGTGGGTGGTGATGATGGAGTCGAGCACCGTGGTGTCCGACGAGTAGACCATCATCGCGGTGTGCAGCACCGGGTCCTCGGGGATCACCCCGCCGGCCTTGACCCAGACCCGGTTGTGGCCCAGTTGGCCACCCTTGTCCCGCATCACCCAGGCCGGGTCGTTGGTGTAGCGCCACTCGATCGGGTGCGGTGCTTTGACGAAGCCCGGGACGACTTCCTCGTAGCCGTTGAGCAGTTCGCGCAGCCGGGGCAACGTCTCGGGCTCGGCGACCGTGGGCGCCTCAATGCTGTGTTCCAGCCCGCTCCCCCCGGACAGGTACGAGACCATCGACGTGGCGATCAAGGTGTCACCCTGCAGCGCGTCGACCCGGCGATTGGCGAATCGGCGTTCGTCGCGCAGTCGGTGCACCCGGAATTCGATGTCGCGGGCCGGATCGCCACCGTTGATGAAGTGGACCGACAGCGCACCGGGCGGTAGGTGCGCGGCCACGGTGCGGCTCGCGGCGACGAACGACTGTGCCATCAGTTGGCCGCCGAAGGTGCGCAAGGGCGTCTTGCTGGGGTGCGATCCGACGAAGACATCGTCATCAACACTCTTGAGATCCAGTACGGCCAGCAGCTCCTCGAGATCCGTATTCGGCTCGGACGACACTAGATGTCGTCCTCCCCGATCCGGTGCACGTGAATCATGTTGGTGGAGCCTGTGGTTCCCGGCGGAGCCCCCGCGACGATGACCATCAGATCACCGCGCTCGTAGCGACCCAGATCGAGCAGCGCCTTGTCCACCTGGCGGATCATCCCGTCGGTCGAGTCAGCCTGCGGAACGATGAACGTCTCGGTCCCCCAGGTCATCGCCAACTGGCTACGGATCTCCGGGAGTGCGGTGAACGCCAACAGCGGCAGCGGGGTGTGCAACCGGGCCAGCCGCCGCACGGTGTCACCGGACTGGGTGAACGCCACCAGTGCCTTGGCGTCCAGGCGTTCACCGATCTCGCGTGCGGCAAACGAGATGACGCCGCGCTTGGTGCGCGGCACGTGCGTCAACGGCGGTGCCGCCGTGGAGTTCTGCTCCACCGCGCAGATGATCCGGCCCATGGTCCGTACGGCATCAAGGGCGTGCTTGCCCACCGCGGTCTCCCCGGACAGCATCAACGCGTCGGCGCCGTCGAGCACCGCGTTGGCCACGTCGGACGCCTCCGCCCGGGTGGGCCGGAAGTTCTCGATCATCGACTCCAGCATCTGAGTCGCCACGATCACCGGGCGCGCGTTCTCGCGGGCCACCTGGATGACCCGCTTCTGCACCAGCGGCACCTCTTCGAGGGCCAGTTCCACGCCCAGGTCACCGCGGGCCACCATGACCGCATCGAAGGCCAGAACCACGGCCTCGAGGTTCTCGATCGCTTCGGGCTTCTCCATCTTGGCGACCACCGGAACCCGTCGGCCGACCCGGTCCATCACTTCGTGCACCAGCTCCACGTCCGACGGTGAGCGCACGAACGACAGCGCCACGATGTCGACGCCGAGCTTCAGCGCGAACTCCAGGTCGTCGATGTCCTTCTCCGACAGCGCCGGTGCGGAGACGTTCATGCCCGGCAGTGACATGCCCTTGTGGTTGCTGACCGGGCCACCCTCGGTGACCGTGCAGACCACGTCGTCACCGTCGATGTGATCCACCACCAGCCCGACCTTGCCGTCGTCGACCAGTACCCGGTCTCCCGGGGCGGCGTCGGCGGCCAACTTCTTGTAGGTGGTGGACACCCGGTCGTGGTCGCCGGGGCAGTCGGCGACGGTGATGCGCACCGTCTCGCCGTTGGCCCAGTAGGTGGGGCCGTCGGCGAAACGCCCCAATCGGATCTTGGGGCCCTGAAGGTCGGCGAGTACCCCGACAGCCCGCCCGGTCGCATCCGAGGCGGCGCGCACCCATTCGTAGGACGCCTGGTGGTCTGCGTGCTCACCGTGACTGAAGTTCAGGCGGGCCACATCCATGCCCGCGTCAACCAGTGCCCGGACCATCTCCGCGGAGCGGGTCGCAGGACCAAGAGTGCAGACGATCTTTCCGCGTCTATTCACGGCGCCAGCATAGTCGGGCCGGCTGAGCTACCTCCCTCAGGAATGGTTGCCGGCAGCGAAAAACCATGTGACGCACGGGTGCGCCGGTTGATCAGCTGACGTCGCGCAGCGGTCGGCCCTGTTTATCGCGCACTCGGCCGCTCAGTATCAGGATCGCGTCGATGACACCCCAGACGAACGGCACGACGATCCCGAGCCCGTATGTGGTGATGGTGGCCAGTACACCGATCGCCAGTTGCACCAAGCCCAGACCGGTTTGGCCCAAGTACATGCGGCCGAAGCCGAGGAATCCGAAGAACCCCAGCAGCTGTAGCAGTGCGGCAGTGACTTTCGACTTCGGTGAGTAGGGCTGTCCCGTCCTCGGATGGCGGCCGTAGGGCGCCCACATGTCCGGATAGCCCGGCGGTGGCGGGTAGGGCTGCCACCGGCCGTACGGACCTGCTGGAGGCCACGACGGATCGGTCATGTCTGCAGCATGCCAGAAATGCCGGATACGACGGCTGGTCCGCTATCGGTCCTGGTCGGCGTCGTCCGAATCGTCGGTGTCGTCGGTGTCGTCCGGTTCGGCCTCGACGGCTTCGGGTTCCTCGGCGACCTCGTCAACGGGATCGTCGGGAAGTTCGGCGTCGTCGGCGCCGTCGTTCTCCGAATCTTCCGACTCCGCGCTCTCGGCGCTGTCCGGTTCGGAATCGGCCGCTTCGTCTTCGCCGTCGTCCGCCGCCGCTTCCGGCTCGGGCTCGGGCTCTGCTGCGTCCTCGGCGGGCTCCTCGGCTGCGTCCTCCTGGACTAGCTCTGGCTCCTCGGAGTTGTCAGTGTCCTGAGCCGGCTGGTCTTCGGTGAACTCGGCGTCATCTTCCTCAACGGCCTCGTCCTCAACGGCCTCGCCGGTTTCGTCCGCGTCCTCAGCCGGGGCTTCGTCGTCAGCGTCGGTGTCCCGCTCGGCTTCCGGCTCTTCCTCCTCGGACGCCTCGGACGTTTCCGGCTCATCCTCGTCGGACGCCTCGGATTCGTCGGCGGTCTGCGCATCTGCCGATTCGGCTTCGCCGGTAAGTCTTTTCGGCACTCGAACCACGGAGCCGACACCGTTGGAGACGCCGGCCGCCACCAGCTCGGCGTCCTCGGCCTCGTCGTGCTCTTCCTGCGGCTCCGCCTCGGCAGCGTCCGGCTCGTCGACTCCCTCGGGTTGCCATGCTCGACGGATCGCTTCGGGATCTTCCCGCCCCTTGGTCGCGAGCAGGATGTACACCACCGCGCCGATGAAGACGAACGTCGACGTGAAGGAGTTGACCCGGATCCCGGCGATATGGGTCGCGGCATCGTCGCGCAGCAACTCGATACCGAACCGGCCGATGCAGTAGCCCGCGACGTAGAGCGCGAACAGCCGTCCGTGCCCCATGCGGAACCGTCGGTCGGCGTAGATCAACACCAGGAACACCACGAGGTTCCACAACAATTCGTACAAGAACGTGGGTTGGACGATCTTGTAGAGCTCGCCGGTCGATACGCCGTCGAGCAGGTGCGGATCCCGGACCCCGGCGGCGTCCTCGCGCCAGAAGATCTCCAGGCCCCACGGCAGCGTTGTCTCCCGGCCGTAGAGCTCCTGGTTGAAGTAGTTCCCGATGCGCCCGATCGCCTGGGCCAACACGATCCCGGGCGCGACGGCGTCACCGAAGGCGGGCAGGGAGATCCCGCGGCGGCGGCAGCCGATCCACGCGCCGACCCCACCGAGCGCCACCGCGCCCCAGATCCCCAGACCGCCGTCCCAGATCCGCGGCGTCGCTTCCCATCCGACGCCGCCCTCACCGAAGTAGGTACGCCAGTCGGTCATCAGGTGATACAGCCGCCCACCGATCAGCCCGAACGGCACCGCCCACAACGCGATGTCATAGATGACGCCCGGCTCTCCGCCACGGGCCCGCCACCGGCGATCACCGAGCAGCAGGGCGGCGACGATCCCGATGATGATGCACAAGGCATAGGCCCGAATCGGCACCGGACCGAGGTGCCAGACTCCGCGCGCAGGACTGGGAAAATAGGTCAGCCAATCCAACGTCATTGCGTTGAAATCCTTTGACGCACGCCGGAAGCAAGCTCTCGCGTCAACGTCCGCAGCTCGGTCAAGCCGTCGGCGAGCGCGGTGACCAGCGCCGAACCGACGATGACACCGTCGGTGTAGGCACCGATTTCGGCGGCCTGCGCGCCCGATCGCACGCCCAGCCCCACGCCGACGGGGATGTCGGAGACTCCGCGCACCCTGGCCACCAGCTCCGGCGCCGCGTTCGACACCGTGTTGCGGGCGCCGGTGACGCCCATGGTGGAGGCGGCGTAGACGAATCCGCGGGTCGCTTTGACGGTCTCGGACAGCCGCTGCGGCGTCGACGAAGGCGCCACCAGGAAAATCCGATCCAGCGCATGCTGTTGCGACGCGGCCATCCAGTCATCGGCTTCGTCGACGATCAAGTCGGGGGTGATCAGACCCAGTCCGCCGGCTGACGCCAGGTCGCGGGCGAACGCGTCGACGCCGTAGCGCAGCACCGGATTCCAGTAGGTCATCACCACGGCACGCCCACCGGCCTTGGTGATCGCCTCGACCGCGGTCAGCGTGTCGCGCACCCTTACCCCGCCCTGCAAGGCGGTCTCGGTGGCGCGTGCAATGGTCGGGCCGTCCATTCCCGGGTCGGAATAGGGCACGCCGACTTCGATGAGGTCACAACCGGATTCGACCAGTGCGGTCAGCGCGGCGATGGAACCCGGCACATCCGGGTAGCCGGTGGGCAGATAGCCGATCAGTGCGGCGCGGCCCTCGGCTCGGCACGCGGCGAACATCGGGGCGAGCCGGTCGCCGGCGTGGTCGCTCACGACGCGTCTCCTGCCTCGTCGAACAGACCGAACCACTTGGCGGCGGTCTCCACGTCCTTGTCGCCGCGACCGGACACGTTGACCACGATGACCTTGCCGGGTCCCAGCTCGGCCGCCAGTTTGAGCGCACCGGCCACCGCGTGTGCCGATTCGATCGCCGGAATGATTCCCTCAGTGCGGCAAAGGATTCCGAAAGCGTCCATCGCTTCGGTATCGGTGATCGGCCGGTACTCGGCGCGTCCGGTCTCACGCAGCCAGGCGTGCTCCGGACCCACACCCGGGTAATCCAGGCCGGCCGAGATCGAGTGCGACTCGATGGTCTGACCGTCGTCGTCCTGCAGCAGGTAGGAGAACGATCCCTGGAACGCACCCGGTGTTCCGCCGGCGAATGTCGCGGCGTGCCGCCCGGTGTCGACGCCGTCGCCGCCGGCTTCGAAACCGATCAGGCGGACCGCGGGATCGTCGAGGAACGCGTGGAAGATGCCGATGGCGTTCGACCCGCCGCCCACACACGCCACTACTGCGTCGGGAAGCCGGCCCGCCATCTGTTGGATCTGAACGCGGGTCTCCAGGCCGACGATCCGCTGGAAGTCGCGCACCATGGTCGGGAACGGGTGCGGCCCGGCCGCGGTGCCGAAGCAGTAGTAGGTGCGGTCAGCGTTGGTGACCCAGTCCCGGAAGGCCTCGTTGATGGCGTCCTTGAGGGTCTGCGAACCCGACTCGACCGAGACCACCTCGGCGCCCAGCAGCCGCATCCGCGCCACGTTGAGCGCCTGCCGGCGCGTGTCGACGGCACCCATGTAGATCACGCATTCCAGGCCCAGCAAGGCGCAGGCGGTGGCGGTGGCGACCCCGTGCTGGCCGGCCCCGGTCTCGGCGATCACCCGGGTCTTGCCCATGTGCCGCGCCAGCAGTGCCTGGCCGAGCACGTTGTTGATCTTGTGAGAACCGGTGTGGTTCAGGTCCTCTCGCTTCAAGAAGATCCGGGCCCCGCCGGCATGTGCGGTCAGGCGCTCCGCGTCATACAGCGGCGAGGGCCGGCCGGTGTAGTGCGTCTGCAGGTTATCGAGGGTGTCGAGGAACTCCGGGTCGTTGCGCACCTTGTCGTAGGCGGCGGTGACCTCTTCGATGACCGCCATCAGTGCTTCGGCGACGTAGCGGCCGCCGAAGGCCCCGAAGTGCCCGCGGGCGTCGGGATCGTGCGGGGTCGGCTCGGCCACTCCGGCGCTGGCGCGCGGAAGACTCGGTTGCGAGGTGTCTGACATTTAGCGGGCCGACTTCGGGCAGGACGGATGCTTACCCGCACTGACCAAATCGGCAACGGCCGCCCGCGGGTCGCCACTGGTGACGAGTCCCTCGCCGACCAGGACGGCGTCCGCACCGGCACCGGCGTAGGCCAGCAGGTCCGCGGTGCCCCGCACCCCGGACTCGGCGATCTTGACCACCTCGGTGGGCAGTCCGGGCGCGATCCGCGCGAAGCAGTCGCGGTCGACCTCCAACGTGGTCAGGTCGCGCGCGTTGACGCCGATCACCTTGGCGCCGGCGGTCAGGGCGCGGTCGGCTTCTTCTTCGGTGTGCACCTCGACCAGTGCGGTCATGCCAAGCGACTCGGTGCGGTCCAGCATGGATTCCAGTGCCTGTTGTTCGAGTGCCGCCACGATCAGCAGCAGCATGTCGGCGCCGTGGGCGCGGGCCTCGTGAATCTGGTACGGCCGCACGATGAAGTCCTTGCGCAGCACCGGAACTGAGACCGCGGCGCGCACCGCGTCCAGGTCGGCCAGCGAACCGTTGAAGCGGCGCTGTTCGGTCAGCACGCTGATGGCGCGGGCCCCGCCGTCGGCGTAGGAGCTGGCCAGATCCGCCGGATCGGCGATGGGCGCCAGTTGGCCCTTGGAGGGGCTCGCGCGCTTCACCTCAGCGATGACCGCGATGCCGGGCTCACGCAGCGCCGCCATCACGTCGCGTGGCGGGGGCATGGCCTCGGCCGCTGCCTTGACTTCGGCGAGCGGGACCAGGGCCTCACGGGCGGCAAGGTCGGCGCAGACTCCCTCAATGATGGAGTCGAGAACGGATGCCGAAGTCATGACTGCCGCTTCCTCTCCCGCGTCCTGTGGACCTTCGTCGAAGACCTTTATCGAAGGGTAACGACCGTCGTTGCCCGCGGTGTCACCGGCCCTCGACGTCCGGGCCGGGGGCCCGGTCATCGGGGTCCCCGGTGGGGTCTCGCCCCTCGTCGAGCGCGTCCCACATCATGCGTTCCGACAGCGGTGAATCACCCTGGCCGGTAGGAGTGCCCGCCTTTAGATCACGCGCGACCGCGCGGCGCTCCGCGGGAGCCGAATACTTGGTGACGCGGCCGGCAGTGTGCGCGGCGACCCGCATCAACAGCACCGCCGCGGCCAGCACACCCAGGGCCGCGACCAGGCTCAAGACGGCGCCGGTAAGCCGGCGCTCGGTGCCCACCAGCGAGGTCAACGGAATCTCGGCGATGTCCAGGGCCCGCAGGGTGATGTCCCGGGCCACCCACATGCTGGTGGCCAAATATCCGCAGGCCAGACTCACTGCGGCCAACACCACCGCCAACACCCGCAGCTGCCACCCGCGCACCGCCATCGCGGCGACGGCAGCGGCCAGACACAGCAGCGCCAGGGGCAACAGCGCCGTCGACCAGGACGCGCCGGTGAGGGTGATCTCCTTGGGCTGCCCGAGCCCGTCGAACGAGCGGATCAGAACCCACGGCAGCCGTGCGGCGCCCCAGAGCCCGCCGGCGGCCGCTACCAGCAGCAGTTGTGCCCCGCGCAGCGCGCGGGCGTCGGTGCGTGCGCGTCCGTCAGCCATCGGTCCCGGGCGCCGCCAGGGTCTCGGCGGCGGCGATCGCGGCCAGTACTGCCCGGGCCTTGTTTGATGCCTCGGTGTACTCGTAGGGGCCGTTGGAGTCGGCGACCACTCCGCCGCCCGCCTGCACGTAGGCGGTGCCGTCGCGCATCAATGCCGTGCGGATCGCGATCGCGAAGTCGGCGTTGCCGGCGAAGTCCAGATAGCCGACGACGCCGCCGTAGAGGCCGCGCCGGGTCTTTTCGACCTCCTCGATGAGTTCCATCGCGCGCACTTTGGGCGCCCCGGACAAGGTGCCCGCCGGGAAGCACGCCGTCACCGCGTCCAGCGCCGTCCGATCCTCGGCGAGGTCTCCGGTGACGGTGGACACCAGGTGCATGACGTGGCTGTAGCGCTCGATGTGGCTGTAGTCGGAGACCCGCACCGTCCCCGGAACACACACCCGGCCCAGGTCGTTACGGCCCAGGTCGACCAGCATCAGATGCTCGGCGAGCTCCTTCTCGTCGTTCAGCAGATCCTTGGCCAGCAGCTGATCTTCGTCCTCCGTCGCCCCGCGCCACCGGGTCCCGGCGATCGGGTGCGTGGTAGCGCGGCCGTCTTGAACGGTCACCAGCGCCTCGGGGCTGGAGCCGACGATCGAAAAGGCCAGTCCCCCGTCGGCGTCGGGCACCTGCAGCAGGTACATGTACGGGCTCGGGTTGGACACCCGCAGCATCCGGTAGACATCGAGCGGGTCTGCCGGCGTGGTCATCTCGAAACGCTGCGACGGAACCACCTGGAACGCCTCGCCGGCCTCGATCTCGCCGACCAACCGCTCGACGATCGCCCCGTACTCCTCGGGGGTGCGCTGACCGCGGTAGACCGGGTCGGGCCGGTCGAAGGTGGCGACGCTGGACTCCAGCGGCTGACTCAACGCCGCGGTCATCACATCGAGGCGCGCGATCGCGTCGTCGTAGGCCTCGTCGACGCGCTCATCGGTGCCGTTCCAGTTGACCGCGTTGGCGATCAACGTGATGGTGCCCTCGTGGTGGTCGACGGCGGCCATGTCGGTGGCCAGCAGCAGCAGCATGTCGGGCAGCTGAAGGTCGTCGACGGCCAGCTCGGGCAGGCGCTCCAGCCTGCGCACCAGGTCGTAGGTGAAAAAGCCCACCAGGCCGCTCGACAGCGGCGGCAGCCCGGGGATGGCGGCCGTCTCCAGCAGCGTCAGCGTCTGGCGCAGGGCCTGCAACGGGTCACCGCCGGTGGGTGCGTCCTGCGGTGCGGCACCCAGCCACACCGCTTCGCCGTCCCGCACTGTCAGCGCCGAGGTCGTACCCGCACCGATGAACGACCAGCGCGACCACGATCGGCCGTTTTCGGCCGACTCCAGCAGGAAGGTGCCAGGACGGTTGGCAGCCAGTTTGCGGTAGGCCGACAGCGGTGTTTCGGCGTCGGCCAGCACCTTGCGGGTCACCGGGACCACGCGGTGCTCAGCCGCCAGCGCCCGGAAGTCCGCCCGGGAAGTGACGCCGGCCCTAGAAGTGCTCGTGATTTGCACGCGCCCATCTTCCCAGACCCCGGCCTGTCGCCGGCATCGCGCACCAGTCCGCCCACCGCTATCGCCGCCGCCACGGTCGCACCCGGAGTAGCGTGACCGCCATGAAAACCGGTGACACCGTGGCCGACTTCGAACTCCCCGACCAGACCGGGGCGCCGCGCAAACTCAGCGACCTGCTGGCCAACGGGCCGGTGGTGCTGTTCTTCTACCCGGCCGCCATGACGCCGGGGTGCACCAAGGAAGCCTGCCACTTCCGCGATCTGGCCGGCGAGTTCGCCGCCGTCGGGGCCACCCGGGTGGGCATCAGCGCCGATGCGGTGGACAAGCAAGCCAAGTTCGCCGACCAGCAGGGCTTCGACTACCCGCTGCTGTCCGACACGGCCGGGACGGTGGCCACCCAGTTCGGCGTCAAGCGCGGCATGCTGGGCAGGCTGATCCCGGTGAAGCGGACCACGTTCGTGATCGACACCGACCGCACCGTGCTGGATGTGATCGCCAGCGAATTCTCCATGGACACCCACGCCGACAAGGCGCTGGAGGTGCTGCGGGCACGCTCGTCGGCCTAGCGCTGGGCGTTGCGGGCGGAGGTCAGACGGGTTTGTGGAACGTGTAAACCTGGTACTGCAGAAGTCCGAGCTGCGACAGCCACTTCATCCATCGGGTCCCCACGATCATGGTCTTCCGGGTCTGCGCTGACTCGTGTGCGCGGAAGAATTTGAGCAGGAATGGGTACGTCGGCAGCGTTTGCTTGCGGATATTGCGCTTCGCTTCCAGTTGCAGTCCCGCGCGTGAGCCCATGGCCTTGTAGGACCGCAGGGGGACATTGCCCAGTGTTCCGTAGGATTTCGCGATCCGGCTGCGGATCGCCATCCAGATCGGGGTCTTCCCGAAGAACATCATGATCGGTACGAAGTCGGATACCGCCAGGTAGCCACCCGGCCGGAGCACCCGCGCCGCCTCCGCGATGAAACGCTCACGGGAGGGGAAGTGGAAAATGCATTCGACGGCCAGGACGCGGTCGAAAGAGTTGTCCGCGAACGGCAACTGACAGGCGTCGGCTTCGACCCAGGAGATCGAGTTGTCGTCGGCCGGCGTGCTCTGAGCCTCGGCGGCCGCGAGCTGGCGGGGGTCGATATTGAGCCCCGTGAGACCCATGGCGGAATATCGGGCGTTGACCTGGCGGATGGTTCCGCCGAATCCGCAACCCACATCCAGCAGCGTCTGCCCGTCGGCCACCTTGCCGGCATCGAGCAGCAGGCCGTTCATCTGTGCCATGGCGGCGATGTAGTCGGCCTGGGTGCCGTCGGCCACTGCCGGGTTCTCCCAGTAGCCCCAGTGCACCTGGTCGCCCCACAAATGGCCGAGTTCGCCGCGGTTCTGGCTATCGCCCATGACGAGGTCAAAATATGGCAGGTCCGGCACCCGCGGACGCTATCACGTCGTTGTTTCGCGCGCAGGAATCATTCGTCGGCGCGGTGGCGCCGAATGGCGGGCAAACATCGCCAAGCCGCGGGCTGTAACCGGGCGCAGGTCCCCCGGCTCAACTCGCCCGCGGTAACGAGCCGGTTATGCCTGCTCCGAGTCTCCGGAGCGCTTCACCACGCTCATCCGGTCTCGGCGGATGGCCGACTCAATCCGGCTCTGGATCTCGCTGAGCGCGCCGACCACGTCCCCGCGGACGTGAATCAACTGCATGACTTCGGCGTCGGTGCGCTCAATGATGAGCTTGGCTTCACGCTCAGCAGTGGCGATCAGGGCCGCGGCGTTGAGGCGGCTGTCCTTTTCCATGTTTGCGATCTGGATCTGTGCCTGCTCCCACGCCGCACTGACCTGCTTAGCCTGCTCGCGTTCGCTTTCGCGGCGGCGCCGTTCGTCCTCCTCGGCGACTCGCTGCGCCGCCTCGCGGCGGGCGCGCTCGGTCTCCTCGGTTTCGCTGATCAGGCGAGCGCATTCGGCCTGCGCGGCGCGCAGCAACTCCTCGGCCTCGGTCTTGGCGTCGGTGAGGATCTGCTCGCGACGTTGCGACGTCGATTCCTGAAGCTCAGCCAACGCGGCACCGGCCGCGGCGCGATCCTGGCGGGCTGCCTCAAGCTCGTCGCGCAGGTCGTGGGTGAGCGCTTCGGCTTCTTCCTGAGCCATCGCCTTGGTGCGCCGGGCCTCATCGGAGGCCACCCGCATCATCCGTGCGATTCGGTCCGACATCCCCTCCACCGAATCGATAGGACCGGACAACCGAGCGATGTCACCGCGCAGCGCATCGATCTCACCGCGCAGCCGGGTCCGGTCATCGTCGGTGTTGGCGAGATCGCGCCGGGCATCGGCGAGCTGAGCTTCGAGCGCTGGGATGCGCTGTTGAAGAGAGTCGAGCTCCTGGTGCAGGTTCTGGATGTACTCCAGCACCTGGCTTCGGTCGAGGCCGCGCAGTTGCGTCGTGAAGTTGGGCAGTTGCGGCTCGAGAAGAGAAATCGCTGTGCTCACCGGGGGCTCCTAGTTGAGGTGTGTGTCGTCGGAGGATTGGGGGTCAAGGGTCGGCCGCGCCAGCCGCTTCGTGGACGGAGGCTTCTGGAACAGCGCGTCCCAGTCCTCGCCCTCATCGGAGTTGCGAACCCGGTGCGAGGTGACGGTTACCGTGCGAGCCTGGTCGATGGGCTCTGCGGCCTGCTCCAGCTCATTGACCTTGGCGTAGAAATCGCGCAGCTGCTCGGTGATCATCGCGCGAACCGCCAGGAGTTCCTGCAGTTTGGCCTCTGCGGCTGCTTGTTGCGCTTCAATGTCAAGCCGGACCTGGGCCAGCAGTTCCTCTGCCGCACTCTCGGCGTCGCGCACGATGTCGGCGGCGTCCTGGCGGGCCTGCTGGCGAAGCAGTGCCAAGCCGGCGTGCAATTGGCTGGTCTGTTCTTCGAGGTTGGTGCGCACCGCGACGACCGCGTCGTGTTCCTTCTGCGCGTCGGCGATGATCTCGGCGGCGTGGTCGTGGGCGCTGGTGCGGATTCGATCGGCTTCGGCCGTGGCCGACGACAGGATCGAGGTCAACTGATCACTGAGGTTGGCGATATCGCCGGGGATTGCCCGGGCCAGTTCGGTGTACTGCGCCGAGGTGGTGGCCAGCTCGTACCGAGACTTGTCGACCTGATCTCCGAGTGCGGCGATCCGCGTCTCGCTACGGCGGATCAGTGTGTGCAGCTCCGAGAGCTCCTTGTCGTGGGCCTCGGTATGGCGGTAATTCATCCGCTCCATATCTGCAGAAATGCGGGCGTAGATGGCAGCGGCTTGGACGTCGACGCGCTGACTGATGATCCTCGCCTGCTCTCCCGTCACGCGTGTCACTATATCGACTTATATTGACGCCTGCGCAAGCCTAATTTTGTTAATCAGTATTTCCTCGCGATGTTGCAGGTGGCTCGTGATGCACCGCCAATCCCCAGGTCGGGATGCTTTTGTTAACCATTATTTGGGAGCGGAACCGAGGATAGCCCGGTGGGGCAGCCCGCCATTTATCGAGGTGCGATTCCATTTGTTAATCGCCATTGGCGGTTGTTAATCACCATTTCTCGGTGACCGTGCAAACAATGGATAGGTAGAAGAACTTTATAGATCAGTCGGTGAGGGCGCACATACCGCCCGTCACCGTCGGTCACTCAATCCGCGGCTTCCAACAGCACGTCGTTGTCGAAGCAGGTACGGGCCCCGGTATGGCAAGCTGCCCCGGACTGATCGACCTCCAGCAGGACGGTGTCACCGTCGCAGTCCAACCGCACCGAATGCACGTACTGAGTGTGGCCGGTAGTGGCCCCCTTGATCCATTGCTGATTCCGGGAGCGGGAAAAATAGGTGGCCTCACGAGTTGCCAACGTGCGGGCCAATGCATCGTCGTCCATCCAAGCGACCATCAGCACCTCTCCGGTGCCCCGCGCCTGTGCAACCGCCGCGATCAGTCCCTCGGCATTGCGCTTGAGCCGGGCTGCGATCGCTGGATCCAGCTGGTTTGTCGTCATCGAACCACGATCCCCTCGGCGGCCATCGCGGCCTTGACCTGGCCGATGGTCAGTTCCCGGAAGTGAAACACGCTGGCCGCCAGGACCGCGTCGGCGCCGGCGGCCACAGCCGGGGCGAAATGCTCTGCCGCGCCGGCTCCCCCGCTGGCGATCACCGGCACGCTCACCGCGGCCCGAACGGCACGCAGCATCGACAGGTCGAATCCGGCCTTGGTGCCGTCGGCATCCATCGAGTTCAGCAGGATCTCCCCGACCCCCAGCTCCACACCGCGGACCGCCCATTCGACCGCGTCGATACCGGTGCCCTGCCGGCCGCCGTGGGTGGTGACCTCCCATCCGGATGCGGTGGGTGGCGAACCGGCCGGGACGGTACGGGCGTCGACCGACAGCACGATGCACTGGGAGCCGAACTGGCGGGACAACTCGGCCAGCAGTTCCGGGCGGGCGATCGCGGCGGTGTTCACCGACACCTTGTCCGCGCCGGCCCGCAGCAACACGTCGACGTCGGCGACCGTGCGCACTCCGCCGCCGACGGTGAGCGGGATGAACACCTGATCGGCGGTGCGCGCGACGACCTCGAGCATGGTGGCCCGGCCCGACGACGAGGCGGTCACGTCCAGGAAGGTCAGTTCGTCGGCGCCCTCGGCGTCGTAGGCTGCGGCCAGCTCGACCGGGTCACCGGCATCGCGCAGGTTCGCGAAGTTGACGCCCTTGACGACTCGGCCGCCGTCGACGTCCAGACACGGAATGACCCGTACCGCCACATCACTGCGCTTATGCATGTCAGTAGTCCCCCGGTGGGCCAACTCGCTTGAGGATGTCCAGAATCTGATCGTGTACTCCCGGTGCGGCGACCAGCGCCGAGTTCGACTGGGCCGTCCAGGGTGCGCCGGCCAGGTCGGTGACAATGCCTCCGGCCGCGCGCACCATGGCCACACCGGCGGCGTGGTCCCAGATGTGGTCGCCGAAACTGATCGCACCGCCGAGGGTTCCATCGGCGACGTAAGCCAGATCGATTCCGGTGGCGCCGTGCATCCGCGTCCGTGAGGTCACCCGGGTCAGGCCTTCGAGCACCGCGAGCCGGTAGCGGCCGGGAAACCGGCCCCGCCACTCGACGTTGAAGGTGCCGATGCCGACCAACGAATCGGCCAAGTCGACGGGTTTCAGTGGCGGCTGCGCCACCCCGTTGCGGATCAGCGGGCCGTCGGCCACCGCGGTATAGCGCTGGTCGGCGAACGGCAGCCAGGTCAATCCCGCAACCGGCTCACCGTCGCGCAGCAGGCCCAACAGGATCGCGGACATCGGTGATCCGGCGGCGTAGTTGAACGTTCCGTCGATCGGGTCCAGCACCCACACCAGCGGCGAATCGATCGGTGGCCCGCCGAATTCCTCGCCGTGCACGCCGATTCCGGTCGCCGCCACCAACGCCTCGGTGATCTGTCGTTCCAGGGCCAGGTCAACCTCGGTGGCGAAGTCGTTGGCGCCCTTGCGGACTGCGGAATCGGCCCGGTGGCCGGCCAGGAAAGGCTCGGCGGCGACATCGAGGATCTCCGACGCCGCTGCGACCAGCGCGTCCAGATCCGCGGTGTCCAACGCCATGTCGGCCTACTCCCGCACCGTGGACAGCGCCTCGGGCAGCGTGAAGCGGCCCGCGTAGAGGGCCTTGCCCACGATGGCGCCTTCGACGCCGCGGCCGACCAGCGTGGCGATCGCCCGCAGGTCATCCAGGCTCGACACTCCCCCGGAGGCGATCACCGGAGCGTCGGTGCGGTCGGCGACTGCGCCGAGCAGCTCCAGGTTGGGGCCGCCCAGCGTTCCGTCCTTGGTCACGTCGGTGACGACGTAGCGTGAACAGCCTTCGGCGTCAAGGCGTTCCAGTACCGGCCAGAGGTCACCGCCGTCGGTCTCCCAACCGCGGCCGCGCAGCCGGTGGATGCCATCGGGGTGATTGGGGTCGATCTGCACGTCCAGCCCGACCGCGACTTTTTCGCCGTGCTCGGCGATCGCGCGCGCGCACCACTGCGGGTTCTCCAAGGCGGCCGTGCCCAGGTTCACCCGGGCGCAGCCCGTGGCCAGTGCGGCCGCCAGGGACTCATCGTCACGGATGCCACCGGACAGTTCGACCTTGACATCAAGGCGCCCAACGACATCGGCGAGCAGCTCGCGGTTCGATCCGCGGCCGAACGCGGCGTCCAGATCGACCAGGTGGATCCATTCCGCGCCGTCGCGCTGCCAACCCAGCGCGGCGTCCAGCGCTGAGCCGTACTCAGTCTCACTGCCGGCCTTGCCCTGCACCAGGCGCACCGCGCGGCCGTCGACGACGTCGACGGCCGGCAACAGAACCAGTGCCTTGTTCACAGCAGTACTCACAGTGCCTCCACCCAGTTGCTCAATAGTGTCGCCCCGGCATCCCCACTCTTTTCGGGGTGAAACTGGGTGGCGGCCAACGGCCCATCCTCGACAGCCGCCACGAACGGTACCTGATGGGTCGCCCAGGTCACCAAAGCCTCCGGACGGCCTTCCCAGCGCTGAGCGGCATAGGAGTGCACGAAATAGAAGCGGGTGTCGGCGTCCAGCCCGGCGAACAGCGTGCTGCCGGGTGCGGCATCGACGACGTTCCAGCCCATGTGCGGGATCACCGGGGCTTCCAGGCGGGTGACGGCACCGGGCCACTGGCCGCAGCCGGCGGTGTCCACCCCGAACTCGACTCCGTGCGCGAACATGATCTGCATCCCGACGCACACTCCGAGTACCGGGCGGCCGGCCTGTAGGCGTTCGGCGATGATCTTGTCGCCGTTGACCTTGCGCAGCCCGGTCATGCACGCCGCGTACGCCCCGACACCCGGCACCAGCAGACCGTCGGCATCGGCGGCGGCGTCGGCGTCGGCGGTCACCTCGACTTGGGCACCGACCCGTTGCAGGGCCCGCTGGGCCGAGCGCAGGTTCCCGGAACCGTAGTCCAAGATCACCACCCGGGCAGAGCCGCTCACAGGGCTCCCTTGGTGGACGGCACGCCGGTCACCCGGGGGTCGGGTTCCACTGCCTGGCGCAGCGCACGCGCGACCGCCTTGTACTGGGCCTCGGTGATGTGGTGCGGGTCACGACCGTAGAGCACCCGCACGTGCAGTGCGATACGCGCGTTCGACGCCAGCGTCTCGAACACGTGCCGATTGATCACCGTGTGATATGGCGCCTGCGTTCCGGCAATCGTGGTGTGCGTCATGTGATCCGGTTCCCCGGTGTGCACGCAGTAGGGCCGGCCCGACACATCGACGGCAGCGTGGGCCAGCGTCTCGTCCATCGGGATGAAGGCGTCGCCGAATCGGCGGATGCCCTTCTTGTCGCCGAGCGCCTCGCCCAGCGCCTGTCCCAGCACGATCGCGGTGTCCTCGACGGTGTGGTGGGCTTCGATCTCGACGTCGCCGCGGGCGCGCACCGTCAGATCGAAGCTGGCGTGACTGCCCAGTGCGGTCAGCATGTGATCGAAGAACGGCACACCGGTCTCGATGTCGACGATGCCGGTGCCGTCCAGGTCGAGCTCGACCGTGATGTCGGATTCGCGGGTGGCGCGTTGCACCCGGGCTCGGCGGGTCATGATTCTCCTAATGACGGTTGGGCGAGTTCGGTGGCCGCTAGCTGCTTGCTGGCGGCGAGCAATGCATCGTTCTCCTCCGGAAGTCCGGTGGTGGCCCGCAGGTAGCCGGGGATGCCGACGTCACGGATCAGGATGCCGGCGTCCAGGTAGCGCTGCCAGGTTGCGGGCGCATCGGCGAACCGGCCGAACAGCACGAAGTTGGCGTCGCTGGGAATGACCCGAAACCCCATGGCGGACAGCTCGGCTGAGACGCGGTCCCGTTCGGCGATCAGCTGGGCGACGCTGCCCAGGGTGTCGTCGGCATGGCGGAGCGCGGCGCGGGCGGCCGCCTGGGTGACCACCGACAGGTGATACGGCAGGCGAACCAGCAACATCGCGTCGATCACCGCCGGGGCCGCGATCAGGTAGCCGAGCCGGCCTCCGGCGAACGCGAACGCCTTGCTCATCGTGCGGCTGACGATCAGCTTCGCCGGGTAATCGTCGATCAGCGCGATCGCGCTGGGCTGCGACGAGAATTCGCCATAGGCCTCGTCGACGATCACGACCCCCGGTGCGGCGTCGAGCAGGCTGCGCAGATCCTTGAGCGAAATGCTCTGCCCGGACGGGTTGTTCGGGGACGCGACGAAAACCACGTCGGGGTGGTGCTCGGCGATGGCAGCGCCGGCCACATCGACGTCCAGCCCGAAGTCGGAGGTCCGGTTGGCGGCCAGCCACCGCGTTTGGGTGCCGTCGGAGATGATCGGGTGCATGGAGTAGGACGGAACGAATCCGATGGCGCTACGGCCCGGACCACCGAATGCCTGCAGCAACTGCTGCAGGATCTCATTGGAGCCGTTGGCCGCCCACACATTGTCCGGCCCCACCTCAACGCCGGTCTGGGCGGTCAGATAGGCGGCCAGGTCGGTGCGCAGCGCCACCGCATCGCGATCGGGATAGCGGTGCAGCTCCGCGGCGGCTTCGCGCACCGAACGTGCCACGTCGTCGATGAGTGCCTGGCTCGGCGGGTGCGGATTCTCATTGGTGTTGAGCCGTACCGGAACTTCCAGTTGCGGCGCACCATAGGGCGACTTGCCGCGCAGATCGTCGCGCAGCGGGAGATCCGCCAGGGTGATCTGCGCGCCCGGGCGGGCTGGTGTGCCGCTCACTGCTCGAACCTCCGTCGAACCGCTTCGCCGTGTGAGGGAAGGTCCTCGGCCGTGGCCAGTGCGATCACGTGGCCGCTGACATCCTTGAGTGCGGCCTCGGTGTAGTCGACGACGTGGATTCCGCGCAGGAACGTCTGCACCGACAGCCCGCTGGAGTGCCGCGCACTGCCCGCGGTGGGCAGCACGTGGTTGGAGCCCGCGCAGTAGTCGCCGAGGCTGACCGGCGCGTACGGTCCGACGAAAATCGCACCGGCTGAACGGATTCGGGTTGCCACCTCGGCGGCATCGGCGGTCTGGATCTCCAGGTGCTCGGCGGCGTAGGCGTTCACCACGCGGATACCGGCGTCCAGGTCGGCGACCAGCACGATCGCCGACTGCGGTCCAGACAGTGCCGTAGTCACCCGCTCGCGGTGCACGGTGGTCTGCAGCTGGGCAGTCACCTCGCGGTCGGTGGCATCGGCCAATTCCGGGCTGGTGGTGACCAGCACGCTGGCGGCCATCTCATCGTGCTCGGCCTGGCTGATCAGGTCCGCGGCCAGATGCGCCGGGTGCGCGGTGTTGTCCGCGAGGATGGCGATCTCGGTGGGGCCGGCTTCGGCGTCGATCCCCACCTGCGAGCGGCACAACCGCTTGGCGGCGGTGACGTAGATGTTGCCGGGGCCGGTGACCATGTCGACCGGCGCCAGTTCACCCCCATCGGTGTCGGTGCCGCCGTAGGCCAGCAATGCCACCGCCTGGGCACCGCCGACCGCCCAGACCTCGTCGACGCCGAGCAGCCGCGCCGCGGCCAGGATCGTCGGGTGTGGCAGACCGTCGAAGGCGGCCTGGGGCGGACTGGCGATTACCAGGGACTCGACACCGGCGATCTGGGCCGGGACGACGTTCATCACCACGCTGGACGGGTAGACCGCGTTACCGCCCGGCACGTACAGGCCCACCCGCTCTACCGGAAGCCAGCGTTCGGTAACGGTGGCGCCCGGGGCCAGCGTGGTGGTGGTGTCGGTGCGCCGCTGATCGGAGTGGACCGCCCGGGCGCGGCTGATCGCCACCTCCAGAGCGGCACGGACGGCGGGGTCCAACTCGGCTAGCGCACGCTCCAGCGCCGTATCCGGCACCCGGATCGTGGCCGGTCGGATCCGGTCGAACGATTCGCCGAACTCCAGCGCCGCGGCGGCCCCACGCTCGGCGACCGCCTCGACGATCGGGCGCACCCTCGGCAGCACCGCCTCCACGTCCACACCACCGCGTGGCAGAGCGGCACGCAGCTCGGCCTTGGATAGGTCCGACTGTTCGGTGCCGCGCAGGTCGATGCGTGCCATCAGGCCGGTGTTCACACCGCCCATTCTCCCAGAGGGGCTCAAGTCAATATCGCAGCGCCGGGACGACCCGCCGCGTAGGGGCTCGCGGCTAGGGTGGTGCGCAGTGTGACGTCGGCGAACACCGATCGCCGACATGCGCGTCACGTCCCACGAGGAACGGAGTTGCCATGGCTTCCGACAAGGGTGCCGCTGACCCGTCCACGCTGCCGGCGGTGTTCCCGGCATGGGTGGATCGGCTGCAGATCAAGTATGTGAACCCGGTGGTCAAGCCGCTGTCCAAGTTCATTCCGGGCACGTCGGTGATCACCCATCGGGGGCGCAAGTCCGGCAAGCCCTATGAGACGGTGGTGACCACCTACCGCAAAGACGGCCTGCTGGCGATCGCGCTCGGCCACGGCAAGACCGACTGGGTCAAGAACGTGCTGGCCGCCGGAGAGGCCGACGTCCGGCTGTCCCGCAGTGAACTGCATCTGGTCAATCCGCGGATCCTGCCGGCCGGCTCGGGCGATACCTCGCTGCCATTCCTGCTGCGGGTGCAGAACCGCAAGGTGGCGGTGCTCGTCACCGATATCAGCTGAGGCCTTCAGCGGCTACATGTCTTACATGTCTAAGCCGATGTCGAGCACCTGCACCGAATGGGTGAGGCCCCCCACGGCCAGGTAGTCGACCCCGGTGGCGGCGTAGGCGCCCGCGCAGTCCAGGGTGAGCCCACCCGATGACTCCAGCAGCACGCCGGGTGCCCGGGAGTCGCGCCGCTGCGCCGCCATCTGGGTCTGCCAGACCTCGAAGTTGTCCAGCAACACCAGCTCGGGCCCCTCGGCGAGCACCTCGTCGAACTGCTCGAGTGAATCCACCTCGACCTCGCAGGGCACGTCGGGCGCCGCGGCTCGGACCGCCCGCAGCGCCGCAGCCACCGAACCCGCCGCGGCCACATGGTTGTCCTTGATCAGCGCGGCATCGCCCAGACCCATCCGGTGATTCACCCCGCCGCCGACCCGTACCGCGTACTTCTGCAGCACCCGCAGGCCGGGCAGCGTCTTGCGGGTGTCGCGGATGCGCGCCGACGTGCCGTCGACGGCGTCGACCCAGGCCGCGGTGGCGGTGGCGATCCCGGATAGGTGGCAGACCAGGTTGAGCATGGTGCGTTCGGCGGTCAGAAGGCCACGGGTGTCGGCCTTCAGGGTCAGCACCGGTGCGCCGGCCGCAAGTCGTGCACCGTCGGTGACGCGGTCCAACACCCGGTAGCCGTCGGCCCCGAGGACCTCGTCGAGCACCAGAAGAGCCAGATCGACCCCGGCGATCACCCCGGGCGCCCGAGTGACCATGGCCGCTTCGGCCATCACGCCGGCGGGAACCGTCGCAGCGGTGGTGACATCGGGCCCGTAGCGCAGATCCTCGTCGAGCGCGCGGGCGATGACCTGGCGGGCCTCGTCGAGTTCGGTCTCGGACAGCTTCACGATGCGACTCCCGCGGGTGTGTCGAGCGCGACCACCCCGTCGCGCAGCCGGATGGTGGAACTGCGGGCCTGACCGGGGTCGGCGGCCGGGTGGTCAGCCCGGTGATGGCAGCCTCGGCTCTCGGCACGGGCCGACGCCGCCGCTGCGACCACCCGGGCAGCCAGGGTCAGCGCAGCGTCCTCGACGCCGGCCCGGTCGGCGACCGGGCGCGCACTGGCGCCGGCCAGCAGCTCCTGCAGTCCGCTAAGCCCGTGCGCGTCGCGGACCACCGAGGCGTCGCGCGACATGGCCTCCTGCAGGGTCTGGCGGTCCAGTGCCGCGCGGCGGACAGGCTCGGGTACCGCGGCGTCGGACTGACCCACCGCGGCGCAGTGTGCCGCAGCCGCAGTGCCCGCGCGGTCACCGACCACGAGGCCCTCCAGCAGGCTGTTGGAAGCCAATCTATTGGCACCGTGCATCCCGGTTCGCGCCACCTCGCCCGCGGCGAACAGACCGGGCAACTCGGTGCGGCCGGTGACGTCGGTGATCACTCCACCACAGCTGTAGTGCGCGCCCGGGACCACCGGAATCGGTTGGCGCACAGGGTCGATGCCGGCGTTGCGGCAGGCCGCGGTCACGGTCGGGAAGCGCTCTTCGAAGCCATCGATCCCGCGAGCATCGAGATAGGCGCAGGCGTCGCCGGTTTCGCGCAGGCGCGCGTCGATAGCGCCCGCCACCACGTCGCGCGGAGCCAAATCCCCCATCGGGTGCACCCCTGCGGTGATCGAGGCGCCGCGGGCGTCGATCAGCTTGGCGCCTTCGCCGCGCACCGCCTCGGTGATCAGCGGCCGGCGCCCACCGGTGGCACTGCCGTTGCCGGCGCCCGAGAACAGCATCGTCGGATGGAACTGGATGAATTCCAGATCGCTGACCGCGACTCCGGCCCACAGCGCCAGGGCCACCCCGTCTCCCGTCGCTCCACCGGGATTGGTGGTCGCCCGGTACAGATGACCCAGACCGCCGGTCGCCAGCACCACCGACGGGGCGTGGATCACCCCGATCCCGTCGGCATTGGCCACCAGCACCCCGGTGACGCGATCGGCGTCACGCAGGATCTGCAGCACCACCTGACCGACGCGAACATCCAAAGCGGCCGCGGCGTGGTCCAGGGCACGCTGCACCTCGGCCCCGGTGGCGTCGCCGCCGGCATGAATGATGCGGCGCCGGGAGTGCCCGCCTTCGCGGGTGAGCGCCCAGTCCCCCTGTGCGTCCTGGTCGAACGACGCCCCCGCGGCGGCAAGGTCGGAGACCGCGCGATAGCCGTCAGCCACGATCGAGGTCACCGCGTCGCGGTCGCACAATCCGCCGCCGGCGGCCAGGGTGTCGGCGACATGGTCCGCGACCGAATCGTCATTGCCCGGCAGCACCACTGCGATCCCGCCCTGGGCGTAGTGCGTCGCCGTTGCCGCCGAGCCCGCGGCGGATTTGCTCAGTACCACGACCGCGCGCCCGGCGCGGTGCGCGGCCCGCGCTGCCGCCAGCCCGCCGACGCCCGTGCCGATGACGACGACATCGGCTCGCTGCTGCCAGCTGGGACCAGGGGTCACTTGCTGACCGGGACGGAGTGTCCGATCGAGATCATCCGCTGCACGCTGCGGGCTGCCAGGCGCGCCGTTTCGGGGTCGACGTGGATCTCGTCGGCGCCCTCGGTCAGGCTGCGCAGCAGGGCCGCCGGGGTGATCATCTTCATGTACTTGCAGGCCGCCTTGCGGTTGACCGCCTCGAAGTCGACCTGCGGCGCCGCCTTGCGCAGCTGGTGGATCATGCCGATCTCGGTGGCGACCAGCACCTTGCGGGCTCCGGTGCGGGCGGCCTCCTCGAGCATCCCGCCGGTCGACAGGATCTTGACCTGCTCCTCGGGGAAATGGCCCTCGCCGACCAGATACAGCGACGACGTCGCGCAGCCGCATTCGGGATGCACGAACAGTTCGGCGTCGGGGTTGGCCCGGGCCTTCTCGGCGAGCTCGTCGCCGTTGATGGCGGCGTGCACGTGGCATTCGCCGGCCCAGATGTGGATGTTGTCGCGGCCGGTGACCCGTTTGACGTGCTGGCCCAGGAACTGATCGGGCAGAAACAGCACCTCACGGTCGGGGTCGATGGCATTGACCACGTCGACGGCATTCGATGAGGTGCAGCAGTAGTCGGTCAGCGCCTTGACCGCCGCCGTGGTGTTCACATAGGACACCACGACCGCGTCCGGGTATTCGTCGCGCCAGGCCCGCAGTTCCTCGGCCGTGATCGAGTCGGCCAGCGAACAGCCCGCCCGGGTGTCGGGTAGCAGCACCGTCTTGTCCGGGGAGAGGATCTTGGCGGTCTCGGCCATGAAGTGCACGCCGCAGAACACGATGGTGTCCTCGTTCGCGGTGGCGGCGATCCGCGCCAGCGCCAGCGAGTCCCCGACGTGGTCGGCGATGTCCTGGATAGCCGGCAGTTGGTAGTTGTGGGCGAGGATCGTCGCGTTGCGTTCCTTCTTGAGCCGAAGAACCTCGGCCACCCACTCCTCGTCGGGTTCGATACCGCTGTAACCGGCCGGCGAGTTCACGATGCGGTCGGCCAGGCTGCCTGCCTGTACACCGCTGTCGGTGAGGGTGGTCATGAGTGACTCCTTCTCAAAACAGGTTTTCGACTTATAATCGAAAACGTGGTCCATACTAGCACCGAGCACGAAGTGCTCACTGTGGTCTTCCAGGTTGGCGAGCTTGACCAGCGCCGGCCCCGACTGAACGTGCTGCTGTGGGAACGCGCGCGCGAACCGCAGTCGGGGCGCTGGTCGCTGCCCGGGGGCTTGCTGCGCAATGACGAGGATGTCACGGCATCAGCCCGCCGCCAGCTGGCCGAGAAGGTCGATTTGCGTGAGATCGCCCACCTTGAGCAGCTGGCTGTGTTCTCCGACCCGGGCCGGGTGCCCGGCGTGCGCACCATCGCCTCGACGTTTCTGGGCTTGGTGCCCTCCCCCGCCGACCCGGAACTTCCGGGCGACACGCATTGGCATCCCGTCGACGACTTGCCGCCGATGGCTTTCGACCATGGCCCCATGGTGGCGCACGCGCACAGCCGCCTGGTCGCCAAGATGTCCTATACGAATATTGGATTCGGTTTGGCGCCAACGGAATTCATCCTGTCGACACTGCGGGACATCTACAGTGTCGTGTTGGGTTACCAGGTCGATGCGACCAACCTGCAGCGCGTGCTGGTGCGCCGTGGGGTGATCACCCCGACCGGTACCACCGCCCGTTCCGGGCGTAGCGGGGGCCGTCCGGCGGCCCGATATCGGTTCACCGAGTCCGAACTTCGGGTCACCGACGAATTCGCTGCGTTGCGCCCGCCCGGGTGAGTCGACTGGAATCTTAACGCCTTCTTAAGCAACAATGCCGGGATGGACGTCGACAGTCTGGCCCGCGAAACTTCTGTCGAGTGGATCGGGCAGGCCCCGCACCAGCCCCTGCAATCCGGCGAGCGCCCGCTGCCGGTGGCCGAGGATCCGTTCTATGAGCCACCGGCGGGCTTCCAGCACGCCGTGCCTGGCACCGTGCTGCGCTCCCGCGACGTTGAGCTGGCCTTTTTAGGCCTGATCCCGCAGCAGCTGCAGGCCACCCAGCTGCTCTACCGCAGCGTCGACCGCAACAACGTCCCGCAGGTGGCGGTGACAACCGTGGTGGTGCCCACCGACCGGGATCGGACCCGGCCGTGTCCGATCGTGTCGTACCAGTGCGCGATCGACGCGGTGGACGGCCGGTGCTTCCCGTCCTTCGCGCTGCGCCGCCGCGCCCGCGCGCATGGGTCTTTCACCCAGCTGGAGTTCGTGCTGATCGCGGCCATCCTGTCCCAGGGCTGGGCGGTGTCGATCCCCGACCATGAGGGCCGCTTCGGCCATTGGGGGGCACCGTACGAACCCGGCTACTACGTGCTCGACGGGCTGCGCGCCGCGCTGGGCACCGAGCAGTTGGGCCTGTCCCCCGACGCCCCGGTGGGCTTGTGGGGCTATTCCGGCGGCGGCCTGTCCACGGCGTGGGCGGCCCAAGTCTGCGGCGACTACGCCCCCGACCTCAACATCGTCGGCGCCGCACTGGGCTCACCGGTGGGCGACCTGGGTAACACCCTGCAGCGGCTCAACGGCTCGTTCTGGTCCGGTCTGCCGGCCATCATGATCTCCGCGCTGGCCCGGGTGTATCCCGACCTCGACAAGGTCGTTGAGGAGCACGCCACCGTCGAAGGCCGTGCGCTGCTGCACTCGCTGGAATCGGTCACCACCGCGACCGCGGTGCTGCGCCTGCACCACCGCGCCCTGGACACCTTCATCGACCGGCCGCTGGAGCAGCTGATCGAGCACCCCGTCGTGCAGCACGTGTTCGACGACACCCGACTGGGTGGCGCGACCCCGGCCGTCCCGGTGCTGATGTTGCAGGCCATCCACGACCAGGTGATCTCCGTGGACGACATCGACACGCTCGCCGAGACCTATGCCGCCGGCGGCGTGCGGATCACCTATCACCGCGATCGGCTCAGCGAGCACGTGACGCTGCATCCGCTGTCGGCACCCATGGTGCTGGACTGGTTGCGGGACCGGTTCGCCAACCGGCCGCTGCCGCAGGCCCCGGTGAGCAGCGGATGGCCGGCGCTGCTGAACCCCAAGACCTACCTCGGATTAGTGCGCCTGGGCGTGGTCGCGAGCCGGGTCATCACCGGCGGGGCGGTGCGACGCCTTCCGCTGTGACCGCCGGCTGCGGTCGCTGCCCGGGTTCTGGCGGATAGCCGCCGAGATCGTCACGGGTGCTCCACGTGGCGCACAGGCCGTACACCAGCGCCGCGGTGGCCGCCGGCAACAGCAGTGAGGCCGCGATCTGCAGCGGGGTGTGCCCGAAGAACACCGGCGGCCCCTCGGCGACGTAGTGCACCCGGTGTTCGGGGCTCACCGGTGCGGCATCGACGTCGATGGTGCCGTATCGGCGGTGTACCAGGACGGTGCCGGTCAATACCGCCAGCGCGGCCCCGGCACTCAGACCCACCGACAGGCCCGCGATCATGCCCGGACCCCGATGCGCCCGCCACTGCCAGGCCAGGGTGGCCGCTACTACCGCCACCACGCCCAACAGGCCGAGCAGCAGGAACGGCGCGATGAAGAAGTGCTCGGCCTCATTGCCCAGATAGGCCTGCACCCGCTCCCCGCTGCGGGCGAGTGCCACCACGCCGTTGATGGGCGGGGCGACCCACGCCCACAGGGCGCCGATCGGCAGGCCGACAGCGGTCAGTCCGGCGGCGACGATCACGTACGCACGTCCCCGGGTGATCCGCGGGGCGGCGGAGGTCGTCACCGCTGCGTGTCCAGGTCGGTCGAATCCACCAGGCCGTGCCGCGAACAGTTGGCCCACCAGCCGTCCGGGCGGACTTGGACCTTCATCCGGCGCCCGCAGGAGGCGCAGAATCGCGGCGGCTCCAGACCCAACTGGGCGGCGGTGGGCAGCGTTGCGCCGGCCGGATCATCGATCTGCACGCCGGTGTAGACGTTGTAGACGCCGGCTCCCACCGGAACGGGCAGGTCGCGGACCATCACAGGGTGGCGTTGAGTGCCTTGATCGGCATCTGCAGGTCGTCGAGCAGTTCCAGGTCGGTCTCGGCCGGCCGGCCTAGGGTGGTCAGGTAGTTGCCGACGATGATGGCGTTGATGCCGCCCAGGATGCCCTGCTTGGCGCCCAGGTCTCCCAGGGTGATCTCCCGGCCGCCGGCGAAGCGCAGCATGGTGCGTGGCAGGGCGAGGCGGAACGCGGCGACGGCCCGCAGCGCGTCGGCGGCCGGCAGCACCTCCAGATCACCGAACGGGGTGCCCGGGCGCGGGTTGAGGAAGTTCAGCGGGACTTCGTCGGGGTTCAGCTCGGCCAGATCGGCGGCGAACTCCGCGCGCTGCTCCAGCGTCTCGCCCATGCCGAGGATGCCGCCGGAGCAGACCTCCATGCCGGCCTTGGCCACCATGCGCAGGGTCTCCCAGCGCTCCTCCCAGGTGTGGGTGGTGACGACGTTGGGAAAGTGCGATCGGGCGGTCTCCAAGTTGTGGTTGTAGCGGTGCACGCCCATCGCGGCCAGCTTGTCCACGTGCCTCTGGGTCAGCATGCCCAGTGAACAGGCGATCTGGATGTCGACCTCGTTGCGGATGGCTTCGATACCCGCGGCGACCTGGGCGAGCAGTCGCTCGTCGGGCCCGCGTACCGCCGCGACGATGCAGAACTCGGTGGCGCCGGTCTTGGCGGTCTGCTTGGCCGCCTCGACCAGGCTGGGAATGTCCAGCCAAGCGCTGCGCACGGGCGAGGAGAACAGTCCCGACTGCGAGCAGAAGTGGCAATCCTCCGGACAGCCACCGGTTTTCAGGCTGATGATGCCCTCGACCTCGATCTCCGGGCCGCACCACCGCATCCGCACTTCGTGGGCCAACGCCAGCAGCTCATCGAGGCGCTCGTCGGGCAGCTGCAGCACCTCGAGAACCTGATCCTGACGCAACGCTTCGCCGCGCTCCAGTACCTGCTCCCGGGCCAATGCCAGAATGTCGTCGGTCATGCGCGCCGCCCCTCCTCATCGCTTCGCTCTGCATCGTCGCCGCCGCGGGTCACGCGTGCTCCCCTCAAGACTTGAACGGTGTTCAGGTTAGGCTAGCGGGGTGCAGCTGCACAAACCTGACGTGGTCGCCGCGGCCACCACCATCCTGGACGACTACGGCATCGCCGACCTGTCGATGCGCCGGCTCGCGCGCGAGCTCAACGTCAGCCCCAGCGCGCTGTACTGGCATTTCGCCAACAAGCAGCAACTATTGGGTGCGGTCGCCGACCGCGTGTTGTCTCCCGCCTGCGCCGACCCCGGTCCGGGCAGTTGGCAGTGGCGGATCCGATGCGTGGGCGAACGCCTGCGCGATGCGCTGCTGTCCCACACCGACGGCGCCGAACTGGTGTCGGCCAGCATGGCGGCAGGCCAGTCCCAGGCGGCCACCGGAATTCTGGCGCTGCTGGCAGAGTCCGCGACGGCGGCAGGCGTGCATCCCGATCAGGCCGAGCAGGTCGCCCGCACGGTCGTCTACTACGTCTTGGGGTTCACCGCCGACGAACAGTCCCGCCTGCAGTGGGACGCCGCCGGGGCCGCTGAGATCACGACCGACGCCGACCCGAGCAGCGCGTTCGCGTTCGGCCTGGGACTGCTGATCGACGGGCTGACCATGCGGGCCGGGTTAGCCATCAGCTGATCAGGTACTCGGTGCGTGCATTGCCATCCCAGCGTCGCAAGCCGATAAATCGCCCGCTGATATCGGACCGGCCGGCGATTCGCTGGGTCCGGCCCAGCTGGGCCGGACCCACCCGGCGGGCCAGCGTGGTGTGCGCCGTCCACTGGCCGGGCGCCACGTTGGGCATCGGCCCGGGTATCAGGTGGGGTGCACACAACCGATACACCTGTTCGTGCAGTTCCAGCAGTGCTGAAGTCGGCACCACCAGCCGTGCCAGCACTCCGTGCGAGCGGCCGAAGATCAGCGTCGCTCCGAGGGTGCAGTCGATCGGCAGCCGGTTGGCAACCGTGGACAGCGCGGCGTCGACCTGCGGATCGATGCGCTGGGCGACCACCAAGGTGACGTGGGGACGGGCGGCTGGGGCCTGGCTGGGCACCCCGGCGGCGGCCAGGTCGGTCCAGATCCGCCGGACCGCGGACTCGGTGTCGGCGTCGAAGACCAGCTCGATCGAGTGCACCATCGCTACCCCGCCAGGGTGCGCACCCAGTCGGTGTCGAACGCGGCGGCGCTCATAGCGGCAAACTCCGCAGCGCCCAGCCTGGCCGACCCTGCCGGTAGCACGGCGCGTACCGGCGCCTGCCGAGCCAGCGCCCCGCGATTGCTGGTGGCAGCCGGGTCGGGCTGAGCCGGCCAACTGCCGATCACCAATCCGGCGCACGACAGCCCTTGTCCGGCAAGCGATTCCAGGGTCAGCGCGGTGTGGTTGAGGGTGCCTAGGCCGGCGTCGACCACCACCAGCACAGCGGCGCCGAGGTCGACAGCCAGATCGCGCAGGGTGACGCCGTCGGCAGCGAGCTCAACCAGCAGGCCACCGGCACCTTCGACCAGGGTCAGGCGTCCCGGCCGGTCAGCGGCCCGGATCATCGCCAACAGCTCCGCCCGGGTCGGCAACGCCATTCCCGCCTGCGCGGCCGCGGCCAACGGGGCCAGCGGCGCCGGATAGCGGGCGGCGGCGAACAGTTCGGTCACACCCGACAGCCGCCCGACCTCGGCCAAGTCGTCGTCGCCGTCGGCGATGCCGGTCTGGACCGGTTTGCACACCGCCACGTCCAGGCCGGCCTGCCGGGCGGCGCCGGCCAGTGCCGCCGTGGCGATTGTTTTGCCGACCCCGGTGCCGGTGCCGGTGATGACCAGGACGGTCATGACGAGCGGGCGGGGTGCTCGCGAAGCACGTCACGCAGCACCCGTCGCGCCAGCTCCAGATCGTCGGCGGTCAGCGACGCCCGCGCGGTCAACCGCAGCCGCGACGTGCCCGCCGGCACGGTGGGCGGCCGGAAACAGCCCACCCGCACCCCGGCATCCAGGCAGTCGCTCGCCGCGGCCACCGCCACCTCGGCGTCCCCGAGAATGACCGAGACCACCGCGGATTCCGGCTGGTGGGCCAGCCCGCAGATCTGCGCCAGCACGCCGGCGTGCCGCAAGACGTCGGCGGCGCGGGACGGCTCGGCGACCAGCACATCCAGGGCGGCCGATGCGGCGCCGAGTGCCGCCGGCGCCAGACCGGTGTCGAAGATGAATGTGCGGGCGGCGTCGATGAGATGGTCGCGAACCTCGACCGGCCCCAGCACCGCGCCGCCCTGACTGCCCAGGGCCTTGGACAACGTCGTGGTGATCACCACATCGGGCGCCCCGGCCAGCCCGACCTCGTGCACCAGCCCGCGGCCCCCGTCGCCGCGCACGCCCAGCGCGTGTGCCTCATCGACGATCAGCAATGCGCCGTAGCGGCGGCACACCTCGTGCAGCTGCCGCAGCGGCGCCAGCGCCCCATCGGTACTGAACACCGACTCGGTGAGAACCACCGCGCGTTCCTCGGTTCGGCCGGCCAGTGCGGCGGCCACCGCGTCCACGTCGCGGTGCTCGGTGACGACGACCCGCGCCCGCGACAGCCGGCAGGCGTCCACCAGCGATGCGTGACAGTAGGTGTCGGACACCAGCAGTGCACCGGGCCCGGACAGGCTCACCACCGCGCCGAGGTTGGCGGTGTAGCCGGAGGAGAACACCAAACCCGCTGGCGCACCGACGAAGTCGGCCAGTTTCTGTTCGAACTGCTGATGCAGTTCGGTGTTGCCGGTCACCAGGCGCGATCCCCCGGCGCCGCCGCCCCAGGTCTGCAGCGCCTCGACACCGCCGGCGACGACAGCCGGGTGGGTGGCCAGGCCGAGGTAGTCGTTGGACGCCAGGTCCAGTTCGGTGGCCACGACGGGCCGCACCCGCAGGGAACGGCGCAGGCCGGCCTGACGGCGCCGCTGCTCCACCTCGGCCAACCAGGCCAGTGGCGACACATCGGTGCGGGTCACGCGGCGCTCCCTGTGCGGTCTCGAGTCGACTTGAACACTGTTCAGGCTAAGGCATGCACGACGCCCACCATCGCACCGCCGATCCGGTCGATCTCCTCGGGCGTGCAGACATACGGCGGCATCGCATAGACCAGGTTGCGGAACGGGCGCAGCCACACCCCGTGGTCCAGCGCGGCTTGCGTGGCAACGGCCATGTCGACCGGCCCGCGGCATTCGATCACGCCGATGGCGCCGCAGACCCGGACATCGGCGACTCCGGGCAGCTCACGCGCGGGTTCCAGTGCCGTGGTCAACCCGGCGCCGATCGCAGCGACCATCGCGCGCCAGTCCTGGCTCAGCAACAGCTCGATGCTGGCAACCGAGACCGCGCAGGCCAGCGGGTTCGCCATGAACGTCGGCCCGTGCATCAGTGCACCGGCCTCGCCGCCGCTGATCGTGTGGGCGATCTCGGAGCTGCACAGGGTGGCGGCCAGGCTGAGGTAGCCGCCGGTCAGGGCCTTGCCGACGCACATGATGTCGGGGCTCACGCCCACGTGGTCGGCGGCGAAGAGCTCACCGGTGCGGCCGAAGCCGGTGGCGATCTCGTCGAAGATCAGCAGCACGCCATGGCGGGTGCAGGACTCGCGCAGGTCCGCCAGGTAACGGGGATCGTGAAAGCGCATACCCCCGGCGCCCTGTACCACCGGCTCCACGACCACGGCCGCCACCTCATCGCGGTGTTGCCGAAGCTGCGCCTCGAATGCGGCACTGTAGGCCGGGTCGTAGTCGCGGGGCACCTGCGGGGCGAACAGCTGGGCCGCCAAGACGTCACGCCACAGCGAGTGCATGCCCCCGTCGGGGTCGCAGATGCTCATCGGGGCGAAGGTGTCGCCGTGATAGCCACCGCGCCACGTCATCAGCCGATGTTTGGCGCCGCGGCCGCGAGCGCGCCAGTACTGCAGCGCCATCTTGACCGCGACCTCCACCGACACCGAACCCGAGTCGGAGAAGAACACCGTGTCCAGGCCTGCCGGGGTGATCTCCACCAGCAGCTGCGCCAGTCGTGCGGCGGGTTCGTGGGTGAGCCCGCCGAACATGACGTGGCTCATGGTGCCCACCTGCGCCGTGAGCGCGGCGTCCAAATCGGGGTGGCCGTGCCCGTGAATCGCAGCCCACCACGAGCTCATCGCGTCCAGCACATCGACCGGCGCATCGTCGCGGGCCAGGGTCAGGTACGCACCCCGGGCGCCCAACGCAACCGTCGGCGCAAGCGAATGCCCGCCGATCGTGCTGTAGGGGTGCCACAGGTGTGCGGCGTCGATGGCGCTGATCTGGTCGGGACTCAACGCGGGCATGCCTGACGACAGTAGTGGCCGCCGGCATAACCGTTGGGTCACAGGTTGCGCAATTTCTCTTCCGCGACGGCTGACGGGGCGTAAGCGCCGGTAGTCTCTGTGACAGAAGTGACGAGTGATACTGCCGTGAATATCGGCTGAGAAGGGGGTTGTCCCAATGAAACGCGTCTGCGCTACTGCGATCGCATTGACGGCGGCCCTGGCCCCGGCGCTGAGTGCCGCGCCCGCCTACGCCGACCCGCTGTCGCAGACCGGTCAGAACCAGCTCGTCGAGCGCGTGATTCAGCGTGCGCTGTCACAGCGCGGCGTGCCCTTCGTCTACGGCGGCGGTGACGTCAACGGGCCCACCAACAGCGCGCGTGCCCGGGCCGCCACCACCCGCAGCTCGTTGACCGACATCACCGGCCGCGCCAGCCTCCCGAGCACCCCCGGCAATCCCCTGCTGCCGGGAAGCGTCACCCCGGGCCTGCCGGGCACGGCGCTGGCTCCCACCGAGGGCATCCCCGACACCACCACCGTCGGTTTCGACGCATCCGGTCTGATCCAGTACGCGTTCGCCGGTGCCGGCATCAGGATGCCGCGCACCTCCGGTGAGCAGTGCAGCGTCGGCCAGAAGGTCCCGCCCGCCCAGGCCCGTCCCGGCGACCTGCTGTGCTACGGCCCCGGCGGAACCCAGAGCGTCGCGCTGTACCTGGGCAACAACCAGATGATCGAGGGCACCAGCCCCGCGGTCTCGGTCTCACCGGCGCGCACCTCCAACATGGTCCCCTACCTGACCCGGGTGCTCAGCTCCTGACCGACTCGGTCGACGTCACAACGCGCAGAATGCGGTTTCTCCAGGCAGGTTAGGTAGATTGTCGGGCGATCATGATTGCCCTGTCCCCGCCTCGACCGGCGGTAACACCTGTTGCGGAACCCGCATCCGGGTCGGTTCCGACCTCCGGGTCGGCCACCGTGTTGGGTACCCGCAAGGAGGGCTTCTACCGCCACGACCTTGATGGCCTACGCGGGGTCGCCATCGCATTGGTGGCGGTGTTCCACGTGTGGTTCGGGCGGGTGTCCGGCGGCGTGGACGTCTTCCTGGCGCTCTCGGGTTTCTTCTTCGGCGGCAAACTGCTGCGAGTCGCGCTGAACCCGACCTCGTCGCTCTCGCCGATCCCCGACCTGGTCCGTCTGGTCCGCCGTCTGCTCCCCGCGCTGGTGGTCGTGCTGGCCGCCTGCGCGTTGCTGACCATCTGGATTCAGCCGCAGACCCGGTGGGAGACGTTCGCCGACCAGAGCCTGGCCAGCCTCGGCTACTACCAGAACTGGGAATTGGCGCGCAGTGCCGCCGATTACCTGCAGGCCGGTGAGGCAGTCAGCCCGCTGCAGCACATCTGGTCGATGTCGGTACAGGGCCAGTTCTACTTGAGCTTCCTGCTGCTGGTGTTCGGCTTCGCATTCCTGTTCCGCAAGGTGCTCGGCAAGCACCTGCGGGCCGCGTTCGTCGTGCTGCTCACGGCGCTGACGGTGGCCTCGTTCTGGTATGCGATCGTCGCGCACCAGGCCAATCAGTCGCTGGCCTACTACAACAGCTTCGCCCGCGCCTGGGAGTTGCTGATCGGCGCCCTCGTCGGCGCTCTGGTCCCCTACATCCGCTGGCCGATGTGGCTGCGAACCGCCGTTGCCACGGTCGCGCTGGCGGCGATCCTGAGTTGCGGGGCACTGATCGAGGGAGTGCGGGAGTTCCCCGGCCCGTGGGCGCTGGTCCCGGTCGGCGCCACGGTGGCGTTCATCCTGGCCGGGGCCAACCGCCAAGCCCGCTCGAGTACCAGCGCCAAACTGCCGTGGCCCAATCGGTGGCTGGCGGCGGCGCCGCTGGTGACGCTCGGCTCGATGGCCTACTCGTTGTACCTGTGGCACTGGCCGCTGCTGATCTTCTGGCTGTCCTACAGCGGGCATCGGCACGCAAGCCTGCTGGACGGGGCCGTGATCCTGTTGGTGTCGGGCGTGTTGGCCTATCTGACCACGCGGTTCGTCGAGGATCCGCTGCGCTACCGCAAGCCGGCCGGCCAGGCCGCTGCGCCGGTGGTGCGCCCGCGGTGGCGCAAGCCCGCGGCCGGCTGGTGGCGGCGCCCGACGTCGGTGCTGGGCTCGACGGTGGTGCTGCTGGGGGTGGCACTGACGGCGACGTCATTCTCCTGGCGCGAACATGTCACCGTGCAGCGTGCCAGCGGCACCGAGCTGGTCAAGCTCAGCAAGGATGACTACCCCGGCGCCCGCGCGCTGCTGAAGCACAAGCGGGTGCCCAAACTTCGGATGCGGCCCACCATCCTGGAGGCCAAGAAGGACCTGCCGCGCTCCACCCGGGACGGTTGTATCAGCACCTTCACCAATCCGGACCTGATCAACTGCACCTACGGCGACCAGGAGGCGACCCGGACCGTCGCACTGGCCGGCGGATCGCACGCCGAACACTGGCTGCCCGCGTTGGACATCCTCGGCCAGCGGCACCACTTCAAGGTGGTCACCTACCTCAAGATGGGCTGTCCGCTGTCCACCGAGAAGGTCCCGCTGATCATGGGCAACAACGCCCCCTACCCGCAGTGCTACCAGTGGGTGGGCAAGACGATGGACAAGTTGATCGCCGACCACCCGGACTTCGTGTTCACCACCGCCACCCGGCCGTGGAACATCAAACCGGGCGACGTGATGCCCGGAACCTATATCGGGATCTGGAAGCAGCTGTCGGACAACCACATTCCCATCCTGGGAGTCCGCGACACCCCGTGGCTGGTGCGCGACGGCGACCCGTTCCAGCCGGCGGACTGCCTGGCCTCCGGCGGTGACGCGGAATCCTGCGGCATCAAGCGTTCCGAAGTCCTCGTCGAGCGCAATCCCACCCTGGACTTCGTCGGCAAGTTCCCGCTGCTCAAGCCGTTGGACCTCTCCGACGCCGTCTGCGACAAAGAGATCTGCCGCGCGGTCGAAGGGAACGTGCTGGTCTACCACGACTCTCATCACCTGTCGGCGACCTACATGCGCACCATGACCGGCGAGCTCGGTCGGCAGATGGGTGCGGCCACCGGCTGGTGGTGAACCCGGCCATGCTCGACGGCGGATGCCGAGAAAGCGGATAAAGTCGAGCAGTGTCGTCGGCTGAGTCGGGGTCCGAGCCCACACCGGAGCCGTCCGCGCCCGCGGTCTGGCCCGGAAACAGCTATCCGCTGGGCGCGGTGTACGACGGAGCCGGCACCAACTTCGCGGTGTTCTCCGAGGTCGCCGAGCGCGTCGAACTCTGCCTGATCGACGAGGGCAACCACACCGAGACCCGGATCGGCCTCGATGAGGTGGACGGCTACGTCTGGCACGCCTACCTGCCCGGTATCGGCCCCGGCCAGCACTACGGCTTTCGGGTGCACGGACCGTTCAACCCCGCCGCAGGCCAGCGCTGCGACCCCAGCAAGCTGTTGCTGGACCCGTACGGGAAGGCCTTTCACGGCGCCTTCGACTTCGGTCCGCAGCTGTTCTCCTACGACCTGGCGGACCCCGACAACGGTGCCGATCCCCCGGCACTCGACTCGTTGGGCCACACCATGACCAGCGTGGTGATCAACCCCTACTTCGACTGGGCGGCCGACCGCTCACCGCGCACCCCGTATCACCGGACGATCATCTACGAGGCGCACGTCAAAGGCATGACCGCGACCCATCCGGGCATTCCGGCCGAGCTACGCGGCACCTACGCCGGGCTGGCGCATCCGGTGATCATCGAGCACCTCAAGTCGCTGAACGTCACGGCCATCGAGTTGATGCCGGTCCACCAGTTCCTGCACGACCAGCGACTGCTGGAGCTGGGGCTGCGGAACTACTGGGGGTACAACACCTTCGGGTTCTTCGCGCCGCACAACGACTACGCGGCAAATCGCCAGGCCGGCGGGGCGGTGGCCGAGTTCAAGGCGATGGTGCGGGCGTTCCACCAGGCCGGCATCGAGGTGATCCTCGACGTGGTCTACAACCACACCGCCGAAGGCAACCACCTGGGCCCCACCCTCAACTTCCGCGGCATGGACAACGCCGCCTACTACCGGCTCGACGAAGACGATCCGCGGCACTACACCGACTACACCGGCACCGGCAACAGTCTCAATGCCCGGCATCCGCACACCCTGCAGCTGATCATGGACTCGTTGCGCTACTGGGTGACCGAGATGCACGTGGACGGCTTCCGTTTCGACCTGGCCTCCACGCTGGCCCGGGAACTGCACGATGTCGACCGGCTGTCCGCGTTCTTCGATCTGGTGCAACAGGATCCGGTGGTCAGCCAGGTGAAGCTGATTGCCGAGCCCTGGGACGTCGGCGAAGGCGGCTATCAGGTGGGCAACTTCCCCGGGCTGTGGACGGAATGGAATGGCAAGTACCGCGACACGGTGCGCGACTACTGGCGTGGTGAGCCGGAGACGCTCGGCGAGTTCGCCTCCCGGCTGACCGGCTCCTCGGACCTCTACGAGGCGACCGGGCGGCGTCCCAGCGCGAGCATCAACTTCGTCACCTGCCACGATGGTTTCACGCTGGCGGACCTGGTGTCCTACAACGAGAAACACAACGAAGCCAACGGCGAGGACAACCGCGACGGCGAGAGCCACAACCGGTCGTGGAACTGCGGTGTCGAGGGCCCGACCGACGACCTCGAGATCCTGGCGTTGCGGGCCCACCAGGTCCGCAACATCATGGCCACCCTGCTGATCAGCCAGGGCACCCCGATGATCTTGAACGGCGATGAGATGGGCCGCTCCCAGCAGGGCAACAACAACGCCTACTGTCAGGACTCCGAGCTGTCCTGGATGGACTGGACGCTGGTTGAGAGCAACGCTGACCGGCTCGCCTTCACCCAGGCACTGACCACGCTGCGCACCGCGCATCCGGTGTTCCGCCGGCGCCGTTTCTTCGAGGGCCGGCCGATCCGCGGCGGCGACGAGGTGCGTGACATCGCCTGGCTCACACCGGCCGGAGACGAGATGACGCAGCAGGACTGGGACAGCGAATTCGGCAGATGTGTCATGGTTTTCCTCAACGGTGAGGCACTGCCCGAACCGGATGAGCGCGGGCAGCGGATCATCGACGACTCATTTCTGCTGTGCTTCAACGCCGGTGAGGCACCAGTGGACTTCGTCACGCCCAATACCGACTACGCGCAGGTCTGGTCCGCGGTGATCGACACCGCCCATCCGGCCGGCAGCACCGACCTGGTGGTCGACGCCGGCCAGGCCGTGACGGTGACGGGACGCTCGCTGACCATCCTGCGCAAGAGCAGCTGAGCTAGGCCGCCCGGCGCCCGAAGTAGCGGATGCCGGCCAGCTGCGGGATGCGGTACGGGCTGCGGATGCGACGCGTCGCCTGTGGGCGACCGCGCGAGTGATAGCGACTCAGTTCGCGCCGCACCGAGGGCGCCAACAGCGGCCCCAACACCGCGCCCGCACCGAGTGCCAGGGCAAGCCCGGCCGCCAGCCCGAGTGAACCTCCGGCATTCGGTTGCCCGTTGACCAGTTGCACGAAGCCCCGGAACAGAGTCAGCCCGGGGACCAGCGGGATGATGCCCGCCATGATGATCACCAGCGGCGTGACCCGCAGCCGCGGCGCGAGGAGGGTGCCCACCAGGCCGGTCGCGGCGGCGGCCACGAACGAGCTCACGATCGGATTGGCTTGCACCAGTTGCAGTCCGAAGAACAGCAGCGTGGCGGTTGCCCCGGCAAGACCAGCCGCCAGGGCCGCCTTGAGCTGCGCATAGCCCGCGATCGCGGCGGCCGCGGCGCCGGTGGCGCCCGCCAACAGGTACACCGGAACGCTGAGCACCGCGACCGGCATTTCGGGACTGACCCGAACTTGCACACCGAACGCCCCGCCGATCCGCACCGCGATCGAGACGCCGACCAGGATGCCGACCGACATGAGCAGGATGTCCATTCCCCGAGAGACGGCCGTCAGTTGGTAGCCGGTGATGGCGTCCTGCACGGAGCCGACGGTAGCCAACCCGGACAACAACACCACGATGTTGGCGGCCACCACCGGTGATACCGGGGTCCCGGCGGGCAGCCAGCCGACCGCGTGCACGCCGATCGCGACCCCGGTGGCCACCGCGGCGGCGACGACCTGCTGGAACAGCAGTGGCAGCTGCCATCCGTTGAGTACGCGGCCAATCCGGTCGATCAAGGCGGTGGTGACCGCCGAGATCAGGGCCACCAGCGGCCCGGCGCCGATCAGTACCGCGAAGCCACCTGCCATGACCGCCCAGCCGACGGTGGCCACCCAGCGGGGATAGGGATGATTGGCCCGACTCACGACGTCCAGCTGCTGTTGCACCCACTCGGGATCGGGCGTCGTGTTCACGACGCGCTGGGCGAGATCGGTGGCCAGCTGCAGCCGGGTGTAATCCAGTGAACGCGACGGCACCAGATACATCGCGGTGACCGGGGCGCCCGGAACGCCGCGGGGCACCGAGACGCGGATCGAGTTGCCCATGATGTCGACCTGGGTCTGCGGCAGCCCGTAGGCGGTGGCGATGGCGAGCATGCTCGAGGCGACGTCGGCGGTGCCCGCCTGTGAGCCCAAGAGCAGCTGCCCGAATCGCAGAGCGACATCGAGAACTCGTCGGACGTCGGTTTCATCCATGCGCAGTGTTTCCGTTGACGGCATGACCGTCGGCTACCCGTTCGGCGCCCGGAGCTCACCTGCTGTGGCGGATCCCGCGTTTCAGAGCAGGTAGCGATATGCCGGAGAGCCGGGCTCCAGGGGCTCGACGTGGATCTCCGAGGTACGCATGCGGTCCAGCAGTCCGTCGAGATCGGCAGCCGACCCCAGTTGCACGCCGACCAGGGCTTCACCGGTCTCGCGGTTGTTGCGTTTGACGTACTCGAACAGGGTGACGTCGTCGCTGGGCCCGAGGACCTCGTCGAGGAAGCGCCGCAGAGCGCCGGGCTCCTGGGGAAAGTCGACCAGGAAGTAGTGCTTGAGGCCCAGATGCACCAGCGAGCGCTCCAGGATCTCGCCGTACCGGGAGACGTCGTTGTTGCCCCCGGAGATCAGGCACACCACCGTCGAGCCCGGGGCGACTTCGGCCTCCAGCAGGGCCGCGACCGACAGGGCGCCCGCCGGCTCGGCGATGATCCCCTCGTTCTGGTACAGGTCGAGCATCGCGGTGCAGACCGCACCTTCATCGACGGTGGTCACCGACACCATGTCGCCGGCCCCGGACAGCACTTCGTACGGCAACGCCCCGGCGCGCCGCACGGCCGCACCGTCGACGAATTGGTCGACGTGATCGAGGCTGACCAGCTCCCCGGCGGCCAGCGCGGCCATCATCGAGGCGGCTCCGGCCGGCTCCACGCCCAGAACGGCGCTCTTGGTGGTCCGCTCGGCCAGGTAGGTCGTGATACCCGAGATACAGCCGCCGCCGCCGACCGGCACCACCACCAGATCCGGTTCGGTCTCGAGCTGGTCGAGTATCTCCACCGCGATGGTGCCCTGGCCCGCCATGGTCCGCAGGTCGTCGTAGGGCGGCACCAGCGTCGCGCCGGTGCGAGCGACATCGGCCAGGGCCGCCTCCGCAGCCAGGTCGTAGGTCGCGCCGCCGACGATCAGCTCGATGAACTCGCCGCCGTGATAGCGGATGCGGTCACGCTTCTGCTTCGGGGTCTTGGCCGGCACATAGACCCGGCCGTGAACACCCAGCGACCGGCAGGCGTAGGCGAAGCCCTGTGCGTGATTACCGGCCGACGAACACACCACGCCGGCGGCGAGCTCGGATTCGCTGAGCTGGACCAGCAGGTTGTAGGCACCACGCAGCTTGTAGGAGCGCACCGACTGCAGGTCTTCGCGCTTGAGGTAGACGTTGGCGCCGGTCAGCTCCGAGAGCCGGTCGCTGTACTGCAACGGCGTGGGGGCGACCACGCCGGCGATCCGCTTGGCCGCCGCGTCGATGTCGGCCGCGGTCAACGGCCCCTTCAACGGGCCCTGCGCGGGGCCTGAATGGGAGCCACTTCGGTTCTGGCGCAGTTCGGCGGACACCGCAATATGGTGTCACCCAGTAGGGTGTTCAGCCCACCGGGGTCAGCACGAACACCGGAATCTGTCGATCGGTCTTCTCCTGATACTCGGCGTAGTACGGGAAGGCGTCGACGGCGCGTTCCCACCATTGCGCCTTCTCCTCGCCGAATACCTCGCGGGCGTCGTAGTCGCCGCTGACGGGTCCGTCCTGCAGCTCGACGCGCGGGTTCGCGGCGACGTTGTAGTACCAGACCGGGTTCTGCGGGGCCCCGCCCAGCGACGCGACGATCGCGTACTCACCGTCGTGTTCCACCCGCATCAGTGGGATCTTGCGCAGTTTGCCGGTCTTAGCGCCGACCGTGGTCAACAGCACGACCGGCTTGCCCTTCATCTCGATGCCCTCGGTGCCACCGGACTCCATGTACTTCTCGGCGTTCTCGCGTGACCAATCCAACGGGCTGGGTGCATATTCTCCGCTCAGAGGCATGCAGCCAGCGTAGTCCCGTGACACGACATAACAATCCGACCTGCAGATTTCGGCTGGCCTAACAATTGGTTATCGCGTACCGTTAAATTCATGACCACCGCCGAGCTCCTCGGGCAGCAAGTGCCCATCGCCGGCGTGCCCTGGCCGGCCTACAAGTTGGTTGCGCTGGCCACGGGGTTGGTCGCCCTGCTGATCGTCGGCGCCGTGACGTCCAGCGCCGCAGCCGCGGTTCTGACCGCCGCAGGTCTCTGCTCCGCCGTGTGGCTGGTGCTGGGCGCGCAACGTCCTTCGCGCCGCTGAGCGCAGCTATTCGGGCCCGACGGCCGTGCCGTCATAGACCAGGACATCGTCGGCAACTCGGGCTTCGGCAGTCGGCCGGTGGTCGCGCAGCTTGCCGTCGTGCATCAGGTGCTGTACCTCGAATCCGCGCACCAGTGTGAGGTAGTCGGCGATCAACTTGCGATGGCATCTCCACCAAACGGTCTCGGCACACATCACCGCGACCTGTTGAGCGTCCGCTTGGGCCACGAGCTCATCGATTCCGGACTGGAAGTCCGCGGAGCGCATGTAGCCGGCGTAGGACCGAAACGATTCGTTGCGCAACCCGATGTCCGGACTCTGGCCGGCGACCCGCCGCCAGCCGCCGAGTCGCGGTTCCCACCGGTAGCCGATCCCGGCCTCCGGCAGCCAGCGCTGCATCTCCTCCCGTGCGGTCTCGGGATTGTGCCGGCTCCCCGGAGCGCTGCGTACGTCGACCAGGCCTTGCACACCGGCGCCGGAGAGCAGCGCGGTGATTTCGGCCCGGTCCGCGGTACCGTGGCCGAACGTGAAAACCGTTGGCGACGTAGCGTTCTCCTTCAGACCGCGGAGCTGGGCGCAGGCTGTTCGGCAGCTTGGGGTTGATGCACATGGGGCCCGGGCTCACTGGCGTAGAGGCGTTCGATCTCTTCGGCGTATTTCGCCGCGATCGGCCGCCTCTTGAGTTTCATGGTCAGGGTGACTTCGTCGCCACCGGGTTCCCAGAGCGCGGGCAGGACCCGGAAGCGCTTGATCTGTTCGACCCGTGACAGTTTCGTGTTGCCCGCAGCCACGCCCGCCGCAATCTGTGCGATCACCCCCGGGTCATCGGCCAGTGCCCCCGGCGTCGCCGTCGACAGGCCATGGGCAGCGGCGTAGGGCGCCACCGAGTCGGCGTCGAAGACCATCAGTGCGGTGTTGTAGGGCCGGGAATCGCCAATGGTGACCATCGCCCCGATCATCGGGCATGCCGCCAGGATCGCGTTCTCGATGTTCGCCGGCGACATGTTCTTGCCCGCGGCGTTGATGATCAGCTCTTTCTTGCGGTCGACCACTCGCAGATAGCCGTCCGCATCCTCCTCGAGGATGTCCCCGGTGTGCAGCCATCCGTCCGCGTCGATCGCCTCGGCGGTCTTGGCCGGCTCCTTGCGGTAGCCCCGCATCACCAGGGGCCCCCGGACCAGAAATTCGCCGTCGTCGGCGATGCGGCTTTCCAGGCCGGGCAACAATTTTCCGACCGTACCGAGTCGCGCGTCGCGCGGATGGGTGGTCGACGCCACGCAACTGAGCTCCGACATGCCCCAGACCTCGCAGATCGGAATCCCGAGGCCGGCGAAGAACGCGATGGTCTCCTTGGGAATCGGCGCCGCGCCGGACACCGCCCACCGCAGCTCGTCCAGGCCCAGCTTGGCCCGAAGCGCCGAGAGCACCAGCTCGTCGGCCTGTGCCCACTCCGCGGCCAGCGCGTCGGGTACGCGCTCTCCGGCCAGTTGCGCCGCGGACCGTTTCGCGCCGACTGACAGCGCCCACTGCAAAGCGGCGCGACGATTGTCGTCCGACTCCCCCGCGACAGCAAATTCTGTTGCCGCCTTGAGCTTTTCCCATACTCGCGGCACCGCGCCCCAAATCGTGGGCCGCACGTCAGGCAGCGCCGCGCCAATCTGGCGCGCGTCGGGCACCACGGTCACCTGAACTCCGGCGATCTCGGAGTTGTAGAGGCCCATCGCTCGGTCGGCGATGTGTGCCGAAGGCAGATACGAGGTGATCCGGTCCCCGAAACGCACCCCGAGCACCGCGTCGAGGGCGGCCGCCTCGAACAGCAGATTGGTGTGCGTCATCTCCACGCCCTTGGGCAGGCCGGTGGTCCCGGAGGTATAGATCAGCGTCACCACATCGTCGGGCTGCACTGCCCGCCAAGCGGTTTCGAAGTCGAAGTCGTCGTCCGCCGCGGCCAGCATCTGCGCGATCGACAAGGTGCCGTCGGGATGCCCGTCCACACAGACGATGTGTTCGATCGCCGCTCGGCTGTCCCGGATCGTCTCGACAAACGCCTGCTCGCACATCACGACTTTGGTACCGGCGTTGGCGAACAGGTAACCGAGCTGCTCGGCGGGCAGAGTGTTGTACACCGAGAACGACGTCGCGCCCACGTGCTGGGCGCCGACTTCCAGCGGGTAGAACTCGATCCGGTTCGCCATCATCAGCGACACCGTGTCGCCGCGGCGTACCCCGAGCCCGGCCAGCCCGGCCGCCACCTGGCGCACCTGCTGTGCGTAGTCGCGCCAGGTCAGCGTCTGCGTATCGCCGACGGTGCGTACCGCGACCGCGTCCGGGTCGATGGCGGCGGTGCGCTGAAACGCCTCACACAGGGTGACCGGCGGCGATGTCTGCGTCATCTGTTCCTCCTGCTCGTGGCCGCCTCAGCGGCGACTGACCCGTTGCAGATATGCCATGGCCGATGCCTGCGACTCGGGATCGTGCACCGCGGTGACCAGCGCATCGGCGTCATTCCAGCTGCGCGCGGTCCCCACCATGCCCTCGGTGACCGCGTTGACCTGCCGTTTGGTGCCGCCCAGCGTGAGAGTGGACTTGCTGACCAGCTGGTCCACCAACTCGTCGACCTCCGCATCCAGGTCGGCCTCGGGCACCACACGGTTGAGGAACCCGATTGCCTTGGCTTCGGCGGCATCGAACGGGCGGCAGGTCATCACCAGTTCCTTGGTGAGCGCCGGTCCGATCTCGCGGACCAACCGCGGGATACCGCCCCAGGCCAACGGAATACCCAAGTCCACCTCCGGAATCGAGAACCGGGTGCCCTCGGCCGCCACTCGCAGATCGCACGCTGCGGCCAGCACCACACCGCCGCCCACACAGTGACCGTGCAGCCGCGCCACCGTCACGGCCCGCATGGCTTCGACGGCGTCGGCCATCCGGCGGCCGGCGTCGGCGGCCTCGCGCAGCGCTCCGGCGCCGTCGGCGGCGGCGACGAACGCGGCCAGGTCGGCGCCGGCAGAGAACGCCCGGCCGCTGCCGGATACAACCACGACCTTGACCGCGGGCCGGGCGTCGAACCAGCGGGCCGCCGCCACCAACTCGTCGAGCGTCACCGTGCCCAGCGGGTTGAGCTTGTCGGGACGACTCAGCGTGATGGAGCCGAGCGCACCGTCGGCTGTCACCGCGATGGTGGAGGTCGACAGAATCTCCGTGGTGGTTTCCATGGCGTCGACGTTAATGGCGCCGCCCCGGCCGGGGCGCGGGATTGCCGTTACAGGCCGCTGCGGTCGACATCGCTTACGGTGAGCCCATGTCGATTGCCGTCACCGAGTTCAGCCGCCTCGAGCAGACCGCCTTCCTCACGGCGTATGCCCGCGCACTGGACTGTCGCGCTCCGATCCCGATCCTCGGTGACGAGTTCTCCGACCGCGTCGTCGGCCTGATCGATTACGACTTCCCCGCATTCCGGATCCCGGCGAGTGTGGTGCGACAGACCGCCCTGCGCGCCAAGATGCTCGATGAGCGCGTCCGCGCATACACGGCTGCGCATCCCGACGCGGTGGTGGTCGACCTCGGCGCCGGGCTCAACGAGCCGTTGGCGCGGGTGAAGCCGCCGGCCGGCGTCGATTGGTACAGCATCGATCTGCCGCACGTGATCGCGCTGCGAGAAAAGGTGGTGCCGCCACAGCGCGCCGAGCATGTGATCGCCGCCGATCTCACCGGTACGGCGTGGACCGACACCATCCCGGTCGGGCGCCCCACCATGGTGATCGCCGACGGACTGTTCGCCTTTCTCACCGAGCCGCAGGTCATTGCGCTGATCGGGCACGCCATCGACCATTTCGGGACCGGCGAGTTGGCGTTCAACGACTACGGCCGCGTCGGGCCGTTCAGCTGGATGGGCATGAAGCTGGCACCGCGGGGAATGTTCACCGTGCTGCGCCATGTCTGGGCCAATCCCGGCTTCACTGACCCTCGCACGCCTCAGCGGTGGGAGCCGCGCCTGCGCCTGGTCGAACAGGCCTGCCTGGCGCACGCCGCCGAGGTGGATTCGTTTCCCGGCCCGGCCCGCACAATCACCCGGCTTGCCGGCCGATTCAAGTCGGTGGCCGGCAAGGCCCGGGTGCTGCGCTACAAGTTCTGACGTGCCTGGCTAGACACAACCGCCGAGGAAGTCACACGGGTCGAAGTCCAGGTTGGCGAACGGATCGTTCGGAATGAGATAGTCCGGAACCTCAGGGGTCCAGGAGTGGAACAGGCTGTTCCATATCTGCATCGGGGCGTCGTCGCCGAACTGGATCACGCCCGCGGAGGTGAAGTTGATCGGGTCGGTCACCACGGAGTAGTTGATGTCGCCGAGAGACATGACCCAGTAGTTCAGGTCGTGCGGCCCCACGCCGTTGATCGTCAGGTTGGTGAAGTCGCCGATGTTGACCTCGTAGATCGAGGATCCGGACAGATATCCGAAGTTGCCCAGGCTGCTCATGTCGAAGTCGGCGGGCAGGCTGGAGTTGGCGGTGAAGTCACCGAATTGGTAGGCCCTGGTGGAGAAGAACGAGTTCCAGTAGTCCTCGATCTTGATGTTGTACGTTCCGGCGTCGATCACGTTGTCGCCGTCGGTCACCTGGACGGTGTAGGGCTGGTCGCCCTTCCAGTCCGTGATGACCGGACGGATGCCCTCGTATTTCCAGTTCCCGTCCAGAATGTCACCCATCACCAGGCAGACCGCCCCATTGCAGGTCTCGTAGGGGCCGCCATCCAGGAACGGGTCCCCCGCCGCGTTGGCGGTCGACGTGGGTAGTACCAGCGCGGCGAATGCGGCGGCAGCGCCCATCCCGAGCAGGTTGAGAAGACGACGCGAAACCCACATGACTGCCTCCGTGTTGTTCATGCACATGCTTTTCTGTGTATCAACAGACGTTTTCCGTTACGTCTGTGTTACAACATTGATATCCTATGCTAATTCTACTCTTGGGTAAAGTTCGATTATTTGCGATAGTGCGCCGCCGAAACCGGCCCCGCACAGCCGTCAACAGTCTCCACCTCCCCCCGAGGCCACACGTGTTGTGTGAGAAGTTTCAGACGTTACACCAGTGATGCGATGTTGTAATCAGGAACGGATCTAACCGTAATGTTGAGAGTCAGACTTTCGGCGGATGGATTCCACAGGTACAGGCGTCGATGGACGGACAGGTGCACCGCATTCCCCATTCGATGACCGCGCGAGCGCGCGATAACGCCTCCAGCTGTGCATCGATCTGGGCGAGCTTGGCCTGGGCCAGCGCCTGACTCGCCGGACGCCCGGGCGCGTCATCGGCGAACAGCAACTGAATTTCGTCGAGCGCGAACCCCGCCGCCTTGCACAGGCCGATCACTTCCAGCCGAGCCAGCACTGCTTCGTCATAGCGGCGCTGGCCGCCTACCCGAGCCGGCGACGCCAGCAGGCCGACCCGCTCGTAGTAGCGCAAGGTGGTTGCGGCGACGCCGCTGCGTTGAGCCACCTCGCCGATGGTGAGCCGACCGGACACCGCCACCTCCGAAGGACTTGACTTGAAGTCAACTCTAAGTTGTTCCCTGGTGGTATGCGTCCCCAACCACTCGAAGAACTACGCGACACCCGCTACGCGCTGCTGCGCACCTATCGCCGCGACGGCACGCCGGTGGACACTCCGGTGTGGTTCGCGCTCGACGACGGCGCCGTGTTGTTTCGGACCAAGACCGGACCCAAGACTCGCAGGCTGACCCCTCGCCCGGACGTCGAGTTGACCGCCTGCGACTACCGCGGCCGGCGCCGTCACCACGCGACCGCGCTGCGCGGCCGGGCGACCATTCTGTCTGGCGATGAGGCCGAAGCCGCCAACCGCGCCTTGCACCGGCGGTACGGCTGGCAGTGGAACGTCGTGCCGATGATCCCGGTGCCCGGCGTGACCAATGTGCACCGGGATCTGCCGCTACGGGACAAGGTGCGGCGCGCCCGGACGCGCAACCTATGGCCGGACAGCGTGATCGTTCGGGTCGACCTGCTCGCGCGTTAGACCGAACTTCAGCCGGATCCGGCCTTCGTGGGTTACCCGCCCAGACAGCCGGGGCCGAGCAACGCCTTCAGATCCCCCATCAGCGCCGACGATGGCGTCACCCGCAGCGAGGGATCCAGCTCCAGCACGGTGATGCGCTCCCCGCTGATCAGCCGCAGTTGCACCTGGGCGGTGCCGGGATGGCGGGTCAGCACCTGCTTGAGCGCACTGACCTTGTCCATGGTGCATTGGCGGGTCGGAAGGCTCACGGCCAGCGGCCGATCCGGGGCGTTGGCGGAGAAGTCGGGCACCACCAGCTCGTTGGCGATCAACGAGATCCGGTCGTCGCGGATGTTGACCTTGGCGCTGACCAGCACCACGGCGTCATCGGCGACGTCGGCGCCGTACGCCGAGTAGGTCTGCGGGAAGAACATCACCTCGATGCCGCCGGTGAGATCCTCCAATTGCGCTGAGGCCCAAGGAAGTCCGTTTTTGTTGACCCGACGGTTCACCGATGCCAGGATGCCGCCGACCCGCACCTGGGTGTCGGCGGCGACGTCGCCCTCCAGGATCGCCGGGATCTGGGTGTCGACCTGGGCGGCCAGCAGGTGCGCGATGCCGTTGAGTGGGTGCCCGGACACATAGAGTCCGAGCATTTCTCGCTCCAGGGCCAGCTTGTGCTTGTCGGCCCACTCCTCGTCGGGCACCTTGATGCCGAAAACGGCATCTGTTCCAGCGCTTTCACCATCTCCCCCGCCGAAAAGGTCGAACTGACCCACCGCCTCGGCCTTCTTGGTGCCGAGCACCGAGTCCACGGCGTCGGTGTGCACCAGGAACAACCCCTTGCGTGGATGCCCCAGCGAGTCGAAGGCACCGGCCTTGATCAAGGATTCGGTGACCTTCTTGTTGCAGGCCGCGATGTCGATCTTGTTGAGGTAATCCGAGAAGTCGGTGAAGCGGCCCTTATGTGTCCGGGTGGCTATCAGGGAGCCGACAACGTTGGCGCCGACGTTGCGCACCGCTCCCAGCCCGTAGCGGATGTCTTCGCCCACCGACGCGAAGTTCAGCTCGGACTCGTTGACGTCCGGCGGCAGCACCGTGATCCCCAGCCGGCGGCAGTCAGCCAGGTACACCGCGGCCTTGTCCTTGTCGTCACCGACCGATGTCAACAGACCCGCCATGTATTCGGCCGGATAGTTCGCTTTCAGGTAGGCCGTCCAGTACGACACCAGGCCGTAGGCGGCCGCATGCGACTTGTTGAACGCGTACCCGGCGAACGGAAGAATGGTGTCCCACAACGCTTTCACGGCCTTCTCGGAGAACCCGTTGGCCGTCATCCCCTCGTAGAAGCCCTTGTACTCGGCTTCGAGCACTTCGAGCTTCTTCTTGCCCATGGCTTTACGCAGCGCATCGGCCTTGCCCATCGTGTACGAGGCGACCTTCTGCGCGATGAACATGATCTGCTCTTGGTAGACGATCAGGCCATAGGTCTCCGACAGGATGCTGCGCAGCGGGTCCTCAAGCTCGGGGTGGATGGGCTTGATGACCTGACGCTCGTTCTTACGGTCGGCGTAGTCGTTGTGGGCGTTCATGCCCATCGGGCCGGGCCGGTAGAGTGCCAGCACCGCGACGATGTCGTTGAATTCGGTGGGCTGCATGCGGCGCAGCAGGTCACGCATCGGGCCGCCGTCGAGCTGGAACACCCCCAGCGTGTCACCGCGGCCCAGCAGTTCGTAAGTGGCGGGATCATCGAACGCCACGGTGTCCAGATCCAGGTCGATGCCCCGGTTGGCCTTGATGTTCTCCAGACAGTCGCCGATGATCGTCAGGTTGCGCAGGCCCAGGAAGTCCATCTTCAGCAGGCCGATTTCTTCACACGACGGGTAGTCCCAGCCGGTGATGATGGCGCCATCCTGCGGGCGCTTCCACAACGGGATCGCGTCGATCAGCGGCTCGGAACTCATGATCACCGCGCAGGCATGCACGCCGGCGTTACGGACCAGGCCTTCCAGGCCGCGTGCCGTCTCGTAGATGGTGCGCACGTCGGGATCGGTGTCGATCAGCCCGCGGACCTCCGCGGCCTCCTTGTACCGCTCGTGGTTCGGGTCGGTGATACCCGACAGCGGAATGTCCTTGGCCATGATCGGCGGCGGCAGCGCCTTGGTGATCCGGTCGGCGATCGCATAGCCAGGCTGGCCGTAATGCACACGGGCTGAATCTTTCAGCGCCGCCTTGGTTTTAATGGTGCCGAAGGTGATCACCTGGGCCACCCGGTCACTGCCCCACCGCTCCGCGGCATAGCGCACCATCTCGCCGCGGCGGCGGTCGTCGAAGTCGATGTCGATATCGGGGGCCGACGGCCGCTCCGGGTTGAGGAAGCGCTCGAACAACAGCCCGTGCGGAATCGGGTCGATATTGGTGATGCCCAGCGCGTAAGCCACCAGTGACCCAGCGGCCGACCCTCGGCCCGGGCCCACCCAGATGTTGATCGAGCGGGCGTAATGGATCAGGTCCGCGACGATCAGGAAGTAGGACGGGAATCCCTTGCCGCAGATGACGTCGATCTCGTAGGACGCGCGGTCGGTGTACTCACTGGGCACGCCGCCGGGAAAGCGTCGTTCCAGACCGGCCTGTACCTCGTGCCGCAGCCAGGACCCTTGATCATGGCCGTCGGGCACCGGAAACACCGGCATCCGGTCGCGCGGCGCCCACACGTCGGCATAGGACTGCACCCGCTCGGCGATCAGCAGGGTGGAGTCACAGGCGTCGGGCAGCTGGTCGTCCCAGAGTGCGCGCATCTCGGCGGCCGACTTCAGGTAGTAGCCGTCTCCGTCGAACTTGAACCGGGTGGGGTCCGACAGTGTCTTACCGGTCTGGATGCACAGCAGCGCCTCGTGGTTCTGCGAGGCGTCGCGGGTGACGTAATGACAGTCGTTGGTGGCCAACGTCGGGATGCCGAGCTTGCGCCCGACCTCCAGCAGGCCCTCGCGTACCCGGCGTTCGATGGACAGCCCGTGGTCCATCACCTCCAGGAAATAGTTCTCCGCGCCGAAGATCTCCCGCCACTTGGCGGCCGACTCCAGCGCCTCGCGCTCGTGGCCCAGCCGCAACCGGGTCTGCACCTCCCCGGACGGGCAGCCGGTGGTGGCGATAATGCCCTCGGCGTGCTCGGCGATGATCTCGGCGTCCATCCGCGACCATTTGCCGAGCTGGCCCTCGAAGGAAGCCAGCGAGGAGAGCTTGAACAGGTTGCGCAACCCGGTGGCGTTCTCGGCCACCATCGTCATGTGGGTGTAGGAGCCGCTGCCGGAAACGTCGTCGCTCTTCTGGCTGGGATCGCCCCAGTGCACCCGGCGGGTATCGAAACGAGACGCGGGGGCGATGTAGGCCTCGACCCCGATGATCGGCTTGATGCCGGCCTTGGTCGCCGCGTTGTAGAACTCGCTGGCGCCGAACATGTTTCCGTGGTCGGTCATCCCGATCGCGGGCATCTCCAGGCGCTGCGCCTCAGCCAGCATCGGGGCGATCTTCGCCGCTCCGTCGAGCATCGAGTACTCGGTGTGGTTATGCAGGTGCACGAAGGACCGCGACGATGAACTGTCCATAGGACCGCCAGTCTAGGACTGGGCACCGACGCTTCTCGGGCGTGTCGGCAGCCGTGTCTCTTCGGCTGTCGTTTCCCGGGACAGCGACTGCCGCTGTGCACTACGTTGAGGTTCGGCGCAAGCGAGGAGAGGCATACATGAGCGTGTACCGGGTGATCGACATCATCGGGACCAGCCCGTCGTCTTGGGAGAACGCCGCGGCCGAAGCGGTGCACCGGGCCAAGCAGACCATCGACGACATCCGCGTTGCTCAGGTCGTCGAGCAGGACCTCACCCTCGATGACAAGGGCGGGATCATCTACCGCACCAAACTGCGCATCTCCTTCAAGATCCGGCCGCCGAAGTCATCCAAGCCGGCCGACGAATCGAGCTAACCCACTCGATGTCACGTAGCTTCGACGAACTGGTGGCCGAGGCCGCCACCGCCCCCGTCGACGGTTGGGAGTTCTCCTGGCTTGACGGCCGCGCCACCGAACAGCGCCCCTCCTGGGGCTACCAGCGGCAGCTGGCCGGGCGGCTCTCGGGCGTCTCGGCCGCCGTCGACCTGAACACCGGCGGCGGCGAGGTGCTGGCGGGCATCCAGGAGTTCGGCACGTTTCCCCCGACCATGGCAGCCACGGAGTCCTGGCCGCCGAATGCCGCACGCGCCACCGAGCTGCTTCATCCGCGTGGCGTGGTGGTGGTGACGGTGCCGGACCGGCCGCCGCTGCCCTTCGGCGACGAAGCATTCGATCTGGTCAGCAGCCGGCACCCGTTGGCGACGTGGTGGGACGAGATCGCCCGCGTGTTGCGGCCCGGCGGTCACTACTTCGCCCAGCAGATCGGGCCGGCGACGATGCTCGAGCTGAGTGAGTTCTTTCTCGGGCCGATGCCGGGCAAAGGAGCCCAGTACCAGCCGGATGCGGTACGTGCCGACGCGTCGGCCGCCGGTATGGAGGTGCTCGATCTGCGGCTCGAGCGGCTACGGGCCGAATTCTTCGACGTCGGCGCCGTCATCTACTTCCTGCGCAAGGTGATCTGGACGGTGCCCGACTTTGCGGTCGAGGATCACCGTGACCGGCTGCGCGAGATGCATGAGCTGATCGAGTCTCAGGGGTGCTTCGTCGCGCACGCCACCCGGGTGTTGGTCGAGGCCCGCAAGCCCTGAGGCGCGCCGTCAGCGGTGCAGCACGTCCAAGGCGTGTTGCAGGTCGGCGGGGTACTCGCTGGTGATCTCGATGCGCCGTCCGTCGCCGGGGTGTGCGAACGCCAATGAACGGGCGTGCAACCACTGGCGTTCCAGCCCGAGCTTGCGCGCCAGGGTCGGATCGGCACCGTAGGTCAGATCACCGCAGCACGGATGCCGCAGGGCCGAGAAGTGCACCCGGATCTGGTGGGTGCGGCCGGTTTCCAGGTGTACGTCGAGCAGGCTCGCGGCGACGAACGCCTCCACCGTGTCGTAGTGCGTGATGCTGTGCCGGCCGTCGGCGGTCACGGCGAATTTCCACTCCGGTCCGTGGTGTCGCCCGATCGGTGCATCGATGGTGCCGCTGGACGGATCCGGATGGCCCTGTACCAGGGCGTGGTAACGCTTCTCCACGGTGCGCGCCTTGAACGCGCGTTTGAGTGCGGTGTAGGCGCGTTCGGAGATCGCCACCACCATCACCCCGGAGGTTCCGACATCCAGGCGGTGCACGATGCCCTGACGCTCCGGAACTCCGGACGTGGTGATCCGGTAGCCGGCAGCGGCCAGGCCGCCCAGCACCGTGGGCCCGCTCCAGCCCACCGAGGCGTGCGCGGCGACCCCGGCAGGTTTGTCGACGGCGACGATGTCGGCGTCGGAGTACAAGATCGTCATGCCCTCGACCTCGGTCGGGGTGTTTTCCAGCGGCGGCGGCGCTTCGGGCAGCCGCACCTGCAGCCACGCCCCCGCGATGAGCCGATCGGACTTGCCTGCAGCGACGCCGTCGAGTTCCACGTCGCCGTTTTCGGCCAGCGTCGCGACAACATTGCGCGACAGGCCCAACAGGCGGGCCAGCCCGGCGTCGACGCGCATGCCGGCCAGGCCCTCGGGGACCGGCATGGATCGTTCGGTCACAGCCGCATCAGGCTTGCTCGCCGTCGCCGTCGCCGTCACCGGCACTGTTGTCACGGCGCTGCTCAGCGTCGACATCGTCGTCGGCGCGGCGACGGCCCACCGCGTCGAAGTCGAAGCCGAACACCGACAACGCGACCAGCAGGATGGCGCCGCCCACCACCGCCGGGTCCGCGACGTTGAACACCGGCCACCAGCCGATCGACAGGAAGTCGACCACGTGGCCCTGCAGATGCCCGGGCGCCCGGAAGAACCGGTCCACCAGGTTGCCCAAGGCCCCGCCGAGGATCATCCCCAGCCCGATCGCCCACCAGGGCGACACCAGACGGCGCGACATCCAGATGATGCCGAGCACCACCGAGCTGGCGATCAGCGTCAACACCCAGGTGTAGCTGGTGGCCATGGAGAACGCGGCCCCGGAGTTGCGGACCAGCGTCCAGGTCACGGTGTCGCCGATGATCGGCACGGGCTGGCCGGGGGTCAGCATCTTCACCGCGAGCACCTTGGTGACGACGTCGGCCATCAGCACCACCGAGGCCACCGACAGCAGCAGTCCCAGCCGGCGGGGCGGGGCGGCCGGCGCTGTCTGCGGGGCCGGGGCCGGGTCCACCTCCGTCTCGGTCGAGTCGGTTGTCTCGTCAGTCACGCTCCCATCATCCCTTAACCCAGGTGCGGCATGATCGCGGCATGCTGTCCAAGCGCCTCACCGTCATCACCACCGGCGGGACTATCTCCTGCAGCACCCAAGGCGACGGGGCCTTGCGGCCGGCCCGCAGCGGCTCAGACCTGGTCGCCGACACAGGCGCCGCGGACCTCACCGTGGTGGACCTGATGGCGCGGGACAGCTCCGAACTGGGCCCGGCCGACTGGGCTGCGCTCCTCGCCGCGGTCAATGCCGCGGTGGACGGCGGCGCCGACGGGGTGGTCGTCACCCACGGCACCGACACCTGCGAAGAGGGTGCGCTCTGGCTGGAGCTCGGCTACACCGGGGATGCGCCGGTGGTACTTACCGGGGCTCAGCGCGGTGCGGACGCCCCCGACGCCGACGGGCCGGGCAACCTGCGCGACGCCCTGGCCGTGGCCGCGGATCCGGCCGCTCGGGGGCTGGGGGTGCTGATGTGCTTCGCCGGCCGGGTGCTGGCCCCGCTGGGTCTGCAGAAGGCCACCATCACCGGGTTGACCGGCTTCACCGGTCCGGTCCTGGGCGGCGTCGCCGATGGCCGGGTCACGCTGTCTGGCGAGAAGACTCGGCCCTACCTCGGTGCGCCGGCCGCCGCGCCGCGGGTCGATGTCGTGGCGCTCTACGGGGGCGCTGACACGGTCGCCCTGGATGCCTGCGCCGCCGCTGGTGCGCGAGGGGTGGTGCTGGCCGCTCTCGGGTCGGGCAACGCCCCGACGGCGGTGATCGACGGGGTGCGCCGACACTGCGAATCCGGGCTCGTGGTCGCGGTGTCCAGCCGAGTTCCGGACGGGCACATCGAGGCGGACTACGGCCCCGGCCGGGCCCTGGTGGATGCGGGCGCGGTGATGGTGCCGCGGCTGAGGCCGCCGCAGGCGCGGATCCTGCTGATGATGGCGCTCGCGGCCGGGCAGCCGGTCGGCGACGTCATCGACCGGTGGGGCTGACCGATGGCCAGGATCCTCGCCCTCATCGGCGCCGCTGTTCTCGCAGCCGGGACCGCCGCGGCGGCCCATGCCGAGCCGCCGCCCGGGGCGGACGCTGGCGACGACTACCCGGTCGCCACCGGCCGCTACTCGTCGCCGACCGACTTCTACTGGGTCTTCTTCAAAACGCCGGACGGCCGCTCCTGCGGCATCGGCCCCAACGGCGGGCCGATCGGCTGCGATGCGGTGCCAACGGATGCTCCCGCCGGCGCCACCCAGACTGTGCTCGAAGCCGGCGGGGTGCCCGCGGCCTACCGCCACTCCCACATCGCATCGTTCACCCGGGACGTGGATGTGCTGCCGGAGGGCTATCGGCTGGAGAACTGGGGTTCTAGCTGTGCGGTCGGCTACCAGGGCACGGTGACCTGCAAGGGCTATGGCCACCATGGTTTTACGCTCTCCAGCGTCTACGGTGTGCTGTGGTGACGAGCCCGCACCACCCCTAGCCCGTGGAGGCCGCGTGTCCACCCAACACACCTACACCGTGGATGTCAGCTGGACCGGCAATCACGGCAGCGGGACCAGTGACTATCGCGGCTACGGGCGAGAGCACGAGGTGACCGCCGAGGGGTGTCCCGCCATTCTCGGCTCCGCCGACCCGGCATTCCGTGGTGATCCGACCCGGTGGAATCCCGAACAGCTGCTGTTGGCTGCGCTGGCGCAATGCCACATGCTGTCCTACCTGTATTTGTGTTCGGTCAACGGCGTGGTGGTCGTCTCCTACCAGGACCGGCCGGTCGGCACGATGATCGAGAACACCGAGGGCGGGCACTTCACCAGTGTTGTCTTGCAACCGCACATCGAAGTCGGCGATGCGGCGATGGTGGAGCGGGCCTTGGCATTGCATTCCGACGCTCACCGAATCTGCTTTATCGCCAAGTCCGTCAACTTCCCGGTGCTGCACGATCCGGTGGTGCAGGCACTCCCGTGACGAGCTAGCTGTGTTCCTCCGGGCGGGCGACGTAGTCGGGCCAGTCCAGGCTGGCCACCGGGTCGGCGCGGCTGATTCCTGGCTCGTCGTCGGGGAATGTCCGCACTGGACCGGGGCCTGAGCTGCGCGTCTCGAAGCGCACCGTCATCACCCCGTGGCCGGCCCCCTGCACCCAGCCGTGGCCGAGGTCGGAGTGGGTGACGTCATCGCCGACGCGCCACGACGCCGCAACTGTCGGGGAAACCGATTCTCGCGCAGTAACTTCCGGCGAGACGGCGCCGATTTCTGAAAACTCCAGATCCGGGAACAGCGACTCCTGGCGGACATCGGTCAGACCGGAGAAGCCCACGCCGAGCAGCCGGATCGGACCGATCTCCTGCGGATCGAGCAACAACCGGCCGGCCGCCGACGTGAGTGCGGCGACGTCGGTGGTCGCATAGGGCAGCGTGGCCGAGCGGGTCAGCACACTCATGTCGGCCTTCTTGAGTTTCACCGTCACGGTGCGAGCGCCGCGCCCGTCCCGCAGCAGCCTGCGGTAGGCGTGTTCGCCGATCGGACCGATCTCAGCCCGTAGCTGCTCCAAGGTGGTCAGGTCGGCGGCGAAGGTCGATTCGGCGCTGATCTGTTTGGCCTCAGCGCGTTCGGCGACCCGCCGATCATCGATCCCGCGGGCCAACCGGTGCAGCGCGGGACCGATGGTGGCGCCGAGAATGTCGGCGACCTCACGGTCGGTCAGTGCGGCGAGCTGGCCGATGGTGTCAATGCCCAGCCGGTGCAGCTTCTCCTCGGCGACCGGACCGATTCCCCACAGCCGGCGCACCGGCAGCCCGTCCAGCAACAGCCGTTCCTCGGAGCGGCTGACGACCCGTACCCCGTTCGGCTTTGCCAGATCGGAGGCGATCTTGGCGATCTGCTTGCCCGAGCCCGCCCCGACCGACGCCACCAAACCGGTCTCGTCGAGCACCCGCCGGCGAAGGTGTTCGCAGAACCGCAGGACCTCCGCAGCGGTTGCGTCCACCAGCTCGACCGGTTCCCCGAATGCCTCGTCGAAGGAGAGCTGCTCGACGACCGGGATCACCGCACGCACGGTCTCGAAAACCCGTCTGCTGGCCATGCCATACACGGCGCCACGCGGCGGCAGCACCACGGCCGGGGCCCCCACCAGCCGCCGCGCCTGGTGCATCGGCATCGCCGAGCGGGCGCCGAAAACCCGCGCCTCGTAGCTGGCCCCGGCCACCACGCCGCGGCCACCGAGCCCGCCGACCAGTACCGGCCGTCCACGCAACGTCGGGCGGGTCAATTGCTCGACGGACGCGAAGAAGGCGTCCATATCCAGGTGCAGGACCCATCGGGCGTCCACGGGGTTAAGCCTATTGGGCACTGCTCCTCGCGGCCGCATCCGACTACTGTCGAGACGATGGCGATGAATCTGCTGCACCGACTGTGTTGCAGCTCGCGGTATTGGGCGCGCAGCGTCGAACGCAAACTTCTGCCGTGGGCGCTGACGGACGTCGACCTCGGCGAGAACACCCTGGAGATCGGGCCGGGCTACGGCGCCAACATGCGGTGCCTGGTGGATATGACGCCCCGGCTGACTGCCGTCGAGATCGACCCCCCGATGACCAGGCGCCTGCAGGCGAAATACGGCTCACGTGCCCACATCATCAACGGCGACGGCACCGATACGGGGCTGCCCTCGGACGAATTCAGTTCCGTGGTGTGTTTCACGATGCTGCACCACGTTCCGACGCCGGCGTTGCAGGACCAACTGTTCGCCGAGGCCTTTCGCGTACTGCGGCCCGGGGCAGTCTTCGCCGGCAGCGACGGGGTGCACTCGGCGATGTTCCAGCTGATGCATTTCCGCGATACTTACAACCCGGTCTCACCCGATGCGTTACCGGACCGGTTGCGCGGCATAGGTTTCCGCGATGTAGAGGTGATCACCGCGGCCGGTCAGCAGCGCTGGCTGGCCGTCAAACCCTGACCCCGGCGCTACTTCGACCCTCCGCTGCCCTTTTTGAGCTGGTGCGGGCAATAGGTTTTCGCTGCGATCGCCGCGAACCGCGCTGCGTCGGCGACGGTCAGGTCGGGGTTGGCTTCGGTGATGTCGTTGAGCAGTTCGAGACTTGATTCACCGTTTGCCGCCAACCCGCAGAGCGCTTCGGCGGCGGCCACGGCTTGGGCCGGGTCGTCGAAGACAATCCCGACCTGCCGAAGCGAGGTGATGAATTCTGTACTGTCGACCGTGCTCACCTCAACCACATTGGGATCGGCGTGCCCAGGGGCGGCAAGAACAACCGCGGCGGCGGCGACAAGCGGGACGAACAACAGCTTCATAGGGCTCCTCCTGGGGCGGCCGAAGTCGTGCGGCATCGGGGGCACGTCAGCCGAGCGCGGACTTCGTTCCGGCGAGCGCGATGTCCTCGTCGTCGAGGACGTGCACCGCGTGGATGCCTGGTTTCAGGGACAGCTTCGCGACAAGTTCATCGAGGCCGGCCTGATCGACGTTCCAATGCTGCACCACATCCGGCGTCTGCTGCAATTGCGCGATCACCTGATCGAGTGGAACCGGCGCATCGCGATCCTTGATGTTGGTCGACACCACGCGGGCCACCGGGGCCACCGTCCGAGTGGCCGGCGCACCCAATGCACCACCGGCCGCACTGCCCAGGGCCGCCGGGGCGAGCATGCCCGGCACCGATCCTGCCGCGGGAGCAGCGCCCAGCGCCGTCTGCGGCAGCGAGGTGGAGGCCAGCTGGATCGCCGAGGTGGCACTAGCCCAGTTCGGCGGCACCGACAGCGCTCCGACGCGCATCGCGCTGCCCGCAGCGGCCCCGGCGGCCCTGGTCAGACCAGCGCCCGAAGTCAACCCGGAACTGTGCAGGCCGCCGAGCGCCGACTTCGGGATTGCCGGCACCACCGCCGTATATCCACTCCGGAATTGGGTGATGCCCATGTTGGTACTGGCATGGACGGCGTTGACCCACCCGGTCTGGCCACTGACTCCGTTCACCAGGGAGAGCTGGCTCTCCCACAAGTTATGCGTGTAGGTGGTGCCGGTGGCACCGTCGATCAGGTTCTGCCAGCCGGTGTTATAGGCCGAGGTCCACGAGTTGATCTGCTGGGTGATCTGCTGAATCAAGTCGGGTTCAGTCGTCGGGGCCGCGCCCGCTTGCGCGCTCCCCGCGTCGCCCTTGGTGGTCGGCGGGGGCGCGGTGAATGAGGAAAGATTGGTTGCCTGCGCCGAAGCGCCGGCGTAGCCGAGCATGGCGGCGACATCCTGCGCCCACATTCGGCTGTACTCCGCTTCGACAGCGGCGATCGCGGTGCTGTTCTGCCCGAGAATGTTCGTGGCCACCAACGATGCCAGCTGACTGCGGTTGGCCGCGATCGCCGGCGGTGGCACGATCCCGGCGAAGGCCGATTCATAGGCGGCAGCTGCGGCAGACGCCTGGGCGGCGGTCTGCTCAGCCTGCGCCGCCGTGGTCGTCAGCCAGGTCACGTACGGAGCGGCGGCGGACGCCATCGCCGCCGCGGCCGGCCCCTGCCAGCCGCCGCTAAGGCTTGCCAGCGCCGCCTGGTAGGAGGACGCGGCGGCATGCAACTCGGCGCCCAGCCCCGACCAGGCCGCCGCCGCGGCGAACAGCGGGTCGGCACCTGGACCCGAATACAACTGGCCGGAGATGATCTCCGGGGGCTGCGCTGCGAAGCTCTGAAATACCATGAACGCGACCTACTTCCGTTATTTCGCGATCGGCGGGATGACGATGACGGTGGCGGTGGTGGCGATATCCGGCCCCGTCTGGCTGTTGGTGACGTGGCTGATCGCACTGATCGCCCGGGTGGCGGTGGCACCCGCGGCCTGCCGTATCGGTGTCCCGATCGCGCGCCCGGCCAGGCTCGACAGCGCCATCTGGCCGGCCAGCACACCCTCACCGTTTGCGGCGAGCGCCGGAGCGGCCTCGAGCACGCTTGCCTGCAGCGCCACGGTGGCGGTCTTGACTGCCGGAACGGCGCTGGCCCAGGTGGAAGGCACCGACAGCGACCCGATCAGGCCGGCTCGGCCCACGGCCCCCGACACTGCCGCCGGGACGGAGTGCGAACCGCTGAGCAGTGGGCTGGACAGCAGGGGTGCCAAGGCGCCGACGATCGGCTTAGGGTTCAGAGTGTTGGTCAGGTTTCCGAGCGCAGTGGCCACCGACGGGATACTGATGGCCATTTGGTAGACGCTTCGTGCCGAGCTGAGGGCGTTAATACCGTAGGGTCCGTTCGCGGTGCTGATCACATTCGTCAGTGTCTTCACGATTGCCTGGTAGTCGTCCAAGATCTGGGTGACCCCTCCGGGCAGCGTCCCGGCGTTGGAGGCGGCCGCGTTCTGCACCGCATTGGTGGCTGCCGCCGGCTGGCTGATGTCCCCGGTGGAGTTGGTGGTCTCCGGCGGCTTGTTGAAGGGGCTCAGCTGGGTGGCCGTCGCCGACGAACCGGCGTAGGTGTACATCGCGGCCGCGTCCTGCGCCCACATTTCGCCGTACTGCGCTTCGGTCGCCGCGATCGCCGGTGCGTTCTGTCCGAGGAAGTTGGTTGCCACCAGCGTGGCCAACAGGGTGCGGTTGGCGGCGATCACCGGCGGCGGCACGGTGGCGGCGTAAGCGGCCTCATAGGCGCCGGCTGCTGCCGTGGCCTTCAGCGCCGTCTCCTCAGCGCCGACGGCGGTGGCCTTCAGCCACGCCGCGTACGGGCCCGCCGCTGCCGTCATCGATGCCGCCGAGGGGCCCTGCCACGCCGAGTCCGCCAGGTCGGCGATCACCGCGGCATACGACGTGGCGGTGTAGTGCAGCTCGGTCGCCATGGCCGACCAGTTCGCCGCGGCCGCCAGCAACGGTGCCGAGCCCGGACCGGCATACATTCGCGCGGAGTTGACCTCTGGCGGGAGTGCCCCGAAATCCATGAATCCCCTGCCCCTCTAGCCAAGTAATGAACCGACCCACCCGAGTTGCGTCGCGCAACGGCTTGCCAGGTTCCTGGCAATTCGGGTGGGTCAGAACCAACCGCAGACAACTGTTCGTATGGCCTGAAGGTTAATCGGGGACGAACGGCCCCTGAAGTCGCCGACGTGGCAGTTCAGGGCTGTTTCGCCGGTGTTTCACCTACCTCAGCGGTGCTACCTGCCCGCGCCCACGGACGGGTTTTTTACCACCACAAACTGCATAAATGCCGTGATCGAGCTGCCAACGACGGACGGCGTAGGCCCCGTCCGCGGGCCGCCGTCGACCATAAGAATCTGGGCGCGAGAAAGTCGGTCCTGGCCGAAACCGGAAATTTCGCCGACTGAATCCTCAGGCCTTGGCGATGGACACCCGCACACCGTCACCGATTTCCACGGGGTCGGCCGGGTCACCGAATTCGAAACTGGTCGCCAAGATTTCTCCGGCGATCAACTCGGCATGATTCTGCGCCCATTCCAGCCGCTGCTCGGGTACCGCGATCACCACACTGATCCGGTCGGAGACCTCGAGGCCACTGGTTTTACGCAGCTCCTGCAGCTCCCGGATCCGGTCCTTGGCCCAGCCCTCGGCTTCCAACTCGGGCGTCACCGCGCTGTCGAGCACCACCAGGCCGGCGCCTTCGGGCAGCGCCACGGTGTATTCCGGGTCGGCGGCCACCAGCTTGGAGGTGTACTCGCCCTCCAGCAGCACCACCGGACCCGCGCTCAGGGTCCCGTCGGGATTGACGACGCCCTCGCCGGCCTTGACCGCTTTGATCGCGGCCTGGACATCCTTACCCACGCGGGGACCGGCCACCTTCGCGTTGACCGCCAGATCGAATCGCCCGTAGTGAGCGATGTCGTCGGTCAGCTCGACGGCCTTGACGTTGAGCTCGTCGGCGATCAGGTCGGTAAAGGGTGCCAGCCGCTGCGGCTCGTCGACGGCGACGGTGAGTTTGGGCAGCGGCAACCGGACCCGCAGCTGGTGCGCCTTGCGCACCGACGACGCCGCGGAACAGACCTCGCGGACCTGATCCATCGCCGCCACCAGTTCGGTGTCGGCGGGCAGATCGGCGGCCTCGGGCCAATCGGTCAGGTGCACCGAGCGTTCCCCGGTGACCCCGCGCCAGATCACCTCGGTGGTCAGCGGCAGCAGTGGCGCGGCCAGTCGCGCGGTGATCTCCAGCACGGTGTGCAAGGTGTCGATCGCGTCGGCGTCCTCGTCCCAGAACCGCTGCCGGGACCGGCGCACGTACCAGTTGGTCAGCGCCTCGGTGAACTGTCGCAATTGCTCACAGGCACTGGAGATGTCACACACATCCAGGTCTCGCGTCAGGTCGTCGCGCAGCGACGCCAGCTTGGCCAGGATGTAGCGGTCCAGTACGTGCTGCGAATCGGTGCGCCAGACACCGGGTTTCGGGGCATACAGCGTCAGGAAGGTGTAGGCGTTGGTCAGCGGCAGCATCACCTGGCGTACGCCCTCGCGGATGCCCGCCTCGGTGACGATCAGGTTTCCGCCGCGCAGGATCGGCGAGGCCATCAGGAACCAGCGCATGGCGTCGGAGCCATCGCGGTCGAACACTTCGCTCACGTCCGGGTAGTTGCGCAGCGACTTGCTCATCTTCTGCCCGTCGCTGCCCAGCACGATGCCATGCGCCACACAGGTTTTGAACGCCGGACGGTCGAACAGCGCAGTCGCCAGGACATGCATCATGTAGAACCAGCCGCGGGTCTGGCCGATGTATTCGACGATGAAATCGCCCGGGTAGTGGGCAGCCTGTCCCCCGCCGCCGTCGAACCATTCGGAGTTCTCGAAGGGGTAATGCACCTGGGCATAGGGCATCGAGCCCGAGTCGAACCACACGTCCAGCACGTCGGAGATGCGTCGCATCGTCGAACGGCCGGTCGGGTCGTCGGGGTTGGGCCGGGTCAGCTCGTCGATGTAGGGGCGATGCAGATTGTCCGGCCGCACCCCGAAGTCGCGCTCCAGCTCATCCAGACTGCCGTAGACGTCGATCCGCGGATAAGCCGGATCGTCGGATTTCCATACCGGAATCGGGGTGCCCCAGTAGCGGTTTCGGGAGATCGACCAGTCTCGTGCACCACGAAGCCAGTTGCCGAAGATCCCGTCCTTGACGTGCTCGGGGTACCAGGTGATCTGCTCGCCCAGCTCCACCATCCGGTCCCGGAACTGCGTGACGCGGACGAACCACGACGACACCGCCTTGTAGATCAGCGGGTTGCGGCATCGCCAGCAGTGCGGGTAGGGGTGCTCGTAGGTCTCGTGGCGCACAAGCACCGCGCCGTTGGCGGCAGCCGGGCCGGTGCCGTTCTTCAGATCGGCGATGATCGCCTTGTTCGCGTCGAAGACGTGCTGGCCGGCATAGTCCGGCACAGTCACATCGAAGCGGCCCTTGGCGTCCACCGGAGTGACCGGGACGATGCCGGCCGGGTCGGTGGTGTTCTTGTCGTCCTCACCGTAGGCGGGCGCCAGGTGCACGATGCCGGTGCCGTCCTCGGTGGACACGAAATCGGCGGCGAGCACCCGGAAGGCATTCGCCGAGTCCATGAAGTACGGGAACGGCGGCGCATAGCGCACATCGAGCAGCTCCGAGCCGCGGTAGCTGCCCAGCACCTGAGGCTCCTCGCCCTCGCCCAGGCCGAGCTCGCGTGCATAGGCACCCAGCCGCGCCTCGGCCATCAGGTATCGCCGCTCCCCCGCCGCGACCACTACATAGGTCACATCCGGGTTGACCGCCACCGCCTGGTTGGACGGCAGTGTCCACGGAGTGGTGGTCCACACCAACAGGTGAGCGCCCTCGAGCTCACCGGCGGGTCCCCCACCGACGATCCGGAAGCCGACAGTCAGCGCCGGGTCCTGCCGGCTCTTGTAGACGTCGTCGTCCATCCGCAGCTCGTGGTTGGACAGTGGGGTCTCGTCGCGCCAGCAGTACGGCAGCACCCGGTAGCCCTCGTAGGCCAGGCCCTTGTCCCAGAGCTGCTTGAACGCCCACAGCACCGACTCCATGAAAGGCAGGTCCAGGGTCTTGTAGTCGTTGTCGAAGTCCACCCAGCGGGCCTGGCGGGTGACGTAGGCCTGCCACTCGGATGTGTAGCGCAACACCGATTCCCGGCATGCCTGGTTGAACGCGGCGATGCCCATGGCGTCGATCTGCGACTTGTCGGTGATGCCGAGCTGGCGCTCCACCTCGAGCTCGGCGGGCAGCCCGTGCGTGTCCCAGCCGAACCGGCGCTCCACCTTGTAGCCGCGCATGGTGCGGTAACGCGGCACGATGTCCTTGACGTAGCCGGTCAGCAGATGTCCGTAGTGCGGCAGGCCGTTGGCGAACGGCGGCCCGTCGTAGAACACGTACTCCTGCGCGCCGTCGCGGCGGGCGATGCTGGCCCGGAAGGTGTCATCTGCGGCCCAGTAATCCAGGACGGCGGCTTCGGCCGCCGGGAAGTCGGGGGCGCCGGCGGCCGGCTTCGGATAGCTGCGTTCGCTCACGTCTGTGTCGTCTCCCAAGGGCCCGGCCCGGGGACGACGCCGCGCGGTTGCGCGAGCGCCGCGGTACCACCCCGCTTGCCGCACTCCCGCCTGCGGGGCACGACCGCTCGATGTAGGGCTGTGACGGGCCGTCCCGTTCGGTTCTAGTGAGTCGGCCCGTGGGAATGGTCCGACTGTTCTTCCGAAGGCTCCCCGGTGATGGCCGGTTCAAAGCCGTTGAGTCAAAGTTTAAACGTTGCCAACTTGTTGACAACTTCGAGGCTCGTTGACAACTTTGAGGCTCCTAGACTGTTCGACGTGGCATTCAGCCCGTCCTACGCCCGCGACGTGGTACTGCCGCTGGCATCGGCGGCCTACGCCGTGATGTCCGGCGCTGCACCCACACTGCCTACCGGTTTCAGCCAGACCGCCCTGATCAAAGCTGACCGGGCACACTTGGCCGAGCTACCCGCGCAGCATCCTGCGACGGCGATGGCCAAGGACACCAACATCTTTGGGTTGATGGGCCGTGACACCGCCAGGGGCACCGCGTTCATCGCCTTTCGCGGCAGCTCCGATGTGGCGGACTGGATCGCCGATTTCGATTTCTTCCCGGCGCCGTATTCGCCGGTGGCGGGTTTCGGCCAGGTGCATGCCGGCTTCCAGGACGTCTACGGCTGTGTCCGTGCCTCCATCGCCGCCAACCTGCCCACCGCGACCGCCGGGTGCAGTCAGATCCTCATCACTGGGCACAGCCTCGGGGGCGCCTTGGCCGTGCTGGCCGCACCCGATGTCGCGCACGGGATGCCCCCGAACACCATCGAGCCGCGGCTGACCACGTTCGGCGGCCCGCGAGTCGGCGTGGCCGACTTCAAGGCCGCGTTCGACGCCGCCATCGAATGCTGCTATCGCGTGGTGAATTTCCTCGACATCGTCCCGCTGGTGCCGCCCGCGCCGTATGTACACGCGGGTGCCGAAATCGCCGTGGACAGCGGTGGGGCCGTCGACATCGGTTGGCGGCACAGCCTGGCCGCCTATCACGCCGGCCTTTCCGCGCTCATCGCCGGCGAAGCCTGATCGCTGGTTTCAAGCGGGTTCAGGCCGCTCCCCGCGCGCAGGTCCACCCGTCGGGCATCCGGCCGGCAGCTAGGAACTCGGCCACTTCTGCGGCCACTTCCGGTGTCAGGCCGGTGTCGGCGGCCGGGTAGATCACCGGCTCCTCCACCTTGTTGTGGTCGGCCAGCTGCTCCAGGAGCCGGCCGCAGGCGCCCCGTAGCGTCGCATGGTCCGCGCCGGCACGGGAGAGGTCGTCGAGCGCGTTCATGGTGCGCCAGATCTCGCCATGGCCTCGGATCATCCCGAAGACCGCCATCATGTGCGCGCCCCTGCTGATCGGCGGGAACAGCAGCTGTTCCTCCAGGTAGATGTGGCGGCGTAGCACAGCCAGCGTTGCGCGCAAGCCGTCAACGTCGGCGCTGCCGCCCTCGAGGCCCTCCAGGAAGGCGCCGATTCCGGCCTCGATCTGCTGATGCTCACGCGCCAAGGCGGCCGAAAGGGCTTCATCGGACATGTACGGCGCTCCCCTCAGACCGGTTCGACGACCTGACTGACACCGTCGAATCCCCACGTCAGACCCTACAAATGATTTACACAATCACGGATTGTCTAAATCTAGCCCATGCGGTGGCACGCTGACCAGGGCCGGCGCAGGGCTCAGTTGTCGGCCTCTTCCTCCGGCGGCTGAATCGTGGCCAGCACCTCGGTGGGCCGGTCCTGGTCCGACGGCGTCGCCGGACGAGCGGACAGCTCCGGGAACGCCGTGGCGACCATGTCCTCGAAGGTCCGGTCATTCGCGTCGGGCTTGCCTTCCGTGGCAGCCGAGGGAGCGGTGGCAGCCGGGGCAGCCACCGGCACCGCACGAGCCGGGTGCTCCCGCACATTCAGCGGCCACCAGAACCACCGCCCCAGCAGTGCCGCCATCGAGGGCATCATGAACGAGCGCACCACCAGCGTGTCGAACAGCAGACCGAGCCCGATCGTGGTGCCAACCTGGCCCACCACCCGCAGATCACTGACGAGCATGGACGCCATGGTGAAGGCGAACACCAGCCCGGCAGCCGTGACGACCTTGCCGGTGCCGCCCATGGTGCGGATGATGCCGGTCTTCAGTCCGGCGCCCATCTCCTCTTTGAACCTGGCGACCAGCAGCAGGTTGTAGTCACAGCCCACCGCCAACAGAATGATCACCGACATCACCATCACCAGCCAGTGCAGGTTGATGCCGAAGATGTATTGCCACAGCAGTACCGACAGCCCGAACGACGCGCCCAGCGACGCCAATACCGTCCCGACGATCACCACCGAGGCGATGAAGCTGCGAGTGATGAGCAGCATGATGATGAAAATGATTGCCAGCGAGGTGATTCCGGCAATCAGCAGGTCGTAGTCGGCGGCGCCCTGCAAGTCGTTGAAGAGCGCGGCGGTGCCGGCCACGTACACCTTGGCGGTCGACAGCGGGGTGCCCTTCAACGACTCGGTGGCGGCCTTCTTGATCAGGTTGACCCGCGCCATGCCCTCTGGAGTCGCCGGGTAGCCGTCGTGGGTGATGAAGAAGCGCGCCGCGTGCCCGTCCGGCGACAAGAACAGCTGGATCACACGTTTGAAGTCCGGGTTGTCGAAGGCTTCCCGGGGCAGGTAGAACGAGTCGTCGCTCTTCGCCGCGTCGAAGTCCTGCCCCATCGCGGCCGAGTCACCACCGACCTCCTCGATCTGCGCCATCATCCCGGACATGGTGCTGTGCAACGTCAGCATCATGGTCTGCAGGCTGCGCATCGCGGCGATCTGCGCCGGCATCATCTCCAGCAGCTGCGGGGTCACCGCGTCGATGTTGCTCATGTCGGGCGCCAGCTCGTCGAGTTTCTCGGTGAGCAGGGTGGTGCCGTCCATCGACGCATACGCCGCCCGCAGTGACAGACAAGTGGTGTCGCCGCGACAATCCTTCCCTTCGACGGATTCACGCAACGCTTTGGAGTTCTCGTTCAAATCGGCCATGTTGCCGCGCACCTGCGTGGCCAGGTCCCTCGCCTCCTGCGAGACACCGGTCGCGTGATGGGTGTTGGCGGCCATCTGCTGCATCAGCCCGTACATCCGCTGCAGCGAGGTGATGGTCCCCTCGAGATCGTTGGCCTGCTGGCGCATGTCGGCCACCCGGCTCTTGACGAAGTCCAGGTTCTGCATCTGCCCGGCGCTCTGCATGCTGAGCAGGAATGGAATCGAGGTGTGACCGAGCGGGGTGCCCTCCGGCCGGGTCACCCCCTGCACCATGGCGACACCCTCGACCGCAAAGACGCTCTTGGCCAGCTTGTTGAGTACCAGGAAGTCCGCGGAATTGCGCATGTCGTGATCGGATTCGATCAGCAGCACCTCCGGAAGCAGGCGCGATTCCGGGAAGTGCCGCGCCGCGGCCGCCCAGCCGAGGTTGGCCGGCGTGTCCTGCGGGATGAACGACGGGTCCTTGTAGCTCACCTTGTAGCCGGGCAGGGCGAGCAGGCCGATGAGCGCGATCGCGCAGGCGGCCACGAAGATGGGGCCGGGCCAGCGCACGATCGCCGTGCCCACTTTGCGCCAGCCGCGATCGGACATCTTGCGCCGGGGTTCGAGCAGTCCGCGGCGCGTGGCGATCGCCAGCACCGCCGGAACCAGCGTCAGCGCGATCGCCACCGCGACCAGCATGCCGACCGCACACGGCACACCCATGGTCTGAAACACCGGCAACCGGGTGAAGCTCAGGCAGAACGTGGCACCGGCAATGGTCAGGCCCGAGGCCAGCACCACGTGGGCGACACCGCGATAGGTGGTGAAGTAGGCCGTCTCCGGGTCTTCGCCGGCATGGCGGGCTTCGTGGTAGCGGCCGATGAAGAAGATCCCGTAGTCGGTGCCGGCCGCGATCGCCAACGTCACCAGGATGTTGATCGCGAACGTGGACAGCCCGATCAGGCCGTAGTGCCCCAGGAACGCGACGATTCCGCGTGCCGCCGCCAGTTCGACCCCGACCACGGCCAGCAGCAACGCGACGGTGCTGAAGGATCGGTAGAGCAGCAGCAGCATCAGCGAGATCACCGAGACGGTCGCCACCAGGATCTTGAGCACCGCTCGGTCGCCGCTGGAGTTCATGTCGGTGACCATCGGCGCCGGGCCGGTGACGTAGGCCCGGACCCCGGCGGGCGCCGGCGTGCGCGCCACGACGTCGCGGACCGCCTCGACCGAGTCGTTGGCCAGCGCCTCACCCTGGTTTCCGGCGAGGTTCAGCTGCACCAATGCGGCCTTGCCGTCAGAACTCTGGGCGCCCCCCGCGGTCAGCGGGTCTCCCCAGAAGTCCTGGATGTGCTGAACGTGCTTGGTGTCGGCGTTTAGCTGGGCGATCAGCTCGTTGTAGTAGTGGTGCGCGGCGTCACCGAGCGGCTCATCGCCTTCGATGACGATCATTGCCGCGCTGTCGGTGTTGGACTCGGCGAAGTCGTGCCCAAGCCGTGCCATCGCCTGAATCGACGGGGAGTCTTTGGCGCTCAACGACACCGGGTGTTCCTTGGCGACCTGCTCCAGCGGCGGCACGGCGACGCTCACCAACGCGGTGAGGGCGATCCAGCCCAGGATGATCGGCAACGCGAATCGGCGAACGAATGCGGCCGCGGACGACCGGTCGTGGCTCGGGCGGTGTGTATGTGTCACTGTCCGAGGCCCCTCACCTGACAATGTGCCCAAACGATCACTGTAACCCCCTGTTCAGGACCGTAGCGGCGGAAACTATCCGATCAGATAGTCCGAGAGTGGGAAGTGGTCCTGCTCCTTGACAGCGCTGCGCACCGAGGTCGGCCGGAACAGCGGGGCCTCCCCGGTGCTCTGGTTGAACCAATACGAATTCGACGTCGCGCAGTTACCGAGGTGGAATACCGAGCTGTCCAGCAGGCCCATCATCCGCTCGTAGAACCGGGTGTTGGCCTCCTCGGTGACCTCGAACGTCTGCGCCTGGCGCCGCTGCACCTCGCCGAACAGCCGGTTCATGTGGCGGGTCTGGTATTCCACGGTGTTGAACCAGGACAGCCCGACCCAGGAGAACGGGCTGGCCATGTTGATGAAGTTCGGGAACTGCGGGGCGGTCATGCCCTGGTAGGCCTGGAAACGCGTCTCGCGCCACCATTTGCCCAGGTTGCGACCGCCGCGACCGATCACCTCGATCGCCGGCAGGTTGCCCTCCCAGACGTCGTATCCCGTTGCCAGCACCAGGGTGTCGATCTCACGCTTCGTGCCGTCACACGCCACGATGCCGTCGGGTTCGATCCGCTCGATCCCCTCGGTCACCAGGTGCACATTCGGCTTGGCGAATGTCGGGTAGTAGTTGTTGGAGATCGACGGACGCTTGCAGCCGAAGTCGAAATCGGGCGCCATCTTGCGCGCGAGCTCACGATCGCGCACCGAGCGCCGCCGATGGCGCGCGGACTGGGCCGCCATCGCCTTGTTGAGGAACTTGAAGCGCCGGTAGCGCCACATGGTCAGCACCATCATGAAGTCCGTGGTGTTGTCGGTGAGCCACCGGACAATACGCTGGGTGAACGGCACGCGGGCGAACATCCGTTGCACCGCCGGCGGGAACACCACGTCGGACTTGGGCGTCACCAGGATCGGGGTGCGCTGATACACCGTCAGATCGGCGACCTCGTTGGCCAGCTCGGGGATCACCTGGATCCCGGTGGACCCGGTTCCGATGACCGCCGCCCGCCGGCCTGCCATCGAGTAATCGTGGTCCCACTCGGCGGTGTGCACGACATGGCCGGCGAAGGTGTCGATGCCGGGGATGTCGGGAATCTTCGGCTGGCACAGGAAGCCGGTCGCGACGATGAGGAACTGCGAGGTCAGCGTCTCACCGCCGGCCAGCGACGTCCGCCACAGCTTTGCGTCCTCGTCCCACTGGGCGCCGTCAACCGTGGTGTTGAAGCGCATGAAGCGCGTCACGTCATATTTGTCCGCCACATGCTCGGCATAGGCTTGGACCTCGTTACCGGGGGCGAACAGCCGCGACCAGTAGGGGTTGGGTTCGAACCAGTAGGAATAAGTAGTAGAGGGCTGGTCGACGGAGAGCCCCGGATAGTGGTTGACCCGCCATGTTCCGCCGAGACCGTCCAGGCGGTCCACGATCACGATGTTCTCGTAGCCCAGCTTGGTCAGTTGGATGGCCGTACCGATGCCGCCGAAGCCCGCCCCCACGATGACGGCGTCGTATTGCTGGGTCCCCATAAGGTGAACACGCTACCCCAACGCCGCAATATATCGCCGTACGTGCAGGTCAGCCCGGTGTGAGGCGGTCCGCGGCGCAGAGATAAAGTAATGGACGCCGCCCGGTACCAAGATGATGCCGATCACACTCAAGTGAACGGTTAAACCTTACTGTTTTGCCAAACTTGACGGTAAGCTTCGGCTCGGCTACGCCCCATGGCGGTGCGGGCCTGAAATTGAGGATGGGCCCGTATGCCGACCGTTGTGATCGTCATCTGCTGGTTGCTGGCCGGCATGATTGCCGTCGCCGCGGTGCCCTATGCCCTTTTTTACTTCTTCCGGCGATTGAAGAACGCGATGTATGTCGGCGGCGACGCCGCCTACGGCGAAACGCTGGCGACGCTGTCCGAAAGCTCGGTGCGACGCAACTTCAACCCGTACGTCGACATCGACTGGAATGATCCCGAACTCGCGGTGAAGACGGATGACGCCCGCTGGGTACTTTCGGGAGCGGACCCGCTGGGCCGCCACCCCTGGTACCGGGCGCAGCCCCTGGAAAAGAAGATCGCGATGGGCATGTGGCGCCAGGCCAACATGGCCAAGGTCGGCGTGCAGTTCGAGGGCATCCTGGTGCGGGGCCTCATGCACTACACGTTCTGGGTGCCGAACGGCTCGCCGGAGTACCGCTACTGCCTGCACGAGTGCATCGAGGAATGCAACCACACCCTGATGTTCCAGGAGTTGGTGAACCGCATCGGCGTCGATGTCCCCGGCATGCCGCGGTGGCTGCGCCTGCTCTCCCCGATCGTGCCGCTCTACGCCGGGCCGCTGCCGAACTCGTTCTTCTTCGGAGTCCTGGCGGGCGAGGTCCCGTTCGACTACCTGCAGACCCTTGCCCTGCGCGAAGAGGACAGCGTGCCGGCAATCGTGCGGAGGATGATCGGCATCCACGTCGCCGAAGAGGCGCGCCACATCTCGTTCGCCCACAAGTACCTGGAGCGACGGGTGCCTCGGCTGTGGTGGAGCAGCCGATTCATGCTCTCGCTGTACGTGCCCGTTGTCATGCGGATGCTCGGCCAAGCGATGATCGTGCCGCCCCGTAAGTTCTTCCGCGAGTTCGGTGTTCCGAAGTCCGCGCGCAAGCAGTGGTTCTTCGGCACCCCGGACGCACGCCAGACCTGGCGGGACATGTTCTCCGATGTCCGGATGGTCTGCCACGAACTCGGGCTGATGAATCCGGCCGCGCGGCTGATGTGGCGCATCTGCAAGATCGACGGAGCGCCGTCGCGGTATCGCGGCGAGCCGCAACGCGCGCAGCTGCCGGTGCAACTCACCGAGGTCTAAAGCCCGCTCTGCGCTGTGCCATACTTTCGGTATGGTGCGTTCCCCATCTGAGACCTTGGAAAAAGTCGGCGCCGATCTGGTGTACCGCATCTCGGCGATGCCGCTGTACAAGAAGGCCTTCAAATACTGGTACCCGTTCATGACCAAGCGAATGGGACACGACGACGTCGTCTTCCTCAACTGGGGTTATGAGCAGGACCCGCCGCTGGGCCTGAAGCTCGACGAGGCCGACGAAGAGAACCGGTACTCGATCCAGCTCTACCACCAGACCGCCACCCAGATCGATCTGGCCGGCAAGAACGTGCTCGAAGTCAGCTCCGGGCACGGCGGCGGCGCCTCCTTCCTGGCCCGCACCCTCAAGCCCGCCTCGTACACCGGACTGGACTTCAACCCGGACGGTGTCGTCTTCTGCCAGAAGCGCCACCAGGTGCCCGGCCTGGACTTCGTGCAGGGTGACGCACTGAACCTGCCGTTCCCGGACAATTCGTTCGACGCGGTCGTCAATGTCGAGGCCTCGCACATCTACCCCGACTTCGCGCAGTTCGTTCGCGAGGTGGGACGGGTGCTGCGTCCGGGCGGACACTTCCTGCACACCGACTTCCGCGCCAAGGAGGACATCGAGTCCTGGCAGCAGACCCTGGCCACCCCGCCGCTGCGGCTGGTCAACGAGCGCGACATCAGCCGCGAGGTCGTTCGTGGCCTGGCCGCCAACTCGCCGCGCTCCAACGACCTGATCAACGAGCGGATGCCGTTCTTCCTGCGCCGCTTCGCTCGGGAATTCGCCGTCGTGGAGGGGTCGCTGTTCTACCGCGACCTGGACCGCGGCGAGATCACCTACCGCATTTTCGACCTCGTCAAAGACTGAGGAAACTGCATCGAAGCGGCGGAGCGATCGGGACTGACGTCCCGGCGCTCCGGCGCTTCTTTGGTGACCGACGTCCCTTCAGGCGACCGAGGCAGCCGGTTAGGGTGGCGGCTAGCCTGATCGCAGGCCAACCGTGGCCCGGCACCGGGCCACAATCGCGCTCCACACCCGACAATCGTGACGAGGGGCTTGCCAGATGGATCAGAAGGAACTGACGCGTCGGCTTCGGTTTCGCGCCAGCCTGCTCAAGATCGGCACTGACGGGCTTATCGGCGTGGTCCGCGACCGGGCAACCGCTTACCGCTACGCCCTGACCCGACGCGAAACCGCACCGCTGACCGACTTCGACCCGTTCGCGCCCGAGACGATGCATGATCCCTATCCGGGCTATCGCACGCTGCTGTCCGGTCCGAAGGTCTGGTACAGCCGCAAGCGCGGCATCTGGATCATCCCGGGTTACGACGAAGTCCGGCAGGCGCTGCGCGACGACGAGGCGTTGTCCTCGGCGCAGAGCCAGGCCCGCTTCCGGGTCCGCCTGCAGACCATGAACGCCACCGATCCGCCTGTGCACACCCGGCTGCGCCGGTCGGTGTCTCGGGCATTCACGCCCCGCGCGATGAAGTCGTGGGAGATCAATATCAACCGCGCGGCCGACGAACTGGTCGCCGCGATGATCACGCGCGGACGAGTCGAGATCGTGGCCGATTTGGCCAAGCCCCTGCCGAACCGGCTGATCACCATGATGCTGGCGATTCCGCAGGAAGACCGCCACCAGTTCCTGGAATGGGCGGACACCATCAATGAAGCTGCGTTCGCACCGCTGACCCTGCGTGGGATGGCGATGAACATGCGCTCGAGTCAGGCGGTCATCGCGATGCACCGCAGTCTCGATCCGATGATCAAGGCGCGCCGCGCCGAATCCGGCGATGACCTGATCTCGATGCTTGCGGCACCGAGCGGTGAGGACACCCTCTCCGATGACGAGGTGTTCTGGACCGCCTCGATGCTCGTCGGCGCGGGCAGCGAGACCACCACGAACCTGATCTCGGGCCTGTTTCTGACACTGGCACAGCGTCCGGACGTCTACAGCCGGCTGCGCGAACACCCCGAATTGATCCCGGCAGCCATCGAAGAGCAACTGCGGCTGGTCTCCCCCGTTCAGGGCTTCTACCGAACCGCGACCCGCGATTACCGGGTCGGCGACCAGACCATCCCGGCCGGAGCCCGGGTGTTGATCCTGTACGCGGCCGCCAATCGCGATCCGCAGCACTACCCGGATCCCGACACCTTCGACCTGGACCGCAATCCGACCGACCACCTCGCGTTCGGCGGTGGCGCGCACTACTGCCTCGGCACCCACCTGACCCGCATCGAAGTCAGCCGGGTACTCACGCAGCTGATCCCCCATGTCAAGGAGATCCGGCTGGCCGGGGACTACCGCTACCTGGTCAATGCGACCATGCGCGGCCTCGAGCACCTGCCCGTCGAGTTGGTGCCCGCCGAATCCGGTGTGGACTCCGCGCCCGTGCCGTCCGGGAACACCGGCACCCGATGAGCACCCAGCCGGTAGCGCTGGTCACCGGAGCGACAAGCGGGATCGGCGAAGCGACCGCCGATCGGCTGCAGGCAGCCGGCTATCGCGTCTTTGCGGTGGGACGCAATCCCGAAGCGCTGCAACGCCTTACATCACGCGGGCTGACGGCTCGCGCCCTCGACGTCACCGATGAAGCCGCGGTGGATCGGCTCATCGCGGAGATCGACGCGGAACACGGCGGGGTCGATGTCTTGGTCAACAGCGCGGGATATCCACTCACGTGTCCGCTTGAGCAGTTGCCTCTCGATGACCTTCGCGGCCTGTTCGAGACCAATGTGGTTGCGACACTTCACTTGGCCCAGGCCGTCCTGCCGGAGATGCGCCGCCGCGGGTCCGGCGTCATCGTGAACATCGGCAGTACCGGCGGGCGCTTCGCCAGCCCGGGAGCTGGCGGCTACCACGTGATCAAGTACGGCATGGAGGCGTTGTCGCTGTCGCTGCGCGCCGAAGTCGCGCCGTTCGGAGTGCGGGTGGTGCTGCTGGACCCGACCGCGGTGCGGACACCGTTCGTCATCTCCCAACAGGAGGCGCGACCGTCCTATACCGATGATGATCCCTACGGCGGCTTCAAGATCCGTTACGCCGAGAACACCCGCCAGCTCTCCGCCCAGCCCGGGGTGATGATCGAACCCGACGTGGTCGCCCGTGCCGTGCTCCGCGTGGTCCGGTCGAGGAATCCTCGCCCCCGCTATGTGGTCGGACTCTCCGGCAAGGCCACCGTGCTGGCGCGTGCCGTGTTGACCGATCGGATGTGGGATCGAATCCTGATGCGCGGTCTACACGACTGAGTTCGCCGCTGTCGGCGACCCGGGCAGGGCGGGGTCTCCAGAATCGTGAGATACTTTTTCGATGGTCACGATGAACCGCCTGATCTTCAATCCGGTGTCCCACCGCGTCATGACGAACCCGTTCGTCTATCACCTGCTGTTCACCTCGTTTGTGACCAAGCGGTTCTCGACCCAGACCAAGATGCTCAGCGGCGACGACTGGCTGTTCCTCAACTACGGCTACGAAGAGGACCCGCCGATGGCGGTGCCGCTGGAGGCCTCCGACGAGCCCAACCGGTTCTTCATCCAGCAGTACCACCGCACCGCCGCCCTGGCTGACATGGCCGGCAAGAAGGTGCTTGAGGTGAGCTGTGGCCACGGGGGCGGCGCGTCCTATGTGGCCCGCACCTTCAAGCCCGCCTCCTACACCGGCCTGGACCTCAACGAGACCGCTATTGAGTTCTGCCGGGAGCGCCACCAGCTGCCCGGGATGGATTTCGTGCAGGGTGACGCCGAGAACCTGCCCTTCGAGGACGGCTCGTTCGACGTGGTGTTCCAGGTGGAGGCATCACACCTGTACCCGCACCCGGCCAAGTTCTTCAACGGCGCGGCACGGGTGCTGGCGCCGGGCGGACACTTCCTCTACACCGATTTCCGCCGCCGCAGTGAGCTGGCCCGCTGGGATGCGGAGCTGGCCGACACGGGGCTGCGACTGGTGTCGCAGGAGGACATCAGCATGGACGTGTTGCGCGGAAACGAGAAGAACCTGGCCCGCAAGCAGGACATGATCGCCCACCACGGCGGTCTGGCCCGCTTCGCCAGCGCCGCGACCGACTGGACCTTCAACGGCGCCCTGAAGAACGGCGAGTTCGTCTACCGCCTGTACTGCTTCACCAAAGACTGAGCGGAGAGCCCAATAGGCCCGCTGGCTTGCCTCTGGCGGCCTTTATAGGCCCCGGGCGCCGAGCCAGTTGTGGATGCGCTCGGCCACGGCCTCCCAGCCCGGTTCGAGCATCATGTTGTGGCCCATGCCCGGAAAGAACTCGGCCTCGGTGCCGTAGGCACTGGCAGTGGCCCGCACTTCTTTACAGGTATGCGCGCCGTCCTCTTCGGCGCCCAGCACCAGCAGCGGGGTACTCACGCGCTTCGGGTGCGGCAGGTTGAGCATCAAGCAGTCGACGCTGACCCGTGCGCTGTCTTCCTGAAGCCGCGCCGCGCATTCCAGCACCGCGTGCTCCGGAGTGGTCTCGGAGAAGAACTTCTCGCGGGCCAACTCCGGCGTGTTGATGTAGGGCAGTGACTTACCGGTGACCGCCATTTTGATGGCATGCCACGGCCGGTTGCGCAGCCAGCGCAGACTCGACCCGTAATTGCCCTGCGGGGGAATGGAGGCCATTAAGACCCCGGCAGGCGCCGGCCGGTTCTCGAGATACTTCTGCACGATCAGCCCACCCATCGAGTGGCCGATCACCACCGGGGGCACCGGCAGCTCGTCGGCGACCGATCGGACGTCTTGGACGTAGTCCTCCACGCTGCAGGTTCGCAGCGGCTTGTCGTTGGAACTGCTGCCGTGGCCGCGGAAGCTGACGGCCAGCGCGCGGTAGCCCAGATCGGCGAAGTAGCCGAGGAAATTCTCGTCCCAGCACCACGCGGCATGCCATGCGCCATGGACGAACAGCAAAGGGACAGGATGGGCGTCGCTGACGCAGCCCTTGTCGATCACCTCAAGCACGACACTGCTCCCCCTGTCCAGCGACCTGCCCCTGACTGACTTCGACGATAGCCCGGCCTTCCCCGTCCCGGCTTTGCGCGTCGACAGCGGCGTGCGCCGTGCCAGCAACGGTAGCAGTGGGCCGTGCGGCACAGCACGGTATACGTCCACCAGCAGGCGATTCGCCCAACCCGGCGTCACCCGTCCCTTGCCTTTGGCCAGGCCGTCAACGGCCGCCCGGGCAACATGGTCCACGGGCTTCCACATCACCGCCGGTAGCACCCGTCGGCGTTCGCCCGTCCGGAACCCGGCAGCGACATCCAGGCCGGTGTCGACCGGCCCGGGGCACAGCATGGTGGCCGTGACGCCGGTGCCCCGCAGCTCGCTCCGCAAACTTTCGGTGTAGGACGCCACGAATGCCTTGGCGGCGCCGTAGCTGGCCTGACCGGGCAGCGGGCCGAACGCAGCCACCGAGGACACGTTGAGCACCGCGCCGCGTCCTCGCTCGACCATGCCGGGCAGGAACCGGGTGCACAGGTCGACGACGGCGGCCACGTCGACCTCGATCAGGCCCAGCTGCCGTTCCGGCTCCGTTTTCGCGACCAGCCCCACCATCGCCACGCCGGCGTTGTTGACCAGCACATCCGGCACCACACCCAGATCGGCGATCCGGCCGGGCAATGCGGCTCGCTCGGTGGGGCTGGACAGGTCCGTGGGCAACACGTGCACCGGTCCCGGTCGCAGCGTGCTCAGTTCGCCGGCCAGTGCGTGCAATCGATCGGCGCTGCGCGCGACCAGAATCACCTGGTGGCCGCGCCGCGCGAGTTCGCGGGCCACCGCCGCACCGATCCCCGACGATGCGCCGGTCACGATCGCCGCGCGGTCGTCTCCCGGACCTGGTAGAACCACGTGCTCACCCTATCCCGCGTGTCGTCGACGACCAGCGGACCCGCGCCTGTCGAGTGGCGAGTATTGGCCGTATTGGCCGCCTCTGCGCACGCTGGGCCGAACTCCTGTGTACGCTGACGCGAGCATGTGTCTGAGATAAATGGGGGATCAGATGACGCATTCCAGCTATCGATGGTTGACGGCCGGTGTCTTAGCAGGGGGCTGCGCCGGCCTGATGGGGCTGACCTCGATGTTCAACGCATCGTTCGCTTTCGGGGAGAGCAACGGCACGGCGTTGATCATGGGTTATGTGCTGACGCCCGATCCCGGTGCCGTCTACAACCAACGGGTGATGGATCTGTTCATCAACCCCGCCAACCCGTTTCCGGGCCAGTCGGTATATCCGGGTTACACCCCGGTCGTCGAGCCGCTGAATCCCTCCGATTACCAACAGAGCCTTCTCGACGCCGCCAAGACCCTGAACCAGGACATTGCCCGGCACTTGCAGGATGGACCGGTAACGGTGTTCGGCGTCTCCTCGACCACGGCGATCGCTACGCAGGCAATGATCGACCTCGCCCAGGCCGGCGCAAGTGCACCCGACCCGGCGAATCTTCATTTCGTGCTGGTCGAGGATCTGAACACGCCCAACGGCGGTATCTTCACGCGCTTTCCGCTGGACTTCGGGAGCCTTCCGCCCACCCCCGTCGATACGCCGTACACCACCGACATCTACAACTTCGAGTACAGCGGCGCCACCGACTTCCCCAAATATCCGCTGAACATGCTGGCGCTGGCGAATTCGATGGCGGGGTACGTCTATCTGCATCCGTACCTGATCACCGGCTACCCCAGCTCGTGGGACCCGGGTGCGATGGCCGACGCGGTGAAGCTGCCCATGTCCGACGGCTATGACGGCGACACCTCGATCTACCTGATCCCCACCATGAACCTGCCGTTGCTCGAGTCCCTACGACAGTTCCCGCTGTTCGGGCCGGCGATGGCCGACCTGATCCAGCCCGCGCTAAGGGTACTGATCGACTTGGGCTACGACCGCTCTGATCCCGCCGACGTCACCACACCGATGTCGTGGAGCATGCCGGGCATCGACTGGGACCTGGTGTCGCGCAACATCCAACTCGGCATGGAACAGGGTTGGACGGCCGCCCAGGTGGACTTGGGCATGCTGCCGGAGTCCGCGCTGCCGGACCTCTACCCTTACCTGCCGGACCTGTCGGGCCTGATCGGCACGTAGCACGCGATGGAGAAATCTACCGGACGAAGCTGACTGTCAATCAGCTCAAAACCGTTGGATCCCAACGCAGTTGAACACTCCACCGTCCCACGTGCCGGACGTGTCCGACACGTGGTCGCCAGCGAGTGTCTACTCCGGGGTGATGTTGAAGATGGCGTCCCACAGGCCCTGGATATCGAAGGGCCCGATGATGCCGGAGTTGTCGAAGATGTTGTACCAGTAGTCGCCGAAGAACTCCTGGAGCTGCTCCGGGGTGGGCAGGAAGCCGGAGGTGTCGATGAACGGGTCGTCCGGCAGCGGGTTCTTGATGTCGAGCAACACGGTGCCCAGGCGCCACAACCACGCCTGCGTCTCGATCATCTCCGGGTTGGAGACGTTGGCGGTGCCCTCGTCGTAGGCGTCCATCCATTCACCGATGACGGGGTTGCCCGGCCACAGGTCGTCCATGATCTTCACCAGCCAGTAGTAGCTGGGTGTGTTCCAGTCTTCGGGGTTGAAGATGTTGCCGCCGGGCTCGGGAAGCAGGCACGGCCCGGGGCACAGCGGGCTACCCGGGATGAACGGGTTGAAGGCCAGCAGGGACGAGGCGAAAAGGGATTGCAGCGCGCGCGCGAATTCGATCGGGTCCGGCAGGTTGAACTTGTCGACATCGAACGGCTGCATCAGGCTGTCGAAGAAGTTCGTGAACGGCGTGGTGAAGTCCATCGCGTAGTAGCTGCCCGCCCACGGCATCAGCGGGGCGTCCGGGTCGATGTTGGGGTAGTCCTCGGGGTTCAACCCCAGTTCCGCGAGGGTGCGAGTGCCCTCCCAGTAGTACATGTCGTTGGCGTACCCGATGTTGACCATGCCAGGCCCATTGGGGTCGAAGTAGAACTCGTTGCCGTCCATCATGTCCGAGAACGGGATCTGGAACCAGTTCTGGATCAGCGGGAAGTTCTGCAGGCCCAGGGCGATCAGCACGCTCCAGATGGACTGGTCGATCCAGGTGAAGCCGGTGATCGGGCTGGTCGGCATGACCGGCAGACAGTCCAGGCCCGCACAGCTCAGGTCGATCGGAATCTGAACATTGGCCAGCATGGACAGCTGCTGTCCGAGGCCGGGGAAGAATCGGTCCCCTTCATGGCCGGCGCCGGAGATCTCCGGGAACGGGAACATCATCTGAAGGATGCCCTCGAAGTGCCCCATGTCGCCGGGGTCCTCGCCCCAGGCGTTCGTCGGGCTTCCGGCCATCCACGGGCCGCTGTAGAACAGCGACTTCGCCAGCGTGTCCATCGCGTGGATCTCGTTCGCCGGAATGTTGACCAGCGCCTGGAACAGGTTCAGCGGAACATTCAACAGTGACTCACCGGCGCTGAGCTGCGTATCCAGGTGAACCGTGGGCAGCTCGGGAATCGCGGACGCCATCGGAGCGACGGCAATGAGTCCGGCGGTGGTGACGACCAGCCCCGCGGAGAAGTACGAACGCAAGGCTGAAACCATCCCGGGGTCCTCCAACAAGCTAAGGTAACTACTGAAAGCGGCACAGCCGCGTGCGGTTCATGAATCTACCAAAGTGTTACCTGAGCGCAAATCGAGAGTCACATGTTGGCAATCGAGATGTATGCGCTGTATTTGCTGTGAGAACCGTAGGGGCGGGAGCGCGGCGCCCCCAGAACGCACGGCAGCCCGGCCGTATGAACGGGCCGGGCTGCCGCGAGGTCGCGCAGACGCAGAGTCGATCTAGAAGGGGAACCAGCTCGCGAGTTCGCTCCACAGCGAGTCGAGATCGGTGACGAGTCCGCCGCTCGGGTCAAGGAACCGCAGGAAATCGTCCCACAGCAGCAGCGAGTTCTTGCCGCCGAAGTCACCGATCTCCTGCTCGTCCAGCGGCAGGTCGGGGTTCCAGGTCGGCGGCATGTAGTAGCCGGTCTCCGGGTTGATCGGCCACGGCCCCAGCAGGCCCGGGTCGGTCAAGATCCCGCCGTTGACGGCCAAGGCCGGCAGGTACGGGTTGATGTCCGCGAGCATGTCGATGATCTGGTTGTGGGTGTCCGCGTCGAAGGTGAACATGCCGGTCTGCAGGGCAGAGATACCGGCCAGGATCTGCTCATCGGTCCCGCCGTTGGCATTGCCGACGGCATTCTCCCCTTCCTGCTCGGTCAGGTCGATCCACTGCTGAATCAGTGGGTTGGGGGCGCCGATGGCCTGGATCGACTTGACGAGGTCCAGGCTGGTCACTCCCCACGGCGGAGAGACCGGCGGCATGTTGCACAGTCCCGGGCACATCGGGCTGCCGGCGACGTAGGGGTTGAAGTCGACCACCATTCCGGCGATCAGCGCCTTCATGGCCTGGAAGATCTCGTCCGGGCCGGCGAAGTGGAAGCCGGTGAGCGGGTCGTCGCCGTTGACGCTCAAGTCGACCGGCTGCATCAGGCTGTCGAACCACCGCTGGAGGGGCCCGAACGGGTCCAGCTTGAAGGTCAGACCCGCCCACGGCATCAGGTTGACCTGGTTCCCGTACTCGTCGAGGACCGGGTCGCCGTTCTCGTCGAGGAGCGGGTGGGTGCCCGGGTAGCCGAACCCGGGCTGAGCCTCACCGGACCATGGCGCCCCGCCGTACATGGGTCCGCCCGGCACCGCCCCGCCCGGGCCGACGCCGGCGTCCGGGTTGGCGATGCCGCCGGAGGTCGGGTTATCGGGGTCACTCCACGGACTGTCGGGGAACTTATAACCGTTCAACATGTCCTGGATCGGCACCTTGAGCCAGTACTTGAACAGGTCCAGCTGATTGTCGTCGTTCGGGAAGTTGGTGAACTTCAGGAAGAAGTTCAGCGCCGCGTCCAAGCCGGTGATCCCGGTGATCGGCTCGACCGGAGACATCGGGTAGCACTGAATCGAGTCACACGACGCGCTGATCGGCAGCAGGGCCGCGGCGAACATCGCGAACTGCTGGCCCCAGCCCGCGGTGCCGTTGGCCAACGCATCCGGGTCGATCGTCGGGTCGTACAGGCCGGAGAGCTGCGGGGCGAACGGCAGCATGTAGTCCATGACGGCCATGAAGTGGCCCGGGTCGCCCGGGTCCTCACCCCAGATATTGGTGGCGCTGGGGGTGAACCAGTTGCCGGTGAAGAAGAAGGAGTTGGCCAGCACGTTGGTGGCCGACACCTCGTTGAACGGGATGTTGACGATGTCCTGGAACAGGTTGAACGGAATATTGAGCAACGACGCCTCGGCCGCCAGCTGCACCGCGCGCTCGGCCGCGGTCAGATCCGTAATCCAGGGTGCGACCGGCGAGACCGGGGTGACCGCAGCTACGGCTGTCGCGGCCGCGACGGCGGCGCCTGCTGCCGTGTACCGGCGCGGCGGCGCCACTACGCGTGTACCGGCAGTTGCGGATCGACGCTGCGGCGCTGCGCGATGCGCCCCCGCGGTCGCAGATCGACCCTGCGGGACGGCTACAGGCCCCCCGGCAATCGCGAATCGACGCTGCGGAACCGCTCTATGCGCTCCGCCTGTTGCGTGCCGACGCTGACGCGTCCCCCCACCAATCACAAATCCCCCTTGTGTCCCCCACGAACCGTGACAGCATATAGGTGTCACAGCCGGGTGTCTAAGCGAGCAGTCATTAACTTACATCACGTGGGGAATGTTTTCCGCTAAGTTCCACGTAAACTTCAGCAAAGGCTGATCTTAAGCTCCCATTCAGCTATCGCGCCACGCGAGATCGCCATAGCCGTCGAGATGAGCCACCTCCCCGACCGGCTTGCGGGTGGTCGGACCGTAGCGCCCACGGGGCCAACCGAGCGGCACGATGCAACACGGCGTGACCGCATGCGGCAGGCGCAGGATCCGTCGCACGGCGCGCTGATTCCACAGCGGCAGGGTGATCAGCGACGCGCCCAAGCCCATGGCACGGGCAGCGAGCAGCAGATTCTGAACGCTGGGGTAGATCGACCCCCAGTAGGCCGACTCGGCGATGTGCGGCATGCGCACCACCGGCAAGCGGCCCTCCCGTGCGCCCAGTCGCAGGCAGGCCACCACGAGCACCGGGAGTTCGGCGAAATGGTCGATCTGCCACTCCATCGCCCGGGCAATACCGGCGATCGACTCGTCGGTTTTGATTTTTCGCCGCAACACCACACCGCGCTGAATTTTCCACGCCTGCCGATAACGCTTAGCCAATTCCTCTTTGACGCGGCGGTCCTTCACAACGATGAATTCCCAATTCTGCCCGTCATTTCCGGTCGGGGCACGCAGCGCCAGCTCGATGCACTTGAGCACGACCGCGTCATCGACCGGATCGGAGTACACCCGACGTATCGCGCGCTGCGTCATCATGGCCTCGGCCAGCGGCATGTCCAGCCGGGCCAACGCCGCGGCCGCAGTCGGCACATGAGTGTAAGTGAATTCTGATTCAGGCATTTTCACCCAGCCAAGTCGTTGTGAAGCGTTGGATCTCCGGAATGCCTTGCGCGAATTCACGGGCAAGGAAGCTCTCAATCGGGCCACCGACCAATGGCACTTTGAAACGGATCGTGCCGTTCAGCTCCAGCCTCGAGCCGGCGCCGTCGCGTTGGAGAACCGCGGCGCCGGTCCCCGATCCCGGGGCGCCGGTCACCGCGACAGTGATCTCCCCGTCGACCCGTCCGTCACCGGCCGGCGTCCACACCTCAGTGGTGACGATGTTGAGGTCACCTCGGTACACCTTGGCCAACATCCCGGGCAACGCGCCGTGGCGCAGGTCCTCAGTCACCACGACCCGGATCCGGCCGTGCGCATCGACGTCGAGGGAATCGAGGGTCTTGCTTCCGCCGAAGGCCTCCAGCCGGGCCTGCCAATAAGAGCGGTTCCCGAAGGCACCATAGACCTGCTCGACGGATGCCGGCGAGGAGAACGTCACCTCAAAGGAACGGGGCATTAACGCTGACCTCTCACTTGCCGAACAACCGGCTCACCAGGCCCGCGGCGAACTTGCGGACCCGGTCGAGCTGCTCGGGCTGGACGTTGGTGGGTGGTAGCCGCAGGCCCAGGTAGCGCTGCCGGTAGCGGCCGCTGCCCAGGTAGCTGGTCAACGCCAGCATTGAGCGCAGCGGGTCGCCGGGATAGCTGAGGTGAATCTCGTCCTGATAGCGACCGCCGCACTCCTCGGCCAGCCGGCAGACCTCGGCGTAATTCTCCTGCCAGAACTCGCGGCACACGGTGAACACCACAAACGGCTTGCCGTCCAGAAGCTTTCGCGCCTCGTCCGTCTGCAGAAACGACCTGATCGGCATGGCGGGCGCCTTCCACCAGGTCGGCGAGCCGATGCAGATCAAGTCGTACTCACCGTCGCGCACCGCGTCGGGCGTGCGGATCTCCCCCGTTTCGCCCCGCTGTTGTGCCTTGAGCACGCTGAGCATGTCCGGCCAGACCCGGCGCAGCGGGAACTGCGCGAAACGCTGCGAGTAGCGCGGGTCGGTGAACTCGATGCCGGCTTTGACCACCTCGCAGCCCCGCTGAGCGAACACCTCGCCGGCGGCCTCGAGCACCTTGAGCGACTGCCCGGAGAAGCTGTAGTACAACAACAGGATCCGCGGCGCTCGTCCGTTGCGCTCGCTGGCCTGAACCGCCATCTGTGCCTCCTGATTCATGCGGTGGTCCCAGCTTCGGCTCTCCTCCGTCGAGCCTCGCTGAACCGCCGGGTTGATACGGCGGTCCCAGCTTCGGCTCTCCTCCGTCGAGCCTCGCTGAACCGCCGGGTCCGACCGTGCGGTGCATCGACTTTCCGGCAAGCGTATTAGGCTCGCCGACGTGGCAGACAAGATCCCCGTCGACCTGCACGGCGCCGCGGCAACCATGCTGACGACGCTCTACCTCAAGGCCCTCGACGCCGATTTCGACCAGCCGGTGCTGGGCGATCGGTACGCCAGAGCGGCGGTCGAGCGTATCGACTTCGACTGGGATGCCCTCAAGGCTAACGGCCGCTGGGCGCCCCTGGTGACGGTGCGCACCGCGCAATACGACATCTGGGCGCGTCAGTTCCTGGCCGCCCACCCGGACGCGACCGTCATTCATCTCGGCTGCGGGATGGACGCCCGGGTCTTCCGGATCGATCCCGGTCCCGCGGTGGCCTGGTACGACGTCGACCAACCGCCGGTGATCGCGTTGCGCAAGCAGGTCTACCCCGACCGCCCGGGTTACCACTTGGTGGCGACGCTGGCGACGGACCCGTCGTGGCTGGACGACATTCCCACCGATCGCCCGGTCCTGCTGCTGGCCGAGGGCATCAGCATGTACCTGGCCGAAGCCGACGGTGTGGCACTGCTGCAGAGCATCGTCGACCGCTTCCCGGCCGGCGAACTGCAGATCGACTTCTACAATTGGTTCGGTATCAAGAGCCAGAAAACCCATCGGCTGCAACGACAGTCCGGCGCCACGTTGCACTGGGCGGTCAACGGCCCCAGCGACATTCTGGACAAGGTCACCGGTATTCGACTGTTGGCTGCCGCGAATTTCTTCGACGCGGAGACCTTCGGTCGGGTCCCAGCCGGATTCCGGCGATCCAGCCGCCTGGCTCGTGCGGTGGGGCCGCTGCGCGGAATGCTGCAGTACCACCGCTACGCCTTCGGTCCGGTCAGCTGACGCCGGCGTGCTGCTCGGCGATGTCGCACAGCAGCGCGCGAATCGCCTCCACCGAGCGCTCCGGCGCCGGACCGTGTGAGTGATATTCGATATTGAGCTGCCCAGAGAAGATCTGGGTGAAGTAGATGTCGATGCCTGCGCTCACGGCGAAATACAGCTCGCCGTGTGTCGTGGTCACCTCGACGCCCGGTGGTGTCCGCACCGGCGGAACCAGACCGTTGTTGCTCAGCACGACAACGTCGGGCAGTCCCGGTGGGTTTCCGACATACTGCGGGCTGAAGTGCAGCCGGGACTGTTGAATGACGCCTTCGTCGAGGTCTTTCTGGAAGTTCGCGGCGATATCGCGCGCCATTTCGACCAGGTCGGTCTTGGCGTCGATCTCGGCGAGATAGGTGGCCAGTCCGATCGGATTGGTGCATCCGGTAGCCGAAACCGGCGGTGACAGAAAGTATCTCAAGTCGACCGTATAGACGTAGGGCACCGGGATACTCAGCTTGCCGCGCAGTTGCCATTCGGCGATCAGCACCGCCGCCGACAACACCGCGTGCAGACTCAGGTCGTGTGCCCGGCCGAACGCGACCACGCTGTCGGTCTGGCTTTCGGTCAACCGGCACGACGCCATAGGCACCAGCACCGGCGACGACGGCGTCTCTTGGCCGACAGCCCGCCGAGTGGGCGGCAGGTCGTAGGCGAACAGTGCCGGCATGAACCGCTCGATCCCGGAACGCTGCTGCTTCGCGATCCCCCGATCGGCCAGCACCGCCTCGATGGACAACGGAGCGGGCTCAACGTTGATCGCACCGATCCGGCCGATGGTGACCAGGTCGGTATAGAAGGACAGCATCTCCTCGATCAGCGCATACATGTGGTGACCGTCGGCCACGGCATGGTGCACGTACAGCGTCGGCTGGGCCTGCCCATCGCGGATGATCACCCGCATCGCCACCAGTGACTCCGTCTGATCGAACCGCGGGGTGGGCGGCTGCGCGTCGGGCCCGTCGAGTTCGATGACCTCGATACCGTCGGGCATCAGGTCGTCGGTGACGAACTGGTGGCGTCCATCGGGCAGTCGCTCCAGGCGCCCGGTGAGGATCGGATGCGCCTCCAGCAGCGCCTCGTAGGCCTCCGAGAGCAGATCAATGTCGACCGGACCGGTGACGTGCGCGGCGAGGCCCACAAAATTGTGGGTCTCGGCGAGCATCTCCTCACTGATCGCCAGCTTCCGAATGACCGACGTGGCAAACACTTTCGGTTCTCTCCTAAATCAAAGGCCTACGACAACTCGACCAAGGTCATTTCGTCCTCGCCCTGCGAGGCCATGTCCTCTTCGGCGAGGGCCGCGCGGACCAGGTCCATCACCGCCGTGGAGAAGCCGTCGGCGATCGCGCGCACCACGGACTCCTCGATCCGGCGGCTGTCGTGCCACCAATCCAGGTACAGCACACCTCCCGTGCGATAGGCCCGCAGCTCCAGTGCGTGCCCCAGCCCCGGGATCGCCTCACGCACCGGCATCGCGGTATCGGGGTCGAACTGCACGGGCGCGTCGCCGAGCGATGGCGGCTCGGGAATCGCGCCGACGTAGTCGAAATGAATATCCGCGGGAGGAATCGAGCCGAACAGTCGCGCGGTCGGTGCGTACAGGTAGCGGAGCAGGCCGTAGCCGATTCCGTAATGCGGTACGCCGTCGAGCGCTTCGTGGACCGAGTCCAGCAGCTGCCGGGCACTTACCTGGCCCTCGGTGGAGCAGCCGAGCGCGACCGGGTAGAGCGTGGTGAACCAGCCCACGGTACGGCGCAGATCGACGTCGGGCTTGAGCACCGAACGGCCCGCACCCCCCATGTCGACGGCCACGGTGCCCTCGCCGATCACCGATGCCACCGCCCGGCTCAGGCCGGCCAACAGGATCTCGTTGATCGGCAACCGCAGCCGCCGGCGCGCGTCGTCGATCTCGCTGGTGTCGGCGGCAGGCAGCGTCGTGGTGAGCTTGGACAGGTCAGCGGCGGCCGGGGGTTCGGCGACATCCGCGGCCAGCCGCAGAGTCGCTGATTGCGTTGCCTTCAACCAGAACTCGCGGCTTTCCAGCACCGCCGGGTGGGTCGCGAGTCCGGCGCAACGCTGCGACCACTCGGTCCAGCCCACCCCGACCGGCTGCAGCTCGATGTCGTTGCCGGCCAGCTTCTGGCCGAAGCCCGTGAAGATGTCGGTCAGCAGGATGTCGCGGGACGCCTCATCACCGACTCCGGCGTGCAGGCTCAGCGCCAGGTAGCACAGATCACCCGACGCGCCCCGGATGTACAGCGCAGTCAGCGGCGGTCCGGAGAGGTCCTGGTCGCGGATGTGCTCGGCCAGCAGCGTGCGCACCGCGTCGTGTTCGGCGGTCAGCCCCTCGGGCAGCGAGTGGGTGCTGATCTCCCCGAAATCGCCGGGTTCGACGATCCGCTGCTCCCAGGTACCGGCCCGCTCGGTGATGCGCAGCCGCAGCGCGTCGTGGTGGTTGACCACCGCGGTCAACACGGCTCGCACGTCATCGACCGAGACGTCCGGCCGCAACCGCAGTATCAGCGGGATACGCCAGCGACCGTGTTCGCGGACACCGTTTTCCAGGAAGTAGGTGATGTTCGGCGGCACGGGCGGGTGCTCGACCTCGCCGAGCGATTGGCGCCCCAGCCCGCCGGCGGTGTATCGGGCGGTCAGCGCCTTGGCCAGCGCCGCCACCGTCGGGTTGTCGTAGAGGTCCTGCGGGGTGAGGTCCAGCCCCTCGTGGGAGGCGGCCATGGCGACGCTGATCGCCACCAGCGAGTCACCGCCGACGTCGAAGAAGTTGGCCGTGCGGTCCACTGAGCCGACACCCAGGCACAGCGCCCAGATGCGTTGCAGCGTCGCTTCGATCGAAGACCCGGCCGAGCCGCCACTGCCACTACCGTTGCTCTGCCCGCCGGCGGCGCCGCTTCCGGCGCCCGAGCCGGACACCCAGGTGGCGCCGGCATTGTGTTCAAGCCAATGCCGTTGGCGCTCAAAGGGGTAACCGGGAACAGTTACGTGCTTGGGTTGGTAATCGCCACGCAACGCCGACCAGTCCACGTCGACACCTGCAGCCCAGAGTTGGCCGAGGGCCAGCAAGAAGGTGTCGCGGTCGTCGCGGTTCTGCGCGTGGTGACGCATCAGTCGAACCGCCCGATGCCCACCCGCGAACTTCGGGTTGCGGGCCGCGGACGCGGTCAGGGTGGCTCCCGGGCCGACCTCGAGCAGGACGCGGTGCGGGTCGTTCAGCACCGTGTCGATCTCGTCGGCGAACCGTACGGTGGCCCGTACGCTGCGCGCCCACGTCGCAGGATTGGTCGCCTCGCTGGGCGCCAGCCAGGTACCGGTCAGGTTCGACAGCAGCGGGATCTGCGGTTCGTGCAGCGTCTGCCGGGACAGGAACGCGGTGAACTCCGAGATCATCGAGTCCATCAGGCGCGAGTGGAATGCGTGCGAGGTCCGGACCCGGCGCGCGTTGATCCCGGCCTGCTTGAGCGCGTCGGAGAATTCACGGCTGTCGGCTTCGGTTCCGGCGACCACGCAGCCGTCCGGGTCGTTGACCGCGGCCAGGTCGACACCCTCGGTCAGGTAGGCGCCGACCGCGTCGGCACTGATCGGTACGGCCACCATGACGCCCCGCGGTGCGGCATGCATCAATCGGGCCCGCATCGCCACCACCTTGATTGCGGTGTCGAGGTCGAAGACACCGGCAACGGTGGCGGCGGCGTATTCGCCGATGCTGTGGCCGACCAGCGCCGCCGGGCGCACACCGTAGCTCTCGACCAGCTTGGCCAGCGCGTATTCCACGGTGAACAGGGCCGGTTGGGTGCGGTCGGTGCGCTCCAGGTCCCGCGAGGTGCCCTCGAAGATCATCTCGCGCAGGTCGTAGCCCAGCTCCGCCTCGAAGCCGGCGACGCAGCGGTCGAAGTACTCGGCGAACACCGGCTCGTTGTCGTAGAGGCCGCGGGCCATTCCGATGTGCTGGGCACCCTGGCCCGGGAACAGGAACACCACCCGGTCGGCGGCGTCGCCCACCTCTTTGAGGTCCACGCCCTCGCCGATGAAGACGTTCTCGCTCTCTTCGGCGCCCAGCACCGCCGCCGCGTCGGCGCGATCGGCGACGACCGCGGCCAGCCGCAGGTTGTGCGGGTGCCGGTTGGCCAGCGTGTACGCAACATCCGGGAGGCTGGGCGCCTCGGCGTCGTCACCGCCGGACAGCTCAGCAGCCAGATCGATGCGTCCCTGCGCCAGTGCCTCGGCGGTACGCGCCGACAGCAACAGCACCTCGGGGCCGGGCTTGGGCGCGGCGCCGGCGGTCTCCTCTTGCGGCCACTCCTCGACGATGACGTGGGCGTTGGTGCCGCCGACGCCGAACGAGCTGACCCCGGCGCGCCGGATGCCGTCGGACTCCCAGGGCCCGTATTCGCCGCGGATCCGGAACGGCCCGTCTTCGAGGTGCAGTTCGGGGTTCGGGCTGGTGTAGTGCAGCGTGCCGGGAATAGCCCGGTGCTTGAGGCACAGGATGGTCTTGATCAGGCTGGCGATACCTGCCGCCGACTCCAGGTGGCCGATGTTGGACTTCACCGAGCCCACATAGCAGGGGCCGGACCGCTGTTCCTCGGAGACCGCGAAAGCCTGTCGCAGGCCTTCGATTTCGATCGGGTCACCCAGCGGGGTGGCGGTGCCGTGCGACTCGATGTAACTGATGGTGGACGCGTCGACTTCGGCGACCGCGTGCGCCTCGGCGATCACGTCAGCCTGCCCGGCCGCGGTGGGCGCCGCGTAGGTCATCTTGGTGCCGCCGTCGTTGTTCAGCGCCGAACCCCGGATCACCGCGTGGATCTGGTCACCGTCATCGACGGCCGCATCCAGCGACTTGAGCACCACCACACCGACACCGCTGGCGAAGATGGTGCCGTCGGCGCGCACGTCGAACGGCCGGCAATGCCCGCTCGCCGAGACCATCGAGCCCGGCTCGTGCCAGTACCCGACGTGGTGCGGAACCCGCAGCGACGAACCACCGGCCAGCGCCATGTCGCATTCGCCGCCCAGGATGCTCTGGCAGGCCAGGTGCAGCGCGACCAACGCCGACGAGCAGGCCGTCTGCACCGACAGTGCCGGGCCGTGCAGGTCGAGCTGGTGAGCCACCCGGGTGGCCAGATAGTCCTTGTCGTTCTGCAACGACAGGTTGACCATCTCGAAGCTGACGCCCTGGCCGATGATCAGGTTCGGGTCGTAGTGCGACATCAGGTTGTGCAGCAGGTAGCCACTGGTGGTGCTGGTCCCGTAGACGCCGACCGATCCCTCGATCTCGCCGGGCCGGTAGCCGGCGTCCTCCAGGGCGTGCCAGGCGGTCTGCAGGAACAGCCGGTGCTGCGGGTCCATGGTGCGAGCAGCCAACGGGGTGAAGCCGAAGAAGCCCGCATCGAACTCGTCGATGCCGTCCAGCAGCGCGGCCCGCCGCACATAGTTGTGGTTCGCCAGTGCCTTGTCACTCACACCGCTGGCGCGCAGCTCGTCCTCGGACAACGTGACGATGGATTCGGTGCCGTTGCGCAGGTTGTTCCAGAATCCGGTCAGGGTGCGGGCACCCGGAAAGCGCCCCGCCATGCCGACAACCGCGATCGCGTTGGGCGGCACTTCATTGTTGGTCACGAACGATCTCCTACTTTTCGCCGTGCCGCGGCCCGCTGACGTGCCGCGGCACGCTGCTGGGCTCGGCTCCGAACACCGCCGACGTCGCCTGCGCCGTCCGCCCCTTCCGGCTCGGCGAGGCCGAGTTGGCGGGCCAGGTCAGCGGCCAGGTCGGTCAATGAGGCACCCTGCAGCAGCAGTGCCACCGGGGGCTCCGCACCGAAGTCGCCCCGGACGGTGTTGCGGATGCGCACTGCCATCAGTGAATCCATGCCGAGCTCGGTCAACGGCCTCGCCGGGTCGATGACGCTACCCTTGGGGTAGCCCATGATCGCCATGATCCGCGAACCCAACCGTGCAACAACGGCTTTGGTGGCCTCGGCGGCGTTGAGTTGCTTGAGGCCTTCCGGACCGGGCCAGTCGTCGTCCTCGTCGTCGAGGTCGAGTTCTTCGGCCAGGGTCGCGAAGTACCCGAGCTGCTGCAGTTCCGGGAAGGCCGCGGCCACCCGGTCCAGGCGCAGCCGGGCAACACCGATCCGGGAAAGATCGCCGCCGAGGACGGCCTCGAGGGCCTCCATGCCTTCGTCGGGGTTGATCGGGTCCAGCGCGCTGAACTTGAGCTCCTGGGCGACACCGACTCCGGACCATTGGCCCCAGTTGATGGTGATCGCCGGCAGCCCGGCGGCCCGCCGCCACGCCACCAGGCCGTCCAGCCAGGCGCTGGCCGCGGCGTAGGACGCCTGGCCGGGTGCCCCCAGCAGCGACGAGGTCGAGGAGAACCCGACCCACCAGTCCAGCTCTTTGCCGACCGTCGCGACGTGCAGTCGCAGTGCGGCCGCGGCCTTGGGCGCCCACACCCGACCGAGCGTGTCTTTGTCGATGCCGACCACGATTTGGTCATCGATGACCGCGGCACCGTGGATGACACCGCGCAGCGTCAGCCCGGTCTGTTCCGCGGCGGCGACCAGGCTCTCGGCCACACCCGGTGCGGCGAGATCGCCCGAGACGACCGCGATCTGGGCCCGCGCCTCCAGCTCGGACAGCACGGCGCGCTGCTCCTCCGACGGCTGCGAGCGGCTGTTGAGCACGATCCGCGCGGCACCGCGGTCGATCAGCCACCGGGCGACGACCAGCCCGATGCCGCCCAGGCCGCCGGTCAGCACGTAGGCGCCGTCCGATCGCACGGTCGGGGCGCCGGTGGGTGTCAAGGTCGCGCGCTTCAGACGTTCGGCGTAGCGGTGCTCCCCGCGCCAGGCCACCACGTCATCGGTGCTCGCCAGCCCCAGCTCGGTGATCAACGCCGCCGCCGGATCCGCCGACGCGTCCAGGTCGACCACGCCGGTGTGCAGGTCCGGGTGCTCGTAGGCCAACACCCGAACCAGCCCCTTGAGGGCGCTGATCGACGGGTCACCGTGCTCAAGCGCACCCACGGTCAGGCCGTTGCGGCCCACCAGCCACAGCCGCGGCGTGGCGCCGTGCCAGCCGCCGACGATGGTGCGCACCGTGGAGGCGACCGACCAGGCCAGGTCACGACCGCGTGCCGGCGCATCGCCGATCTCGGTGCCGTCGAAGGCACCTTGAGCAGCCAACACGATCACCCCGACCGGAGGCCGGTCCGGGTCGTCGGCGGTCTGCGCGAACGCCTCCCGCACGGCGGGTTCGCTGGCCAGGTCTGCGGTGATCACCCGGCGGCTGTCCGAACCGAAGCGAGTGGCGAAATCGGCTGCCAGCGCTTCGGTTTCGGCACCGTCGGTGAGCACCAGCCAGCTGCCATCGGGAGCTGCCGGCGGCTGCGCGGGGACAGACGTGTCGATCCACTCGGTGTCGAAGATCTTCTGGGTCAACGGCAGCGGCACGGTACGGCGCTGCACCCGCTGCAGATAGATCCCGGACAGCTCGGCCGTGACCGCCCCGGTGTCGTCGGTCAGCGTGACCCGGCCCAGGATCCCGCCGTCGTCGTGGCTGACCAGTTCGGCGTGCCCGCGGGCCCGGCGGCCGACGTCGCCGAAGATCCGGATGTTCTCAACAGCCACCGGAAGATAGGTGGCCTCTTCCATCCCGGCCGAGCCCATCAACGACTCGTCGGGCAGCGCCGCGGCCAGGCACTGCAGGGCCGCGTCGAGCATCACCGGGTGGATCCGATAACCCCGGTGCGCGGTGGCCTCGTCGGGCAGCACGATCTCGGCCTCCGAGGCGCCGCCGGGCTTGCGCACGATCCGCGTCAGCGCGGCGAACGCCGGCCCGTGCTGCAGGCCGGTGCGGCGCAGCGCCGTGTAGAGGTCGGCCGGTGAGAGCGCGGTGCCGCCGCCGGTGGGTGCCGGACGTTGCGCCGCAGCAGCGGGTTGCGCCGCCGCAGCGCGGGCCACGGCGTGCCGGGACCAGCTGCCGCCGGCCGGGCGGGAATGGATCTCGATGCGCAGTTCGTCGGAACCGTCGGCGTCGTGCAGCAACCGGGTGGTGACTTCGGTCCGCTCGTCGACGCGCAGCATCTGCTCCACCTCGACCCGATCCACCGCGACGGCGGACGGCGGCAGACCCAAGGCCTCACCCGCCGCCGCCAACGCCATCTCGGCGAAGCCGGTCGCGGGCATCACGACCTGGCCGTGCACCTTGTGGTGGGCCATCCACGCCACGAGGTCGGTGCCCACGTCGGCCTGCCAGACGTGGCCGTGGCCCGACGGCAGCTCGACGTGGATACCCAGCAGCGGATGTGCATCGGCGCTGTGACGGTTCGCGGCGACCGGCGCGGCCCAATAGCGGACGTGCTGCCACGGCCGCGGCGGCAGATCGGCGCGGCCGATCCCGCCGTCGGGCTGCGGTGCGTCGGCAGGCGGCGGTGCCACTGTCGCCAGATTGGTGTGGAAGCTCAGCGCCTCGGGCTGCTCGCGCAGCAGGGTGCCGGTCACCACGCTGTCGCCGGCGGGCCGCGCGGTTTCAAGGTTGCCGTTGATGGCGTGGCTGAGCAACGGATGCGGGCTGACTTCGATGAAGGTGGCGTGCCCAGCGGCGGCCGCAGTCACGGCCTGGGCGAACCGCACCGGGTTGCGCAGGTTGTGCACCCAGTAGTCCGCATCGAAAGCCGGCACGCCGGTTCCTTCTTGACCGACGGTGCTGATCAGCGGAATCTTCGGCGCGGACGGCCTCAGGTCAGCCAGCGCGCTCCGCAGGTCGCCCAGGATCGGGTCGACGGTCGGGTGATGCGACGCCACGTCCACCTCGACGCGGCGGGCCAGTTTGCCCTGGGCGTCGACGATCGCGACGACGGCGTCGACCTGGTCGGGCGGTCCGGCGATCACGGTCTGCTGCGGCGCTGCGTACACCGCCACGGTGATGTCCGGGTGCTCGGCGACCAGCTTTTCGGCGGCGTCGGCATCGAGCTCCAGCAGCGCCATCGCGCCCTGGCCGCTCAATCGGGCCATCAGTCTCGACCGGGTGGCGATCACCTTCAGGCCGTCCGCGGGGCTCAGCGCACCGGCCACCACGGCCGCGGCCACCTCCCCCATCGAATGGCCGATCACCGCGTCCGGCTCGACTCCGTGGGATCGCCACAGCGCCGTCAGTGCCAGCTGCATGCCCACCAACACCGGCTGGATGCGATCGATGCCGACCACCGGCTCGCCGGATTCGAGAACCTGGCGCAACGAGAACCCAACCTGCGCAACGAAATCGGGCTCCAGCTCGTCCACGGCGGCGGCGAACGCCGGCTCATCGATCAGCAGTTGGCGGCCCATGCCGGCCCACTGAGATCCCTGGCCCGAGTACAGGAACACGGTTCCTTTGCCGCGCAACGTGGCACGCGTGCCGACCACTCCGGGAGCCGGGTATCCGCCGGCGACCGCCCGCAACCCGGCCAGCGCCTGCTCGGTGTCGCGTGCGCAGACGGTGGCGAACTTGGCGTACCGGCTGCGGTGGTGATTGAGGGTGTTGGCGACGTCTGCCAGCGGTACGGCGGCGCCCGGGCCCGCGATCCAGTCAGCCAACGTGGCGGCCCAATCCGCCACCCGCTTTTCGGTTTTGCCCGAGATCACCAGCGTGGCGACCGGTTCGGCCGACGCCGGTGCCGGTACCGGGTCCGGTCCCTGCTCGAGCACCACGTGCGCGTTGGTTCCACCCAGCCCGAACGATGACACCGCGGCCCGGCGCGGCCCCTCGGCCGCCGGCCAAGGCGTCATCTCAGTGGGGACGAACAGCCGCGTCGGAGACGGGTCGATCGCCGGGTTCCACTTGGAGAAGTGCAGGTTCGGCGGAATCTGGCCGTGTTGCACAGACAACGCGGCCTTGATGAAGCCGGCGATGCCGGCCGCCGCCTCCAGGTGCCCGATGTTGGTCTTGACCGCACCCAAGGCGCACTTGTCGGCGCCGCGGCCGTAGACGTCTGCGAGCGCCTCGAACTCGATCGGGTCACCCAAAGCCGTTCCGGTGCCGTGCGTCTCGATGAGGTTCACCGAATTGGCCGTAACGTCGGCACTACGCAGCGCCCGGCTGATCGCGTCGATCTGAGCGATGGTGTTCGGCGCGGTCAGCCCGTTGGACTTGCCGTCGGAGTTGACCGCCGAGCCGCGCACCACCGCCAGCACCCGGTCGCCGTCACGGATGGCGTCGGTGAGGCGCTTGAGTACGACGATCCCGGCGCCCTCGCCGCGCACGAATCCGTCCGCTCCGGCGTCGAAGGTGTGGCATCGGCCGCGCGGTGACAGCATTCCCCACTTGGCCATGGCGACCTGTGTTTCCGGCCGCAGGATGAGGCTGACACCGCCGGCCAGGGCCAGGTCGCTCTCCCGCATGCGCAGGCTCTGGCAGGCCATGTGGATCGTGACCAGCGACGACGAGCATGCCGAGTCCATCGCGACCGCGGGACCGCGCAGTCCCAGCAGGTAGGCGATTCGGCCGACGGCGACGGCGTGGGCGTTACCGGTGGCCGAGTAGCCGTCGATCGCATCTGGATTGGCTGCTGAAATCCCTTGGTATTCGGTGTAATACACACCCATCATCACCGCGGACCGGATGCCCGACAGGGTTTCCGGCGACAACCCGGCGTGTTCGAGGGCCTCCCAAGCAACCTCGAGCATCAGACGCTGTTGCGGGTCCATCGCCTCGGCTTCGCGCGGAGAGATTCCGAAGAAGTCGGCGTCGAAGCCGGCAACGTCGGAGATGAAGCCACCCCACTTCGACGACATCCGGCCCGGGGCCAGCGGATCCGGGTCGTAGTACTCGTCGGCGTCCCAGCGATCCGAAGGGATTTCGGTGATGGCGTCGCGCCCGGTCTCCAACAGCTCCCAGTAGGCGTCCGGGCCCGAGGCACCGCCCGGGAAGCGGCAGCCGATCCCGACGACCGCAATCGGTTCGGCGGCGGCGATCCGCGACGCCTTGTCGAACTGCTCGGTCAGCGCCCCCCGCTTGTCGGCCCCCATGGCCGACATCCTGTTGAAGATCGTCGTCATTAATAAATACCGCTCTCGCTACCGGTCGAAGCCGACTCGACCTGATCGAACAACTCGTCCAGCACACCGCCGGATGAGCCGAACCCCAAATCATCGTCGTCTTGCCCCGTTGTGGTGTCCGGTTCGACATAACGTGACGCCAGCAGTCCCACCAGGTGCGTTGCCAACGCTGAGATGCTGGGGTGATTCCACAGCATCGACGCCGACAAATCCACCCCCACCAACTGTTGTGTCTCTTTCAGAACCGTCATCGCGATCATGGAATCGAGCCCCATCTCCGGGAACGGCTGATCCACATCGACCGCTGTCGCAGATGTCCGAAGTTCGCGGGCCAGAATAGCCTGCAGCCTGACCACCAGTTCCCCGTGCCGCTGGTCGGCGGGGATGGTCGACCAGTCCGGAACGCCTGCCGCCGAGGCAGCGGCGCCGGACTGCTCACTGGTCGCAGCAGCACCGAGCGTCACTCCGGCTTCAGAGGCCTCGCTCACCAGATCCTCGAAGAAGGTCAGCTCACGGAACTCCGGCGAGGTGGCGACCGCACGGTCGATGCGCAGGCGTCCCACCCCGATCCGGGCCCCGATCCGGCCGGCGTCGGCACCCAGCACGGCATCCAGTGCCTCGATGCCTTCGTCGGGGCTGATCGGGTCGAGGACGCTGAGCGTCATCGACCGTCCGAGACCCACATCGGACCACTGGCCCCAGTTGATCGCGGTCGCGGGCAGACCGGAGGCGTGCCGCCACGCCATCAGCGCATCCAGCCAGGCGTTGGAGGTGGCGTAGCCGAGCTGGCCGGGCAGACCCAGCAGCGCGGCCATCGAGGAGAAACCCACCCACCAGTCAAGCTGGGTGGCTGCGGTCGCCGCATGCAGCCGGGCGGCGCCGACGGCCTTGGCGGACCAGACGCTCTCCAAGCTCTCGCGGGTCACGGCCGTCACCAGTCCGTCGCCGAGCACACCGGCGGCGTGCACGACACCGCGCAGCGGCTTGCCCGTCTCCTGCGCGGCGGCCACCAGAGCGTCGGCTACTCCCGGTGAACTGATGTCGCCGGCGACAAAGACCACCTCGGTTCCGGCGGCCAGTTCGTCCAGGACGGCGCGCTGTTGTTCGGCGGGCTCGCTGCGGCCGTTCAGCACGATTCGGCCGGCGCCGCGGGCCACCAGCCAGCGGGCCACCACGATGCCCAGACCGCCCAGACCACCGGTGAGCAGGTAGGAGCCGTCGGCGCGCACCTCGGCCTGCGGGGCCTGGATCGTCTCGGCACCGTCGAGGGTGGCCCGGGTGAGCCGTTCGGTGTAGCGCTGTCCGCCGCGCCAGGCGATCACGTCGTCGCGCAGCGGAGCGCCCAGTTCGGCCAGCAGGGCGTCGGCCAGGGCCGCGGTGTCCGCCGAGGCGTCCAGGTCGACCAGGGTGGCGCCCAGGTCGGGCTCATCGGCCAGCACCCGGGCGAGTTCGCCGGGGAAGCGCCAGGTACGGACCACACCTTTGAGCGCGCCGATAGCCGGGTCAGCCGGCTCATGCGGCTCACGATCGCCGAAGGCCAACCCGCCGCGGCTGACCAGCCACAACCGCGGCTTGTTGGCTCCGGTCGCAGCCGGCCAGCCCTGGACCGCTGCGCGAGCCGTCGATGAAGCCGTCCAGACGAGCTCGCGGGCGCGAGCCAGTGCGCCTTCCGGGTCGGACCCGTCGAATCCGCGCCGGTCCAGGAAGACCACGATGCCGGCCGGCGGATGCGCGGGGTCGGCGGCGGCACGTGCAACCGCTTCAGTCAGGGCCGGTTCGTCGGCGAACGGGCCGGTCACAACCTTGCGATTCGGGCCGCCCAGGCGTGCCCCGAACTGCGCGGCGAGTTCACCGGCCGACGGCTCGGACAGCACCAGCCAGCTGCCGTCGGCAGCCCCGGCGGCGTCGGGTGCAGGCGACAGAGCCCACTCGGTGGCAAAGAGCTTCTGATCCAGCGGCACCCGCAGGGACCGGGGATCGAGCGGGCGCAGCTCGATGCCGGTGAGCTCTGCAAGGACGGCGCCCGCCTCATCGCTCAGGACGACCCGGCCAACGGCCACCTGGTCTTCGTGACTGGTCACTTCGGCGTGGCAACCAACCTGGCGCCCAGCCGGGGCGAACACCCGTACCGCGGCCACCGCCGTCGGCACGTAGCTGATCCCCTCGGCCGAGATAGCCGCCGCCAGTTGCCGCAGCCCGGCATCGAGCAATGCGGGGTGCAGGCGGTAGGCGGGATGGGTGGCCACGCTGTCGGGCAACGTGAGCACACTGTGCGCGGAGTCCTCTTGGGACGCCGAACCGTCCCGCTCGGCCGGTGCCGGCGAGATGTCGGCGACCACATGCCGGGACCATGCTTCGCCGGCCGCGCGGGCGTGGATCTCGACCCGGGTCTGCCCCTCGCTGCCGCTGAGCTGGGTGGTGACCTGCATCCCGCGCTCCAGCACCAGCGGCTGTTCGATCTGTATGCCGGTCACCGCGATCGACTCGGTGGGTCGGCCGAGCGCCTCGCTGCCCGCTGCCACCAGCATCTCGATCAGCGCCGCCGCCGGCGCCACGGACTGTCCGTGCACCGGGTGCTCGGCCAGCCACGGCATCGTCTCGGTGCTCAGATCGTTCTGCCAGATGTGGTCGCCGCCGCTGAGCATCTCGACGTGCACACCGAGCAGTGGATGCACGTCCTGGGCCTGAGTAGCTGGTCCACGCGGGGCGAGCCAATGCCGGCTGTGCTGCCAGGGGGTGGTCGGCAGTTCGGCGAATCCGCCGGCCTGGGAGGGATTGGCAGCGTTGGTGTCGCCGGCATGCCGGCCGAGTTCGGTGAGCTGAACATGGAAGCTCAGGGTTTCGTCGTCGCCCCGGCGCAGGGTCGAGGCCACGGTCACCGGTTCGGCGGCGGCGGCTTCGGCCGTCTCGGTGATCGAGTGGGTCAGCAACGGGTGGGGGCTGATCTCGATGAACGTGTCGTGCTCCGCGACCGCCACGGTCACGGCTTGGCTGACCAACGCGGGCTTGCGCACGTTGGCCACCCAGTAGTCCGCGTCCAAACGCGGCGTGGGCCCCGCAGGATCCACCGCCGTGGATATGAACGGGATCTGCGGCATTTGTGGGGTCAGGTCGGCCAACTCGGCACGCAGCTCATCCAGGATCGGATCCATGAACGCGGTATGGGAAGCCACTTCCATATTCACCCGCCGCGCAAACCGCTCCGCAGCAGCCACCGCAGCAATCACCGCATCCACATCCGCCGGCGAACCCGCCACCACCGTCTGCCGCGGCGACAAATACCCCGCCACCTCAACACCGGGATAACCCACCAACAACTCCTGGGCCGCGGCGGCATCCAACTCCAACAACGCCACCGCACCCTGACCGGCCTGACGCGACATCAACGCCGACCGCACCCCGATCACCTTCAAACCCTGCTCCGGCGTCAGCGCCCCGGCCACCACCGCCGCAGACACCTCCCCCATCGAATGCCCAATCACCGCATCCGGAACAACCCCATACGAACGCCACAACGCAGCCAACGCCAACTGCAACGCCATGATCACCGGCTGCACCTGCGCATCACCAGAAATCTCAACGCCCTGCTCAATCACCTCACGCAGCGAAAAACCCACCTGCCGGGCAAAAAGCGGCTCCAACTCAGCAACAGCATCGGCAAACACCGGCTCATCGGCCAACAACCGACGACCCATCCCCACCCAATGCGAACCCTGACCCGAAAACACAAACACCGGCCGAGATGTCGCCGGACGCGGCCGGGGCTCGATGACGCCGGGCGCGGACTCGCCAGCAGCCAGCGCCGTCAGGCCGGCCACCGCGGCGGCGCGGTCGCGAACGCATACACCCGCGGTGTATTTGAAGCGGCTTCGGTTCTGCTGCAGGGTCACTGCGACGTCGGCCAGGGACACACCAGCACCATCGGTCTGCATCCACTGTGCGAGTACTCCGGCGGTTGCCGCGATACGCGCCGGCGACTTCCCCGACACCACCAACGTGCTCACCGGCGCGGGAGCACCCGCCGCAGCAACCTCAACATCGGGAGCCTGCTCCACAATCACATGCGCATTAGTGCCCGACACCCCAAACGAGGACACCCCCGCC